>CAZNUR010000001.1:0-161905 GCA_964576375.1 uncultured Chitinophaga sp.
TGTGAGCGTTGAAAGCTTGCTTTCAAAAGCGAACAAGGGAAAACGACCGCCCACGTCGAAGCCGTGTGGGGCTTTGGGTAAGACCAGCTTATTGCGATGTGTGAGCAAAGCGAACACAACCCAGTTCTAAGCATCCAATCAAAAAGGATAGGTGAGCAAAGCGAGCCAGGTCTTTTCTATTAGTAAGCCTCCTTGTAGGACATAGAGGATTGCTGAAAGTAATCCAGTCTTTAAAAACTAAATTGCGAATAAGCTAATAGAAACGAAATACAAAAAAGCAAGTGTCTGCCGTTGTATACAACTTTTAAAATTAATCTTTTTACATGCTTATAAGTGTCATCTGTCGTTAAATATGATGAATGGTATGTAAAATCTACAAATGCGGCCGATATTGCAAGCTTAACCACTTGCTAAAATTTCTTCATGACAAAAACAAGCCAACTACTTTTTACATTTTTTGTTTTCTTATGCTTCTTAAGCTTCAATTCTTTTTCACAAGATCGCTTTTCAATTAAAGGGTTAATTAGTGATACTTCTGATAAAAAAGTATTATTCCAAGCTAGCATCTCTCTCTTGAGAAGCTATGACTCCTCACTTTATGCTTTTACACGAGCTGATAAGAATGGTGCTTTTAAGATCTATAATCTCCCCGCTCAGCATTATATCATTTTAGTAACTTATCCTGGGTATGCCAGCCTGATTGACAAGACCGAAATACAAAACAAAGACATTGACCTTGGTAGTTTATCTATGAGTACTAAAGTAAAGGTGCTGCAAGAAATAGTGTTAAAAAACAAAACCACGGCTATTCGCATGAAAGGAGATACTACCGAGTATACGGCCGATAGTTTTAAAGTGGCTCCCAATGCTGATGTGCAGGAACTGCTTCGTTCCATGCCTAATTTTCAAATCAACTCTAGAGGGGAAATAATCACACAGGGAGAAAAAGTGAACAAGGTCCTTGTGGATGGGGAAGAATTTTTTAGCGATGATCCTGCTGTAGTTACCAAGAACATAAGAGCTGATATTGTAGACAAAGTCCAGGTCTTTGATAAGAAGTCGGACCAGGCTGTCTTTACGGGGATAGATGATGGGCAGCGAACGAAAACGATCAATTTGAAATTGAAAGAAGATAAGACCAAGGGCTATTTTGGTAAAGTGGATGCCGCTTCAAATTTTAATTCCTTGAATACCGCCAAACTGATGGCTAACCTTTTTCAAGGAAAGAAAAAGGTAGCGGCTTATTTTACTACAGATAATACACGATTCGAAGGATTAAGCTGGGATGATCTTCGAAACTATAGTGATGGAGGGGAAATAACCACCGAGGTATTGGATGGAGGTGGTATTTCAATTAGTATGACTAGTGATTATGACTTTAGTGAAAATCGAGGTTTTCCCAACCAACAAACGGCCGGGGCATTATTTGCAAATAAAAAAGGGAATACAACCACCAGTAATTCTGTTCAATTTCAGCATTTAGGTACTGTCTCGAATGGGGTTACAGACGTGACGACTTTACTTACTGGCACTACACAACAGTCTAGAACCACAGATGATCAGGTGATGGATAAGCGTCGATATAAATTTAATACCGTGAATCAATGGGGAACTGACTCTACCGGATTATTTAAGACCGTTTTTAAAGGGGCTCATACACAAAAAGAAGCCACTTCTAATTATCTTGCTGCAACAATGCGCGAGGATGGCTCTCCACTAAACTCCTCCGCCCGTAGTCGAACTTTTGGAAATATTGGTGATGGGCTGGATGGAAGTTTAACTTACCGCCGTAAGTTGGAAAAAAAAGGAAGGACTATTTCTTTTTCCTCCTCTTTTAATATCAACTCAAATAACGAGAAGGGATCTTTGTTGGCTGATAACATTTTCTATGATCCTTTGGGAACCATTACAAGTCGAGAGCGAATTGACCAGCAAAAACAGGCCAATCAAAATAGCAATGAATTAAAAGCTGGATTAAGTTATACTGAACCTATGGGAAAAAACAGCTTCTTGATTTTTCAGTACAATTTAGGGGTGGGACGTAATGAGGCGGAACGTAATACATTTGGCAAAGGGGCAGGGGGTGCATATGTCACTCCGGTTGATTCGTTGAGTAACCATTTTATTTATTCCAGTGTATTAAATAGCGGAGGACTTAGTTATCGAATTGTAAAAAAGAAACTTAATCTCTCTTTTGGCACGGCTATTGGTCAGTCTTTATACAAACTGAATGATGTAGTTGCTTCTCAAAAACGGTCTATTGACTTTTTTAATTTTCTGCCCTCTGCTAACTTTACTTTTTCACCTGCTTCACAGCGGCGATTAAATTTTAGCTACAACGGTGTAACCAGTAACCCCCAGCTTACTCAACTTCAGCCTTTAAGGGATAATATCGATCCCCTTAATTTAACAGTGGGTAATCCCAATTTGAAACAGGGGTTTTCTCACAATTTTAATTTGAATGCGAACGACTTTAAGGTTCTAAAGAATCGTTCTATCGGACTTTGGGGGTCATTTTCCTACCGTCTAAATGGTATTTCTACCAGTACTGATATAGATGTTAACGGTAGAAGAATTACGCAATATGTAAATGTGGATGGCACTTACAATGGAAACGTCAGTTTGTATTATGGCATTAAAATTTATAAAAGCTTGAATGCATCTGTGAGGACTGGGGTTAATAAGAACCGTAGTATCAATTTTATAAATTCCTCAAAAAACATCACAAACTACACGGGTATAAATTATACCTTGGACCTCAATGTGTGGGGTGAAAAGTGGTTCACTTTTTATACTTCTATCACTGCCAGAAAGAATTTTACAAATTCTTCGGTGTTTAAGAATTTCAATGGCAATTTCTGGTCTTATAACGTATGGGGTCAGTTTAAAGTGAATTTTAAAAAAGCTAAGCTTTTTATTGAACTGGAACCCTCATTTTCTTTATTTCAACGCACACCAGTATTTCCCGAGGCTAGAAACTCGTTTTTATTAAGTCCAACCATTCGTAAAGTATTGGGTAAGAGTGACGCTTGGGAGATGCGCTTGTATGTTTTTGATATGCTTAATGAAAATCGAGATGCAAATAGAGGTGTTTCTACAAATTTCCTTTCAGCTAGTACTGTCAATACCTTCAAACGATTTGCTTTGCTGGGCCTTACATATAATTTTTCTAAGAATGGTAAGCCCACTAATTCAGGGTTCTAACTTTCTTTTTTAACTATTGACTTATGCGCATATTAAATTTATTTTTTCTTCTTTTTTTGGTGAATATCGTTTTTGGCCAAGCTGCTTTTCCTGACAAAGGACGAATTTATTTTGAGAGAAAAGTTGGTCAAATTACGCTCATGGAGTTGATTGAGAGCGGCGAAGAAGGTCAGTTTTGGCGGGAAGAATTTAGAAAGACTTTTCCACGTGTGCTGACTGATTTTTATATGTTGGATTTTGATTCAAAGCAAGCCATATACAAAAAGGAAAAAGAGAATAAGGATAATAAGTACCTTTATCAACCTTTGAATACTCCAGAGAGTGATTTTGTGTTTCAAGATTTTATTGGAATGACCACTATGATGAGTCGTCAGGTTTTTGAAAAATCCTATTTGATAAAGGATAGTTTAAAAAAGTTCACCTGGAAAATAAGTAACGAATCAAGGGATATTGCTGGATTTGAATGCCGTAAAGCGACGACTAAGATTGCTGACTCGGTGGTGGTCGTTGCATTTTATACCGATCAAATTCCTGTACTGGGAGGGCCGGAGAACTTCAACGGACTCCCCGGTATGATTTTAGGTATTGCCATCCCTCGATTAGCCTTAACGATCTTTGCAACCAAATTGGAGCTTATTAATCCAGATTTCTCGATAACTCAGCAGCCCAAGAGTAAAAAGTTCGTCACCCGCGAAACTGTCTCTAAAGAGCTGGAAAAAAGTTTAAAAGACTGGGGAAAGGAGGGCGTATTCTTGAGTTGGATGATCCAAATGTGATTTTTTCCCCCAATTTTTATTTGTTGAACTATATTAGTTTCTCCTGATTTTGAAAAGTACTCCAGATTTAAAGAATAAGGTTGTTCTATTAATTGAGGGAATCACTGGTTTGGAAATTAGTATTCTTCCACTGGTACCGCGCTCCGGATCCTCTCTATCCTCATAGGCGAATCGCCATTTACTTAGTAGGTGCCATTGAAAGCCTGTTGAACAGAACAAGCTGAATCTATAGCTTGGTTTTTTACCCAGTTGATAAACATATTTTAACTCAGGGGCAAAACCAATCCCTGATTGTCTTAAGTCAAGCTGATCGCGTTTGTGTAAAGGGACTCTTGCAGTGTCATCTCTTAACAACGATGGAACAAATTCATTAATTGACGGCACTTTGTTAACCTCGTAAGAAATCGACGCTCCTGCATATACTGATGATCTATTTTTTATCCAGATTTTAGAAAAAAAACCAACACCGGCTTGTAATACTAAAATTTCACTAGGTGTGGATATGGTCGATATTCTTGATTCAAATAATCCAGTGTTTCCTAGAAGACCACCAGCAAGTAATTCCACCATTCTAGAGCGTCTCACTGCTCCCATTCCTTGAGAGCTAAACCAACTATTTATTTTTTGATCATTTACAATTCTGCTTTGGTAAGAAATACCAACATAAATATTACCAGGATTTAATGAGATCGGGAAGGGGGCAGTAGTGGTTTGAGCAGAGATACTTCTGCAGATAAGAATAGTAAAGAAAATAAGAAAAAAACATCTCATGAGTCTAATTTGAATATAGGGTTTTGGCTTAAGCGTAAATTTTAGTTTGTAAATCTCTTTTTTTGAAATAGATCTTGTAGTTAAATTCTTGTTAACGCGTTTTTTATGACAATTCTGTTACAACTCTTTTTTTGAGCCATTGTTTTTTTGCATAAATATTATACTTATGAGAAACTATATTCTTGCTACAATTTTATTATCTATCCTATTGCATTCTTGTACTGTAATCAGGCAAGGTGAAGTGGGGGTAAGAAGGCGTCTTGGAAAAATCGACCCTCAGTTTGTTGAACAAGGCCCCAAAGGCTACAATTTTTTTACTACGACAATTTTGAAGGTTCCTACCCGTACAATGAACATCGAAGTCAAGCCAGACTTGCCTTCAAAAGAGGGGCTGACTATTCGTTCGGAAATTTCCATTTTGTATCGAATAAAGCCTGAAGCAGCGCCTAAGATTGTACAAGGAATTGGTCTCAATTATGAATCAGAGGTGATTTTACCTGTTTTTCGTTCCTCTGCAGCCGATATTACAGCAAAGTTTCTCGCAAAAGATATGCACAGTGGTGAGCGGGCTATAATTGAGAGTGCCATTCGTAAGCAGATGGTCGACATTCTTGAGCCAAAGGGTTTTATTATTGACAATGTGTTGTTGAAAAGTATCATGCTTCCTGCAGGATTGGCTCGAACTATTGAGGAGAAACTACAGGCTGAGCAAGAAGCCCAGCGAATGGAGTTTGTAAAGGAGAGAGAAAAAAGAGATGCAGAGAGACGAATAATTGAAGCGGAGGGGAAAAAAGAAATAGCTCGTATTCAAGCCGAGGGAGAAAAAAATGCTGCAATTATACAGGCAGAAGCTAGAAAGAGAATGTTTGAGATTGAGGCTGAGGGTAGGGCCAATGCTATGGGAATTGAGGCAATTGCTACTCGTAGGGCCAATGATACGATTAACAAAACGCTTTCGCCTTCTATTTTGAAGTTGCGGCAAATTGAAGCTTTCCGTGCTTTATCCGGAAGTAACAACAGTAAGTTGGTTGTCACTGATGGTAAAACTCCATTTTTGTCGTTGCCCGATAACTTCTAATTTTTTTACCGACGAGGTTACAATACAACCGCTTGCTTGAAAGTCCTGTTTTTACAGGACTTTTTTTATATTACAATAAATATTCAAAATGAAACCTGTTCAAAACTTAAGCAATCATTCTCGGTTACACCCAACCTATCATTTTTTTATTGCACCATTAGCAATAGGGTGTCTCGTAGCCAGCGGATGGACTCTTTTTTTTGTTACTGGTTCCATTTGGCAACATGCATTACAATTTATTTTAAGCTTAACACTTACTAGTACTGCGGCTTTGTTACGAGTATATGCCCTAAAAGTGCAAGACCGTGTAATTCGTAGTGAGGAAAACTTTCGTCATTTTAGATTGACCGGTTCTGTTCTTAATCAAAACTTGAGAATGAGCCAAATAATTGCTTTGCGCTTTGCCTCGGATGATGAATTTCCTGCATTAGCTGCACGTGCGCTCAATGAAAAATTGACGGCGAAGCAAATAAAAGAGGCTATTGTTAGTTGGAGAGCTGATTATTGGCGCATCTGATGCTTACTCAACTTGAATCGCTAAAGCCGTTTGAGGGGTAGGATAATAGGCTAGGCAAGTTGCGCATGTTTCATTTACCCGGGTAGTGACACGAAAATAGAATTCTTCGCCCTCTCTAATGTGACTTGGGAATTGGCAAGGGTTCGCTAAACGAAATGCTTTTTGATAAGTAATCCCGGTAATAGGGTCAGTCCAGCTATTTTCAAATTGTCCTGAATCTAGATTTCCCTCAACAAGTGTTAAGGTGATGTTCGAGCAAATTCCATTGACTGCTAACTTCCCCTTTAATAGTGGACCATTGACTTGCTTTTCGCACTGAAATCCTAAGAGCGTAAAAGTACAACCGATCAGTAATAGTATTCTAGCTGCGTTTATCATAGTAAATTACTTGTGTAAAAATAACGAAAATCTCCGATTTCATTAGAACATAAGCTGTATGAGCTTTTCTTACATTTGATCTATGAATTCAACTCCCTATAGCGCAGATCAGGCTATGAGCCGTTTACTTTCCATCATGGACGATCTGCGCGAAAAATGTCCTTGGGATCAGAAGCAAACGCTTGCTTCATTACGCCAGTTGACTATTGAAGAAACGTACGAATTAGCGGATGCAATTACCAATGGAGATTTGTCAGCTATCAAAGAGGAATTGGGTGATCTACTCTTACATTTAGTTTTCTATGCAAAAATTGCATCAGAACAAAATGCTTTTACTTTTAATGAAGTCGTAGAGGGTATTTGCAAAAAGTTAATTGATCGGCATCCGCATATTTACGGTGATGTTAAGGTGCAGGACGAACATGAGGTGAAAAGAAATTGGGAGAAGCTTAAGATGAAGGAAGGAAAAAAATCAGTACTGAGCGGAGTGCCTGTTAGTTTGCCTGCTTTGGTTAAAGCTATGCGTTTACAAGAAAAATCAAAACAAGTGGGATTTGAGTGGGAGCATGCTGGTCAAGTATGGGATAAGGTTAAGGAAGAAATGCTAGAATTAGAGCAAGAGATAACGTCAACTCCAGGCCTAAATCAGGAAGCCAAGCGACAAGAGCGTATTGAAGAGGAGTTTGGTGACCTGCTTTTTTCTCTGGTGAACTACGGCCGTTTCTTGAATTTGGATCCTGAAAATGCCTTGGAAAGGACCAATAAAAAATTTATTACCCGATTTCAGTTAATGGAAAAAGCTGCCCAAGAGGGTGGTCAGCGTCTGAGTGAAATGACGCTGGAAGAAATGGACGCTATCTGGAGCCGAATCAAGCATCTTTCCTCACAATGAACGCTTGAAAAGGGCTACCTTTGCACCGCTAAAAGCGGCCTCTGATTCATGAAGAACATCCGGAATTTTTGCATAATTGCACATATCGACCATGGTAAGTCTACCTTGGCTGATCGGTTATTACAGGTCACCAACACCATCTCTGATCGAGATATGATGGATCAGGTATTGGATGATATGGATTTGGAGCGAGAAAAGGGTATTACCATTAAAAGCCATGCAATTCAGATTAATTACAAGCATACGGATGGGCAGGAGTATATCCTGAACTTGATTGATACACCCGGCCATGTGGACTTCAGTTATGAAGTGAGTCGTGCCTTGGCAGCTTGTGAAGGTTGCTTGCTTTTGGTAGATGCAACTCAGGGTATTCAAGCGCAGACAATCAGCAACTTATACCTTGCTATTGAAAATAATCTTGAGATCATACCGGTTATCAATAAGATTGATATGGATGGAGCTATGATCGAGGAAGTCGAGGATCAGATTGTGGATTTAATTGGTTGTAAAAGGGAAGATATCTTGCATGCAAGTGGTCGCACCGGACTTGGAGTAGAAAAGGTGCTGTCCTCCATAGTGGAGCGGATACCTGCCCCCAAGGGTAATCCCGACGCTCCCTTACAAGCCCTGATTTTTGACTCTGTGTTCAACTCGTTCCGCGGTATAATTGTCTACTACCGCATCATGAATGGCTCCATTAAAAAGGGAGACCGAGTAAAGTTTGTTTCTACCAATCAGGAATATGAGGCTGATGAGGTTGGTATTCTCAAACTTAAAATGACAGAGAAGAAAGAAGTTAAAACCGGAGATGTAGGCTACATCATTACGGGGATAAAAAATGCGAAGGAGGTAAAAGTTGGCGATACCATTACGCTAGCTTCCAATCCCACTCCAGAACAAATCAAGGGTTTTGAAGAAGTAAAGCCAATGGTTTTTGCCGGAATTTTTCCTGTCAATACAGATGAGTTTGAAGAACTCAGGGATTGTATGGATAAACTCCAGCTCAATGATGCTTCTCTAACTTTTGAACTCGAAACTTCACAGGCACTTGGTTTTGGATTCCGTTGTGGATTTCTGGGTATGTTGCACATGGAAATAATCCAGGAGCGGTTAGAGCGTGAGTTTAATCAGACAGTAATTACCACCGTACCGAACGTTAGTTTTATTGCCACCACCACAAAGGGCGAAACAGTTATTGTGAACAACCCAACTGAGTTTCCTGATCCTGTAAAAACGGATCATATCGACGAGCCCTTTATTAAGGCACAAATTATTACCAAGCCGGAGTATATTGGAAACATTATGACACTTTGCCTTGGTAAACGTGGCATCTTAATCAACCAAAGCTATTTAACTCCAACTCGAGTTGAACTCATTTTTGAGATGCCACTTACAGAAATTGTTTTTGATTTCTACGATAAACTTAAATCACAAACCAGAGGGTACGCTTCCTTTGACTATCATCCCATTGGTTACAGAGAAAGTGATATTTGTAAAATGGATATTCTGCTCAATGGTGATAAAGTCGACGCCTTATCCGCACTGATTCACCGTAGCAGGGCGCAAGAGTTTGGTCGAAAGCTATGTGAAAAGCTAAAGGAGTTGTTACCTAGACAGCAATTCCAAATTGCCATACAAGCAGCGATTGGTGCTAAAGTAGTAGCCCGTGAAAATATTTCTGCTATGCGCAAAGATGTAACTGCCAAGTGTTATGGAGGAGATATCAGCCGTAAACGCAAACTATTGGAGAAACAAAAGGAAGGTAAAAAACGGATGCGTCAAATTGGAAACGTAGAAGTTCCGCAGGAAGCATTTCTTGCAGTGCTAAAACTGGATGAATAATCGTTAGTTTCCCTTTTTTACAGCTGGTATCTTTTGTTGACCCGGTTGATCAAAAAGAGGTTGTTCCCGGGGAGCTTTCCCGTCCTGTAGTTTTTGAGTGAACACTTTATTGATGTGTATCCATTTTCCTTTTTCCCATTTAAAGCCTTCCTGGTCGCCATCAGGAATAAAGGTCCAAGGACTTTCTGTATCGTCATTCTCTGAGATCAGATGATCGATCAAGATCAAGTCTAAATCTGGGACATAGTCCATGAGAACTCGGGTATTTTTTTTATACTCAAGGCTGACACGTAGCTGTGTTTTTTTAGGAATACTGTCTTGTTCGAAACTGAAAAAAGGACCTCCAAAAATGGGTTCTCCTTGAGGAGAAAAATGAAGAACCTCCATCCATTTGATCGTACTTTTTGCATTGTTAGGGTCTAGTCCAAAAAGAGTGTAGAAAGACTTTCCCTTATCCTCTTTTTTAATGATATTATAGTATAGGGCACCGATCCAATTTTTTGCCGTTCGTATCGAGTCCTCTGGGTGATCGGTAAATTCTGAAGCATCTCGCAGGGGAAATAGTTTGAGTTTGCCATCTTTCGTATTCATTTGTATGGCTCCTCGCTGCCGGTTATAATAGTCGTTATATTGAAGATTCCAAGTTATAATTCTAAAACTGGAATCTGGGGCGTACTTTTTTGAAATTCCTAAAACGGAATCAAAGGGGTAGTAGAAGGAGTGTGGAATTTGCAAAGCACGAACCAAAGTCCGGGTAAAAACACTATCTGCGATCATTCTTTCCTCCGGTAAACTGTCCGTAGTTAGGTAAAACGCAAAATCTTTTAATGTGTCCTCTTTGGTTTGTAATTGTTTTAAGGCAATAGCAGAAATAGGGCTGGGATTTACTTGCGCCGACATCTTAAACATTCCCATTAATGTAAAGAATAGAAATAGAGGTAGGGTATGGCGCATCTTAAACATTATTTGAGCTCCTTATGCAACGTTAATAATGTTTCAATCATTGTGGACCATTCATATTTCTTTTTTTCCTCTCTTATGCCTGCGGTAAAATAGGATCGCTCTCTTTTATAAAAGAGCTCAATACTATTTGCAATCTCTACTGCTATTGGTCCACAAACCAAACCGGCCTTTTCATGCGGTACCATTTCTGGAAGCCCTCCAACATTGGTAACAATCATGGGCTTTTCAAAATGATAGGCGAGTGGGGTTACACCACTTTGTGTGGCTGATTTATAGGGCTGAACAATCACATCCGCCGCAGATAAGTAAAGTCCAACCTTTTCATCTGGAATAAAATTTGTGTGAAGAATAACTCGTTCTTTTAATTGGTATTCTTGGATCAACTGCTGGTAGCGACTTTCATTCTCATAAAACTCTCCAGCAATCAGCAACTTTACACCCATCAATTGAAGACGTGGATCTTGCATAGCCGCTAGTAATAGGTCCAATCCCTTATAGGGTCTGATAAAGCCAAAAAATAATATGATTTTATCATGGCTATTTAAACCTAATTTTTCACGGGCTATATCCATTGATAGCGGAGGACCAAATTGATCATATATCGGATGAACCGTGAGTTTTGTGGGTTTAGCAGGTGCTATTTTTTTCAAGTCATCATATACCGATTTGCTCATGGTTACAAAACCATCGCAACTCTTTACAAAATATCGTGTGAATATATAATCGCCGGGTCTTTTTTCGTGAGGGATTACATTATCGGCTATGCAGATAACTTTCGTTTTTCTTTTATTAATCAGGCGTAAAATAGTGCCAAGGCAGGGACCCATAAAGGGGATCCAAAATCGAACAATTATTAATGCTGGATTTTTCTTTCTTAGCAGTATGCCTACCTTAATCCAATTCAAGGGATTGATTGAATTAATCAACGTGCGGATTGTTAATCCAGCTGGAGGGGGTGTATTTACGAACTGCGTTTTTCCAGGAAATAAAAAGCCAGGGTATTGCAAGGAAAATGACCAGATTTCGCAATCATGACCTGCTTTTTGAAATGCATAGGCAAGCCTTTCGTTAAAACTAACAATACCACCACCCCGAAGCGGATGCGCCGGACCTATGATAATTATACCAGGCATTAAAAACCTATTTGAGTTTCTACCAGGTATTGGTTGCGAGTGGGGGAGTTTCTTGCGATGAGTTCACCCAAATATCCAGCCAAAAACAACTGCATGCCAATTACCAATAAGGTAAGCGCAATATAGAAGCCTGGTCTGTTTGTTAATGCAAAGTTTGTATCTACTATTTTGGAGAGTACTAAAAATCCAGCAACAAAGAAGCCTACTAAAAAGCAGAGAGATCCCCATAAGCCAAAAAAGTGCATTGGCCGCTTTGCAAATTTTCCAACAAATGAAATTGATAAAAGATCAAGAAATCCATTTACAAAACGATCCCAACCAAATTTAGAAACGCCATGTTTTCTCTTACGATGTTCTACTACCTTTTCACCAATCTTTTTGAAGCCTGACCATTTAGCAAGAACGGGTATATAACGATGCATTTCACCGTATACCTCAATACTCTTAATCACATTTTTCCGATACGCTTTCAATCCGCAATTAAAATCGTGTAAGGGGATGCCTGACATACTTCGCGTAACGGCATTAAAGAACCGTGAGGGGATATTTTTAGTTAGGGTGTTGTCATAACGAATCTTTTTCCATCCACTTACAAGATCATACCCCTTTTCCATAATCATATTGCGGAGTCCCGGAATTTCCTCCGGTGAGTCTTGTAAGTCCGCGTCCATTGTGACTACAATGTCTCCAGTTGCAGCAGTAAATCCTACTTGCAAAGCTGCGGATTTGCCGTAATTGCGTTGAAACTTTATACCTTTTACGTTTGGGTTTTCTTGTTGAAGCGTTTGAATAACCTGCCAGGAGTTGTCCTCACTACCGTCATCCACATATATGATCTCATAGGAGTATCGATGTTCGTTCATCACTTTTTCAATCCAACGGGTCAACTCTGGAAGTGACTCTGCCTCATTCAGTAAGGGTATGACTAAGGATAAATCCATTATTTCTTTTGTAACGTAAGCAAGAAGGAGCTGATGGCTGTAACCAAGCTCCCTACTATCAAATATCCGAAAATTGTTCGGGATACCATCGCAGTGGGGTATCCCTCTATAAAGAGTTTAACATCCTTTTCAATTTCGGCTGGAGTTCTGTTATTTGATTCTAGAAGTGTAGCTCGAAGTTGATTCACTGATTCCTGTACCAAATTAGGGTGCAGTTGAATAAAGACATAAGTAAACAAAGCCATGAATAGGGTAACTAGAATGAAATGTCTGAAACCAATCTGGAAAAAGTCTTTAAAAGATTGACATTCTCCCCGATTAAAAAAAAGCAGAAACCAAGTACTGAGTGCATAGAAGCCATAAATCAGAAGTTGAGTACTTGTTGGATTTGATATGTAGTTCACAAAGCCTAACCAGCTTATGTACATCATAAGCGAGGCTGTTGATAGACTCCAGGCTAGGCGTTTTAGAATCATACAAAAAGGCTAATCGCGTTAGCGTGAAGTGTTCCGATTACTTTCCCTTGGAATTTCGTTCCTAAAAAAGGTGTATTTGCGGAGCGAGATTTCAAATCTTCTTTAGTGAGTGTCCATTCGATAGTTGGATCAAAAAGTGTGAAACAAAGTTTTTGATTTATATCGATAGTAGGGTTTTCTAGTCTAAAAATTTTACGCGGGTTGAGCGAAAAAAGAATTGCAGTTTGCAAGGGGGTTAATCCCTCCATTGCCGTATTGGTTGCTGCATACGCGGTTTCAAGTCCAATCATACCGTATTGCGCATGTTCAAATTCTACAATTTTGCTATCAGATTCATGAGGCAGGTGATGGCTGGCAATACAGTCTACAAGACCTTCTTTAACGGCTTTTTTTAATGCATCTCTATCTGCGCTACTTCTGAGCGGAGGATTTACTTTAAGTTGTGTATTATAATTAGCAAGATCTTGATCGCTAAAGAAAAGATGATAGGGTGTAACTGAGCAGCTTACCGATATCGATTCTTTTTTTGCTTGTTGTATAAGTTGTAAGGAGTTGGCTGTGCTAATCCCAGTAAGGTGCAGTTTGGATTCGGCATAATTACAAAGAGCAAGATCACGCGCTACCATTAACTCTTCTGCGATAGCAGGCTTACCGGGTAAGCCGAGCTGTGTTGAGGTAATTCCTTCATTAATTAGTCCGCTTGGGTTTATGCTGTAATCGTCGGGTACTTGAATCACAACTGCATCAATTGCCTTTACATATTGAAGGGCTTTAATAAGAAGACCCGAAGATTGGATACAGCGCTGTCCATCCGAAAATGCAACGGCGCCGTTCTCAAACATATCATACATTTCGGCAAGATCTTTGCCATCCGTTTGTTTAGTAATAGCCCCTATTGGGTGAATAGTGGTGGGTAGGAACTGGCTTTTGTGCAAAATGTATTCAACGCCGGCCTTATTATGTAATACAGGATTTGTGTTGGGAATAATCAAGACATCAGTAAATCCTCCACGGACGGCAGCTGCGGCACCGGATTCCAGAGTTTCCTTGTGTTCATACCCAGGGTCTGCAAAATTTGCAAATGAATCAACCCAACCTGGGGAGATACAGAGATTTGGACTGCTTACAGTTTTATCAACACCAGCAGCATCTAACTTTCCAATCTTTGTGAGGATACCATTTTCGATAAGGAGATCTACCTTTTTGTTGTTGTAAGGGGAGGAGGGGTCAACAACAAGAGCTTGCTTAATGAGTATATTCATTAAGAGTCAAAGGTAAAGCTTAGTCCTCGATCCAAAAAATCCGAAAAATAGCGCTAAATTTGCCCTCCCCTGGAGAAATTCTCCCTAGGAACGGGACGTAGCGCAGCCCGGTAGCGCACTTGCATGGGGTGCAAGGGGTCGCTAGTTCGAATCTAGTCGTCCCGACCCGATAAAAGCCTTGACTAATGTCAGGGCTTTTTTACTAATTTACTATTATGAGAATTCTTGTGATTTTAATATTGCTCTTTTTGGCTGAGTTTGGTTCATTAAAAGCAGATGGTCAGCAGTCAATCTCTTTGGATTCTATTTCAAATATCCCACCTCTTTATTTATCGCTTGTGCTTAATGCTATGGAGTATCATCAAGCACTGGTGAAAGGCGATGTTGAGATAATCAAGAATCGTACTATAAGGGCACTACGATATGGTCATAGTAATGGGTGGATTGAAAGTCAAAAAGAACAAATAAAAAATCTCAAATCGGGATATCTCATATATCATAGCTATAAAGAGGATAGCGTAAACATCATGTTGGCAAAATATGATTTTACCATTAATGGTTATAACCCAATGGATGTGTATAATAAAAATAATGCTGTCCTTGTTTTCAATGCAACCATCGACGTTAGTCTACAGGGTAAGCGCAATACATATCATTTAAAAGTAGCGGAACGTTGGATTCGAAAGACTAATCCAAAAAAAGGATGGCGGCTTATTGGTAGAAATGCCACAAAACTATAAATACACCTATTACACGTTAAACTTTAATTCAGTTTTTTTGTCTTTACTATTTACAGCACTTTACCCCGATGAAACTTAGTAAAACAACAAAAATTCTCCTTTGGGGTGCCAATATTTGGTATTTCGGTGAGGGAATGCTGGGGCCGCTTTATGCAATCTTTACCGAAAAAATCGGTGGTGATATCCTGGATATTACCTGGGCTTGGTCCGCTTATCTTATCTGTACGGGCTTATTTTATATCCTGATCGGTAAACTTGTTAACCGTAAGCGATATAAAACAAAATTGCTTTTTATAGGGTATCTGCTCAACGCTATTTTGACATTTTGTTATTTACTGGTCGATACGCCCCTAGAGCTTTTTTATGTACAAATTGGTTTAGGTGTTGCTGAAGCTATTGGAACACCAGTTTGGGACTCCTTATTTGCTGCCAGTTTGACTAAAGAACATGATACCTATGCTTGGGGCCTTTCCACCGGACAATCTCAATTAGTTTCTGGAATCGCTTTTGCTGTTGGTGGGGTACTGGCATATTATTACTCTTTTGATTTGCTTTTCATAGCAATGGGCTGTATTCAATTAGTGGCAGCTGCGGTTGTATTTCAACTGATCAAAAATGAGTAAGTATTATTAGGTAGGGTTTTCCGAGGCACTGGATTAGAGGACTTAAATGGCTAATACTTTAAGAAATTTTTTGGATAATTATACCGAGATTTGAACCTGTTGTTCTAAAAAAAATTTTTATGAAAACTACCAAAACCCTTTTGCTAATTGCATTTATTGCACTTTTCTCTGAGGCACAAGCCCAGTATGAGTTTAAAATTATTACTAGTGTGGAGTCAATTGTTCCTATGGGACTTGGTCGCTCTCGGATCATAGAAAATAACGGCGCTGTGAATGCTGAAGAATTGACCACGGAGAGAAAAGATGGCAATGACTCTCGCCAAGGAGCCATAAAGCGAGCTGATGTAAAGATTGATGAGTTGAATGAAACTAAGCTTGTCAACTTTTTTAGTATCGGGGGGATCAATTTCAGAAACATTGCCTCAAATGATGCAGTAATCACCTCTAAATTGAATTCACTTGCGCAGCAGGGTTGGGAATTGGCTTACGTAACTTCCGCTGTAGAAAGTAATGCTGGCAAGGATGATGGGGAAGGGATCTTTGTTACTCGTTTTATCTTCCGTCGGCCACTCAATAGGACTAAATAATAGAGGCGAAACATTTCGCTGCACGTTATGGTCTTTGAGAAGCGTTTTAATGTAAAAAGCATTTTCACTGGAAATGAATGGTTGACTAATCAAGCAGTTATACTTCAGCATAACGTACTTGTTGGTTTTTGTCCCAAGGATAGTGCATACCCTGAAATCGATTTGTTAATACCATCGTTTATTGATTTGCAGGTTTACGGTGCAGCGGATCATTTGTTTTCGGCTTTTCCTTCAAGGCAAACGCTTGATTTAATGTACCATACTTTTAAGCGTGAAGGAACCCACTTTTTTTTACCAACCATCGCCACAAATGATATTACTGTAGTTGCTGAGGGTATTAAGGCGGTTAAAGAGTATTGGGAAAACAATGGCAAAGGCTGTTTAGGGTTGCATTTGGAGGGGCCATGGATTAATCCGGCAAAACGTGGCGCACATGATGAGCGATTCATAAAAGTTCCAACTTTAACCGAAGTTCAAGAGCTGCTATCGCTTGGTAGGGGTGTAATTAAAATGATCACACTGGCTCCAGAGATATGCGACAAGGCCGTTCTCAATTATTTATTGGATGCTAATGTTATTATTTCTGCGGGACATTCAATGGCTACCTATGAACAAGGTTTGGATGCCTTTGCAAATGGAGTGTCTTTAGTAACGCATCTATTTAATGCAATGTCACCTTTGCAGCACAGAGCGCCAGGTTTGGTAGGCGCCTCTTTATTGGATGGTTCTGCCATGGCAAGTATTATTCCTGATGGTTTACATGTTGACTGGCCGGTTGTGAAACTTGCTTTTCAAACAATGGGTAGCAGGCTTTTTGTAATAACTGATGCAGTAGCCGCGTGCGACAGCGGGCCTTACCAGCATACTTTAAATAATGACCACTATGTTTCAAATGGCATATTAAGTGGCTCAGCGCTTACCATGCTTAAGGCTTTTAATAATCTTGTGTTTAAAGCAGATATTTCTGTCCGCGATGCAGTGTCGCTATGTGTTTCAAATCCTGCTCGGGCATTTAACTGCAGTAATCAACTTGCTTCTCTTGCTGCGGAGACCAGCATGCCTTATATACCGCTTGCTTTGGGAGAAGGGGGCTTTGAAATAATAAACTAGTATGACTCCTGCTCGTTTTGAAAAGCTTAACACAGTCCTGCAACGCAGGCAATTTGATTTGACTATTGTGTTAGAGAATGTGTTTGATCCGCATAATATTTCAGCGGTAATGCGAACCTGTGATGCGGTGGGGGTACAAGATATTTTTATCTTAAATACTAAGATTCCTCGTCATAAAAAATGGGGTGCCAGAAGCTCGTCCAGTGCTGCAAAATGGCTTTCTGTTCATCAATTCGATGATGCAGAACTTTGTTTTGATGTCATTCGTAATCGTGGAATGAAAATTCTGACCACATTTTTGGGAGAGAATTCTCTCCCTTTGTATGAAGTAGACTTCACTTCACCTATTGCTTTGGTATTTGGAAATGAGCACAGTGGAGTAAGCGAGGAAATAAGAGTCAAGGCTGATGGTAATTTTATTATACCTCAAGTCGGTATTATTCAATCTTTAAATATCAGTGTGGCTTGTGCCGTAACACTGTATGAAGCCTACAGGCAAAAGGAAAGAGCGGGTCATTACAAGGGAGACAGGCAAGTTGAAGAAGCTCGCATTAAACTGTTGAGTGATTGGGAATTAGAATAAGTTAATTCTCAGGATCTAATCTGCTCTCTGCACGTGCTGACTGCAAAGAGTATATACTCACGTTTAGCTCAAAGCCAATTAGTAGAATCAGTGAATTGATGAAAATTAAAATCATGATGATTAGTACTGTACTGATTGATCCATACAATTGGTTGTAATTAGAAAAGTTTGAAACCCACCATGATAGTGCTCCTGATGTAATAAGCATTAAGCTGGTGGCTAAAATCGAGCCTGGATTAATTAACTTCCATTTCTTGTGTACAGATGGGGCTAGTTTGTAGATAAAAGAGATACAGGAAAAAAATAAAAGAAAAATCACACCCCATCGCAGATTAGATAATAGGGCTCGTAGAGTGGCATTTTCAATTCCTAACCATTCCAAGACTACCTCCCTGGCAATTAAGGCCACTAATGAAGCCATTACAAATACATACAGCAAAGCTGTAAGCCGTAAAGCGGCTTTTCTACGTTGCCAGTTTGACCTTTTTTTGAAGCCAGCATAGTTTTTATCAAAAGAACGCATAATTCCCATCATTGCATTGGAGGAGAAGTAAAGTGCAAGTATAAAACCTACTGATAGTAATCCATTTCTTGGGTTGTTTATAAAATCTTGCAAAAAACTGATTAAAACCGCATTATTTCTTTCGCCGGGAATAATGTCTTTTATTAATTTATAAAGCTCTTGTTGTAAGGATTGTGTAATGGGGAGGTAGGGGATTAGTGTAAATAGAAAAATAATTGCGGGTGGAATTGCCATAACAAAATTGAATGCGATTGCTGAGGCCCGCTCCGTCATTCCAATAGTTTGGACTTGTCGAATAAAAAAAGAAATTACTTGATAAATGGGTATTCCTGAAAATCCTGGTAATGTGGTGGACTTGCTTTTCCGAATAAGCCATTGCACCACCGGTATGCTATTAAATAAACCTACTATTTTACTCATCCCGTTCATTCTAGTCTTTTGCGTTGGGCGTCATGGAATAATTTCACATAGGCCTGGTGATCTTTGTAATTAGAGGAGAATATGCTTCTTCCATCAAACTTCCAACTGGCAACAAAAAAAAGATAATTGGTTGCTGGCGCACCCAGTACCGCATCAATAGCTTGGACTGATGGGGTACAGATCGGCCCTGGAGGTAGTCCGGAATAGAGATATGTATTATAAGGGGATTTTATTTTTAGGTGCTCATATAGAATCCGATTTAATTTAAAGTCACGGCTCGCATATTTTGCAGTAGGGTCAGCCTGCAGTTTCATGCCTATTCGTAATCTGTTTAGATAGGTGCTTGCAATGAGGTAGCGATCTTCTTTGTTATTAGTCTCCTCCTCCACAATGGATGCAAGGGTTGACACCTCAAGTGGAGTTAGATTTTTATTTTTTGCTTGTTGAATTCTATCTGCAGTCCAAAATTGTTCCCAACGTTTATGAAATCGCTCAAAAATTTGTGTAGGGTTTTCAGCCCAGCCCATTTCATAGGTGTACGGTAGTGTAATAGCTAAAATAGTCTGGCTATTTACGCCAAATCTATTAAGCGAGTCATTACTTTTTATGTAGTGAAGTAGTTCTAATGAGTCAATTTTAGAATCGATACCATTCCCTATTTTTCCAGCTAACTCCTCTGCAGTTCTGATTTTATTGATGCTGAGTTTAACAAAAGATTGTTTTCCATTTCTTAGATTTCTGGCCAGCTGAAAGGCGGTCATTCCTGTTGATATTTTATATCGTCCTGCCTTTATGGTATCAACTTTCCACCAGCTTAACAACTGCTTTATCCAAAATGTGGAAGTTAAGCTCCCCTCTTTTTTAATATTGATCAATAATTCATTGGTGGCAATTTGCTTTTCAACGTACAGATACTTTTGTTCATTCGAAAGGGTAGGACCAAAAAGCCCCCAACTTAACCAGCCAAGTAATAGAACTGCGCATACAAGTATTCCTATTAGAAAATTCTTAAACAGCATTACTTTAAATTAAGAAAAAAAAACCCCACGATTTCGTGGGGTTTGCAAATTATCTTGAAATATTATTTTGTTGGTTGAGCTGGAGCTGGAGCAGGAAGGGTCGTGGCAGGTGTTGGAGATGCCTGTGCAGGAACAGTTAGTCCGCTAGCTTCCTTAGCTCTATCATTCTGGCCGCTGTTTCCTCCTTGGATGAAGAATACAGAAAATAAGCATAATAGGGCTACAACTGCACCAAAAATCCATGTGCCTCTTTCTAGCACATCTGTGGTTTGCTTCACTCCCATGAACTGGGTGCTAAATCCAGCAATATTACCTGATAGGCCGCCTCCTTTTGGGTTTTGAACTAACACAAAAAAACCAAGTAAAAGAGCAGCAATTACAATTAGAATAACAAATAAAATGGTCATGACAGTTCGTTTAATTCATTGATTCGACTTGCAAAATAAGCAGTTTTTGAGGGCTCTAGCAAACTTAATTTATTGTAGATATCTCTGGCTTTTGCAGTGTTACCTTGTTTTATCCATATTTCAGCCATGGCTTCAGTTATCACTTCATTCTGCTGAAGTGAATTTCCGGCCAGTAATTCCACTTTTTTTTCCTCTTTTGGATCAATTGTTTTTCCCATCTCTGCTAGAGGTAGTCGCTTCATTGCTTTTATCCATTCTGTGAAGCTTTTGAGTTGTTGGCCAAATTTATCAGATGGTTGATCTTCGGGTTTGTATTGAATTCCCTGGGATGCGAAATAATCAATCGTATGGTAGGGTTCAAATGTTAGAGGCTCTCCTTTAGGGCTAGTACTATTTATACCAGATAATACCGGTTTGGGTTGTGCACTCTTTGTGTCTGGGGTAAGTAAAAGATTAAGCCAATTGACTGATGGAAAAAAAAGTTGTGCATCTTCATAGGCTGATTGCCATGAAGGATCTTGCGTTGACTTTAATTTATAGACATACAACAACCTAGCGGCCCCCAACCAGGGATAATCTGCACAAACTTTCTTTATTTCTGTTAGCGTACACTCCTCAATTGAGGACTTGTTAAGCAGAATGGAGGCTATTGTAGATAATGGTTGCTGCATGAATAATTACCAATTCGAGAACACTTTATTGAATATGTCATCGGCTAAAGTACGAATCAATTCGTCTCCTAGAGATGCTTCGGCCGCCTGTACCGATAGACTTCCTTTAAATTCAAAACTTCTGCTAACATCAATTTTTCTAGTTTCATCTGCCTTACGATCATAAACGCTAAGCTGTAAACTAACGCTCAAGCGGTTATTGGCAGATTGTTGTCCAGCTATAGCAGAAGTAGAGAAACTGTATTGGGTGATTGCGCCACTTATTTCCCAATCTGCATCATTGTTGGTTTGTATTAATCTTGTTTGAGCTACAATTTTTTGTCGAACTTTATCAGTCAGACGAGGACTTAGCTGCGGGTTAATATAGGAAGCCTTATTTTCAATAAAGTTTACTTTAACAGTTTTAATGCTATCGGGAACTGAGGCATCTGTGAAACGATAAACGCCACAGCTGCTTACTCCAATTTGCAGGAGACAAATGATAGAGGCTATACTTAGTACGGCCAGTAATGAAGTGTAAATGGATTTATTCCTCAATGTCGTACTCTTTAAGTTTTCTATATAAGGTTCTTTCGCTGATTCCTAAATCAAGTGCTGCATCTTTTCTTTTCCCCTTATGTTTTTTTAATGCTTTTAAGATCAATTCTTTTTCTTTCTCCATAATATTCAGGCTTTCATCAACCTCTACATGATCCTGGATCTCTGCAGTGGGATGTGAGTATCCTGCAGGCAGCAGGGGGACAGTAGCGGGATGAATGGCAGGAGTAATTGGTGCTGCTGTGGGTATGGAGAGCGGTGCCAATAAATCGGACGGATTTGAATTAAGTTCATGTAATTTACCCGCAAGCTGAGGGTAGGAGGCAGCAATTTCAGGGTTATTCAATAACTCAACAAACATTCTCTTTAATTCGTTTACATCTTTTTTCATATCAAAAAAGAGTTTGTAAAGAATCTCCCTTTCATTGGCAAACTCAGGCTGACTTCCATTATTGCCTGCCCAAATAGGCATGCGGTTAGTAGAGTAAGGCTGTAGATATTTTTTAAGATGTTCTGCTGTAATCAATTTATCCTGTGCCAACACAGAAATTTGCTCTGCAATATTTTTTAGTTCCCGAACATTTCCTGGCCAGGGGTAATTTAATAGAATTTGCTTTGCTTCTTCATCCAGTTGTACGGATGCAGTTTTATATTTAGTGGCAAAGTCTGCAGCAAATTTTCGAAAAAGGATATGAATGTCTTCTGGGCGATCATGTAAGGAGGGAACGCGTATGGGTACTGTACTTAGCCTGTAATAGAGGTCCTCTCTAAATTTCCCATTTTGTACTTGCTGTAGCAATTCCCTATTGGTGGCGGCAACTACACGGACATCTGTTTTTTGAACTTTAGAGGAGCCTACCCGTATGTATTCGCCTGTTTCAAGTACTCTTAGTAACCTGGCTTGTGTGCCAAGGGGTAGCTCTCCAATTTCGTCTAAAAAAATTGTTCCTCCATTTACTGTTTCAAAGTATCCTTTTCTTGACTCAGTTGCCCCGGTAAACGACCCTTTCTCATGGCCAAATAGTTCAGAATCGATCGTTCCCTCTGGAATGGCGCCGCAGTTAACTGCAATAAATGCATTATGTTTTCTTGCCGAAAGTGAATGAATGATTTGGGAGAATACCTCTTTACCAACGCCACTCTCGCCATTGATTAATACTGTTAAATCGGTTGCAGCTACTTGAGAGGCAACTTGGATCGCATAATTTAATGCAGGTGCATTTCCTATTATGCCAAACCGATTTTTTATGCTTTGTATATCCATTTTTTTGTTGCAAAGGTTAGTTTGTGACTATGTTCCCTTTCAATGTACCCTGGGTACAGTCTGAAATTTTGACGGTAACAAAATCCCCTTTTTGATGTTGGTAGTTTTCTTTAGGAAATACTACTACTTTATTTTGTGAATTCCTGGCTTTCCATTCCTCTTTGTTTCGTTTGCTATCGCCTTCAATAAGTACTTTGAATGTTTTTCCAATATCACGCTGGTTGCTTTCTAGCGACAACTTGCTTTGTAATGCAACAATTTCCTCGAGTCTTCTTTTCTTGGTTTCCTCCGGTATGTCATCTTTGTAACGCCTTGCAGCTAGCGTACCAGGACGCTCACTGTAAAAAAACATATAAGAAAAATCATACTTGCAGTATTCCATGATAGAAAGTGTATCCTGATGATCAATCTCTTCTTCTGTACAGAAACCCGCAATAATGTCAGCACTAATTCCGCAATCTGGTAATATTGCTCGGATTCTATCAACCTTTGCCATATACCACTCGCGTGTATATGTTCTGTTCATTAGTTGTAAAATCCTGCTTGAACCACTTTGCACTGGTAGATGGATGTATTTGCAAATATTATCATAGCGGGCCATAGTGTAAAGGACCTCATCGGTAATATCTTTTGGATGTGAAGTGGAGAAGCGTACTAATAAGTCAGGAGAAATTTGTGCCACTTGCTCTAGAAGTTTTGCAAAAGTGACTGGAGGATTTGTTTCCTGTGAGGTTGCATGGTAGTAGGAGTCCACATTTTGTCCAAGCAGCGTGATTTCTCTGTATCCATTTTGGTACAATTCTGTGCATTCTGCTATGATACTATATGGATCTCTGCTTCTCTCTCTGCCGCGTGTAAAGGGGACTACACAAAACGAGCACATATTATTGCAGCCTCGCATAATACTCACAAATGCACTTATTCCGTTGCTATCCAAGCGAACAGGCGCAATGTCGGCATATGTTTCTTCACGGCTTAATAAAACATTTACGGCTTTTTGACCACCTGCAGCTTCTTCAATCAAGTTAGGTAGAGACCGGTAGGCATCTGGCCCAACAACTATATCTACAAGCTTTTCTTCCTCCAGGAATTTGGATTTAAGTCTTTCAGCCATGCATCCCAAAACGCCAATCAACAGTCCCTTTTTTCTTCGCTTTAGGCTTTTGAAAGTTGTCAACCTCTTTCGAACTGTTTGTTCTGCCTTTTCACGAATAGAGCAAGTATTGATAAATATGAGATCGGCCTCCTCCTGATTTCTAGTGGGTCCGAATCCTGCGCCTTGAAGGATAGAGGCAACTACTTCACTGTCCGCAAAATTCATTTGGCAGCCATAACTTTCTATGTAGAAATGTCGATCGAATTTTTTAAATAATACCTCTGAAGGCGCATATGCCTCACCTTGTCTGGCTTCGTCTTGTGTTTTATCTAACAGTAATTCCTCCATACACTAAATTTGGGGAACCGCAAATATACCAAGAGCGTCTTGAATCTGACAGGTTGTCACGGCTCTTTAACTTTTTTGGTGAATGATAGGGCTATATTTGGCGTCTAACAGCTTGGTTTGAAGCATTTTTTAATACTCATATCAATTTTGGCCTTTTCTGCGGGCTTATGTGCACAAGCTGGTAGTTTGGGGGTATTGTCTGGAAACTTAATTGCTGAGAAATCCGAGCCTTTAAAGGGCGCTACTCTCAGTCTTTTTTTCATAACAGACTCGATACAAGTCGCTACCACTCAATCGGACTCTAAAGGTGAGTTTAAGTTTTCTATGCTAAAACTGGGCTACTATGCACTGAGGGTTAGTTATGTTGGAAAGAGATTTCTCAGGATTGATAGCATCCATATTCGTACTGAGAGATTAGATTTCAATATACCTGATATAGCTCTGAAAAACAACGATGTAGGTGAGCTTGAGCAAGTGATTGTATATGCAGAAAAACCACTCATTGAATCTCGAGAGGGAAATTTGACTTTTAATGTTACAGAATCTGCAAATGCTGCTGGAGCCACGGCTGGTGAACTTTTGACCCAAATGCCCCTGGTAGCAAAAGATGCCGATGGGAAAATAACGGTTAGAGGAAAAGAACCTCGAATTTTAATTGACGACAAACCAGTAGAGTTGAATTTGCAACAACTCCAGGATCTTTTAGAATCTCTTCCTGGCAGTTCTATTGAGAAAATAGAGGTGATGACCAATCCTCCACCTCAATACGCCAATGAGCAAGGGGGGGTGATCAATATTGTAACCCGAAAAGGAAAAGTAGGTAAAAGTGGTAGGTTGGGTGCTACGATTGGTACCCGCGGCGAGTTTTCAATAAATGGTAATTATAATTACAGAAAAAAGGGGTTGTCTCTAGCGGTTAACGCAGGGTGGAGTCAAAACCGATTTCAGGGACAGGGGTATTCAACAAGACAGAATCGGTACACAGATTCTATTAATTACCTGAATACTTCCAATAAAAACTATAGTCAAAACAAACGTCCCTCCCTTCGCATTAATGTAGATTTTCAGCTCAGTTCAAAATCTTCATTTAATGGGGTGCTCCAGTTGAATCAAAATGATGCAACGCAAAACTCAACTACTCGTTTTACCACCGTCAACCGCTTTAATACTGCCTGGAGAATTACCGATCGCTCAGTTCTGAGTAACAATAATAATTGGGCACCCTCATTTCAACTTAACTACACATTTAAACCTAAGACTGGCCATCTATTTAGAGTGTTTACCAATTGGAATGGGGGATATCAGGCCAATAATCGAGACTTTTCTCAAGTATATTTACGACCGGACGGGGGGATAAGTAGACAAGATTCATTACAACGTCAAGCAATTGATAATTGGAATCGGGGAGGAGTAGTGCGCGTTTTGTATGATAAAACCTGGCTACCAGCCAAGCTTACTTTTTCTGGGGGGGCATTTTACAATTACACTTCTACACACGCTCTTACTGCTACAACGTATCAAAAAATGCCAGAACGGATTTTTGTACCCTTACCGATGCTCAGTAATGATTTTATTTTTTCACAGAAGATATTCAACTTGAGACTCTCAATTAAAAAGGTATTAAGTGAAAATTTGAGTATAACAGCTGGTACATCCTTAGAAAAAACCTTAATAGGTTTTGACATTAGAAATGAGAATAAGCAAGTTGCAAATCAATATCCTACTTGGCTACCATTTTTTAATCTCAATAAATCTTGGAAAGATCGCTTTAGTGCTACGCTCTCATTTAGAAGAAGTATTAATCGCCCAGGAATGCAGCAATTGAATCCTATTCTGGACTTTTCTGATCCATTTAACCTTCGTTTTGGGAATCCGGACTTGCTTGCTTCGACTACTGATCATTATAATTTGGTCTTGAGTAGAAACCGATCAAAATATTTTTTAAATCTAGGACTAGGCTATCACCAAGTGGAAGATGTTTTTAGTCAAGTACGAACATTGGCGGATGGAGGTAAAACAGAAATTACGTGGGAAAATATAAGTAGTCGGCAGGAGTTTGAGGCCAGCACCTGGAATGGGTTCACGCTTGCTAAGAAATTGAAATTAAATGCCAGTGCTAGTTTTACTTATATAAAATATAGCCTCTACGATCGTTTGGTGCGAAAGTTTAGAAATGGACCCTCCTTTACTACCACCCTAGGGCAGCAATGGAACCCACATGAAAATTGGAATTTTACCTCAAACTTCAATCTAAACCGTTTTGCTACACCGCAAGGGTTTGCACGTTGGAATACAAGTTTGACAATGGGAATACAAGGCAAATTTCTTGCAAAAAAGTTAATTGCCTCCGTTAACGTTATTGATCCCATTATGAATCAAGAGCGTAGAAATTTCACCTATGGTCCAAACTTTTCTGTGGAGAGCTTCAATGTTACTTTTACTCGTAATTATCGTTTTTCGGTAGCTTATTTATTGTCTGATACAAAAAAGGGAAATCCCAAAAAGGGACAAAAGAAAAAGTGAGCAGCTTGAATTTAGCGTAGTTTTTGCTTTAGCCAGCTTTTTTCTATAGGTACAATCCAGCTATTTTCCAATTCCGCTAAGTTGCTAATTGTGTTATTAAAGTAAAGAGTCTCTTTTGTAAGAAATTCCTTTTCAAGGGCATATTCAAATTGTGCAAGGGGAAGGAGCTCTACTTTATCTTTTACCAAGAAAGCTAATTGTGATCTATCAAAAAGGCTTACTTTATAGGTCTGCTCTATTTGTTTTATCATACGAACAGAAGCATCTGTGCTGCATCCCCCCACGGGAACTTTAGTTTCGTCGGCAATTAGTATAATGAATTGTCCAAATAATAGTAATGCAGCTGCTCGTACAGGAGCGCCATGTGACTGCCAATCCTTTACAAAATCTTCTAAACGTGCCTCTACTTCAAATGCTTCTCCTATTGAAAAAATTCTGGTTCCTTGGTATATCCAAACGCGAGATGATTTAGAAAAATTAGTTGGAAGTAGTGCGCGATAGTCTTGTCTCATGGCAACTCAGTCAGTTATCATACCTTTTTCAATAATTTCTGCGATATCAAGCACGGCTATTGTTTCTTCCTTTTCTGCTCCTTTGATTCCATCTGTTAACATGGTATTACAGAATGGGCAGGCTGCTGCGACAATTGATGCATTTGTTTCTAGGGCCTCCTCCGTTCTTGCTTGATTGACACGCAATGTTCCTTTTTCTTCCTCTTTGAACATTTGTGCACCTCCGGCTCCACAACAAAGCCCATTAGACCTACAACGCTTCATTTCAACTAATTCACTATCGAGCATTTCCAGAACTTTGCGCGGAGCCTCGTAGATTCCGTTGGCTCTTCCCAAGTAGCAGCTATCGTGGTATACAATTCGTTTCCCCTTAAAAGGACCTTCTTCCTTTAACCGAATCTTACCTTCATCGATTAGCGTTTGTAATAATGTGGTGTGGTGAATGACTTCGTAGTTTCCTCCTAATTCTGGGTATTCGTTTTTTAGTGTATTAAAACAGTGAGGGCAGGTGGTAACAATTTTCTTTATGCCATATCCATTTAGTGTTTGAATATTTTGATAAGCCATCATTTGAAATAAAAATTCATTACCCGCTCTTCTTGCAGGATCACCGGTGCAGCATTCTTCTTTTCCTAAAATGGCAAAATCAATTTCAACCTGTTGCAGAATATGTGCAAAGGCCTTACTGATACGTTGAGCACGTTGGTCAAAACTACCAGCACAGCCTACCCAGAATAAAATTTCTGGAGATCTGCCCTCTGCGATACAAGAGGCGAGCGTGGGGATATTCATGAATGAATGAATTGTGTTGCAAAAGTACAGAATTTGCTCAGTTAGTAAGGATACGACTGCTCTCTTTACATTAATTTTGATTACCAACTTATGCTAAGGCTCTTCAATCGTTTGTTTAAATGGGAAGAATGGAACTTCTTTGCTTTATACTTGCCCATTCTCCCATGGTGGATCTGGTATTGTTTAAGAAGCCGTTCCGTTTGGTTTTTCTCTGCTTCTAATCCTACGTTAACGTTTGGTGGCTTTGAAGGAGAAGGTAAACGTGAAATGTACGAACAACTTCCTTCGCATTTTTATCCTTCGACAATCTATATTGATCCGACCCTGTCTGAATACGAAGCCCTACAACAAATTAAGGAAGCAGGGTTCGCTTTACCATTTACGGTAAAACCAGATGTAGGAATGAAGGGGATCTTGTTTCGGCGCATAGAGACCTGGGATCAATGGAAGCAATATCATAAGACAATTTCAGTTCATTACCTTGTCCAGGATTGGATCGAGTACCCGTACGAATACAGTGTCTTTTATTATCGACACCCTTCATCCAAAAAGGGTGTAGTCAGTGGGTTTATACAAAAAGATTTAATGCAGGTAATAGGTGATGGTTCCTCAACCTTAGAGGACCTAGTGTTGGCTCATCCCAAAGCTAAACTGCGTGTTAAGGAATTGCAGGCCAAGCATTCTTCTAATTGGTTGGTCTGCATACCTCAAGGTGAGCTATATTTTCTTTCTTATGCCGGAAATCATAATCGGGGGGCACGATTTATTAACCTTGCGCATGAAATCGATGAAGCCCTTTGTACACAGTTTGATACCCTTAGTCTATCCACAAATTTTTTCTATGGTCGATATGACATTAAGGCAAATAGTGTTCAATCTCTTAAAGAAGGTCACTCTTTCTCTATAATTGAGTTCAATGGCTGTGGTGCTGAGCCTAATCATATTTATGATTGCGGCTTAACTCTTTTTCAAGCTTATCGAATTTTATTGAAGCACTGGCGATCACTTTATTTAATTAGCGTTTACAACCATAATCGCGGTATCCGTTATTGGACATTTCAGCGAGGATGGAAATTTTTAAAGGAAGCCCGCACACATTTTAAAAAATTGGAGACGCTTGATCTTTCCGGTATATAGATTATTTTGCTGCTATGCTTAAACTTGTGAAAGTACTTTTTATTGGTCTTTTTGTAAGTTTTATCGGCTCGCTGCCCCTAGGTACCTTGAATGTAGCCGCCATGCAAATTTCAATTGCCAGTGGGGTGCAGGCTGCACTTTTGTTTTCATTCGGATCTTTGCTTGCTGAGATGATTTATGTTCGTTTATCGCTGGTTGCGATGGATTGGTTGCGTAAGCAAGCAAAGCTGTTGATTTTTTTTGACTTTCTCACTTTTCTACTTCTCGTGGGATTAGCCATTTCGAACTTCCATGTAGCATTTACAAGTGGAGGTCAGAATCGGAATTTAATCTTGGATAGTTCAATGCCTAAGCTATTACTTGGATTTCTGATGAGTGCGATTAACCCCGTTCAGATTCCATTTTGGTTTGGCTGGAGTACTGTTTTATTTTCCAGGGGATTACTAGAGGCCAAGAATCGGCAGTACAATGCCTATATTATTGGAATTGGCATGGGCACTTTACTGGGGAATAGTATTTTCATTTTTGGAGGGCAGTTAGTCGCAAGTGCGATTCGTAATAATCAGTCCATGGTTAGTTTAATCATAGGATCAATTTTTTTGGTTACGGCCATCTGGCAATTATATAAACTGCTCCGTAAAAAAGATGTGGCACATCGTCTTGATCAATCAGATGAGGCTACCAATCAAATTAACCAACAGCTTGATCGTTGGCGAAAGGACAAAAGTTAAGCGTTAGTTGAAGTAGACTGAATCCATTTTTCTCGTTCCTCTGGATTAAACTTCCAGGGAGCAAAATTATTTTCAACATTTCCAAACAGTGTTGCCCATTCTGCTGGGGTATTACTTTCTTCCATTACCAAATTTCGACGTAATTGTAAAATGATGTCAAGGGGATTAATACTTACAGGGCATTCCTGAACGCATGCATTACAGGTTGTACAAGCATTTATTTCCTCTACTGAAATGTATTGATGCAATAAAGAGCGTCCATCATCTTGCCACTTTCCTTGCTTTGTAATTGATTTACCTACCTCCTCCAACCGGTCTCTTGTATCCATCATGATTTTTCTTGGGGATAGTAATTTGCCAGTTTGGTTGGCAGGGCATGCACTACTGCATCGTCCACATTCTGTACAACTATATGCGTCTAGTAAATTTTTCCAACTTAGATCCATTACATCTCTTGCCCCAAACCGAGGTGGAGTGCTATTGCTGTCAATGGGTGCTAACTCCGGTTGCATGGCATAAATAACTTCTTGCTGAACGGCAGGCATATTTTCCATTTTTCCGTTCGGATCCAGTCTAGCATAGTACGCGTTGGGAAATGCAAGTATTATATGCAAGTGCTTTGAATAGGGCAGGTAATTCAGAAATGCATAAATGCCGAGAATATGCAGCCACCAGCTAATTCTTTCTACTGCAACAAGGCTACTATTGCTCCATTGTTCAAAGAATGGATGAAGTAATGAGGATATCCAGAAATTTCCTGTAATGTGATGGCTATAGTCGGCATAACTCCTTTCTTGTAAAAGTGTGTCAGCCGCATTCATAATTAAAAAGAGTGACATTAACACAATTTCTGCACCTAATATCAGGGTAGCATCTTTTCTAGGCCACCCATTTAGCTCAATGCTTTGTAGTCGGCTGATTGATTTTGTATTTCGGCGTACTAAAAAAACAATACAGGCTAATAAAACTAAAAGGGCCAGCACTTCGAACGAGTTTATCAAAACTGGATAAAGTGACCCCAAAAAGGGTGCAAAAAGTCTATGCTGTCCTAGTATCCCATCTAAAATAATCTCAATTATTTCAATATTGATAATGATAAACCCTGCGTAAACTATTAAATGGAGTATGGCTACACCAGGTTTTCTGAACATTTTTTGTTGTCCTAATGCCAGCAGTAACACGTTTTTCCAGCGCGCACTTCTTTCTCCCTTAATTTCTTCACTTCTTCCTAATTGAATAGTTCGCAGAATAATTTTTGCACGTTTAATGACAAGAGTAACTGCAACTATTGTAGTGGCTATAAACAGCAGGGGTTGTATGATCTGAAGAGGTGTCATGCTGGTGCTAAATTAGTATAAATCAAATCAGAAATAGAGAGCATGTGCTCGAAGCTTTCCATTTGTTAATTCAAGAGCTGGTGTTGGGAATTTGAATGCATTTAAAAAAGTGAAAAGTAGACGAATTCCGGCCCGGTTAGTAGGTATCCTTTTCCAATCTATATCGGGAGCAAGATACCATTGTCTTTGCCGAGGTATATCTCTTCTGTCAAAAAGTACACCGCTAGCGGGAGATGTTGCTAAATTTTCCCGACCTCCCCAAAGACCATTTGCGCCATAGCCGACTGCAATGGTAAGCCACCCTGGCCAGTTAGCGTTTTTTAAAAAAGGAGCTAGAGCAATACTTGCCCAATATGTTTGGCCATTATAGTCTTTCAAAAAGCGATTCGCTTGATTTTTCCCGAATAGTTGATTACTTCTTGTTTGGAGAATGGGATCAGTTAATCGTTGTGGTTGATACGAAAATTTGATCCGCACTCTTTGTTCATTCCAGCTTAATTCTTGTCCAATTAGTAGTCCGCTTCCTACCATATTGGCAGCAAAATCTCCCCAACTCCAGCCCCATTCTTTACTAAAACCATCCAATATTTCAATTACAGTTTGGTACGCAGCTCCACTTAGACCACCTATCCATATTCTTTTTTTTCGATCCATGCCAGCCCATTTCCAGAGTTCCATACTTGCTACACTTTCGATATAAGCTCCATAAAGATGCCCAACTTTATCTACTTGCTTCCATTCTTTCCAATCATTAAAGGTGTGAAATTTCCCCTGGGGGTAATTGCTGTACCAGGCTGTGTAGAGCCCAACCATGGCTCCGCCATATCCTACAATGTTACCAGCCGCTACCCACTTTATTCTATTTTTAAGCATTGAGTTATTGAGTACTCTGCCTGAAGTGTCTTCAATGCGGGGTTGACAAAAAAGATAGGTTGAACACAGCAAAAATAGAATGCTCAACAAAAGTTGAAAAATAGAATGTGTATGTTTTTGCGTTGTCAGTCTTCTCTTTTTACCCGCCAAATTTCGGTAACTTTACGCTTTCAAAATCAAGTGTATGGACCTCATTGCACAGGAAAGAGTCAATCAATGGTTAAAGGGGCAATTCGATGATGAGACCAAGGCTGTAATTCGTCAGTTGTCTATTGAAAATCCCAAAGAATTAGAAGATTCATTTTACCGGAGTTTAGAATTCGGAACGGGAGGGTTGAGGGGTTTGATGGGTGTGGGAACCAACCGTATGAATAAATACACGGTTGGAATGGCTACACAGGGATTTGCTAACTACTTAAAGCAAGTATTCAAAGGTGAGATCAAAGTGGCTATTGCTCACGACAGCCGTAATAACAGCCGGTTCTTTGCTGAGACCACTGCACAGGTTTTTGCTGCAAATGGTATTTTGGTTTACCTATTTGAAGATTTGCGACCTACACCTGAGCTATCCTTCGCTATTCGTGAATTGGGTTGTCAGGGAGGGGTGGTTTGTACCGCCTCGCATAATCCTAAAGAATACAATGGATACAAAGCCTATTGGAATGATGGTTCGCAATTAGTCTCACCACATGATAAGAATGTGATCAAAGAAGTAGAAAAAATTGAAGGGGTGGAGCAAGTTCGTTGGTCGGGTGGTGAACAACTCATTAATCCTTTGGGTACAGAGATGGATAACCGGTATACGGCTATGGTGAAGTCGTTAAGTGTCTATCCTGAGGTTGTAGCTAGTCAACATAACCTTAAAATCGTATATACCCCTATTCATGGTTCTGGCATTCGCCTGGTGCCTTCTGTTTTGAAAGCGTTAGGCTTTACCAATATTCATATTGTAAAAGAGCAAGAGATGCCGAATGGTGATTTTCCTACTGTAGCCTACCCAAATCCAGAGGAAAGTGAAGCAATGCATCTTGGTCTTGCGCTAGCAAAGGAAATCGATGCTGATATTTTATGTGGCACCGATCCTGACGCTGATCGACTTGCGATTGGTGTGAAGGATTTAGCAGGAAATTGGGTGTTGCTTAACGGGAACCAGACCGCGGTACTAGCTTTTAATTATTTGCTGGAGGCTCGTAAAGAGAAAGGGATTTCCAAACCTAATGACATGGTAATTACTACCATTGTCACTACACCACAAATTGACGCAATCGCCAGTGCAAATGGCGTTAATTGTTATCGGGTTCTAACTGGGTTTAAATGGATTGCCGACTTAATACGGGAAAAAGAAGAGAAGGAGAATTATATTATTGGAGGTGAGGAGAGTTTTGGGTTGATGATTGGTGATAAGATCCGTGATAAAGATGGCGTCAGTGCTGTAGCCCTTCTTTGCGAAATGGCTGCTTATGAAAAAGCAAAGGGCCGAAGTTTATATGAGAAATTGATCGCTATCTCTGTACAACATGGTTTTTATCTTGAAGAATTGATCTCCATTACCAGAAAAGGTAAGGAGGGGCAACATGAAATTGCATCCATGATGAACGGTTTTAGAACTAATCCTCCCGCAGCAATAGCTGGAAGTGTGGTGAAGCAGCTCTTGGATTATGATGCACAAGTTGCTAAAGATTGTATCAGTGGACACTCTTGGCCACTTACTTTACCTCGATCGAATGTGCTGCAATTTGTGCTTGAGGATGGAACAGTAATTTCAGCGCGTCCCAGTGGAACAGAGCCTAAAATTAAATTTTACTTTAGCGTAAATGAAGAATTAAGGGATGCAAAGCAATTTGAAGTTGTCAAAATTCAACTAAAGCAGCGTATTAAAAATTACATTGGGGCATTAAATCTATGAGGCCAATAGAGGATAAGCATCGTCACCAGGGATTGCGTAAGAAATTGGTTGATCAACTTCGCTCCAATGGTATTTCTAATGAACTAGTTTTAGGAGCCATCGCTCAAATTCCTCGTCATTTTTTCCTGGATTCGGCGTTTGACGATATTGCGTACGAGAATCGTGCTTTTCCGATAGGAGAGGGGCAAACTATTTCGCATCCTTACACGGTTGCATATCAAACTCAATTACTGGATGTTCAACGATTTGATAAAATACTTGAGGTAGGCACTGGAAGTGCTTATCAGGCTGTTGTATTGGCCACCTTGGGCGTTCAAGTTTATACTATTGAGCGACAGCGAAAATTATTTGATTCCAACAAGCAATTTAAATGGCTCCAGCAACAACATGGAATTAAGTTTTTCTATGGAGACGGTTTTGAGGGGCTGCCCACTTTTGCTCCATTTGATAAAATATTGATAACAGCTGCGGCTCCTCATATACCACCAAAATTGGTGGCGCAATTAAAGGTTGGAGGTGTAATGGTATTACCGGTTGGTGAGGGGGGTACACAACAGATGTGCCGGGTTACACGCCAAGAAAATAATGGGTTACAAGTGGAGCGATTTGAGGAGTTCTCTTTTGTACCGATGCTTGCCGGAAAGGAAAGCTGAATCTTTCTTACCTTACACTTCCAAATACCTGTTATGCGTGTAGTTCCTTTTTTATGTAGCACGGCTATTATGATTTCTTTGGTAGCGTTGCTAGATCGACCACTGGGAAACATTCCCGCTCTGGGATCTTTTTTTAGTCCTCAATATGGATTTTGGCAAAATGCTGAGCCTGTTAACCAAGATTATGGGGGTACACTCTCCTTACAAGGGTTACAAGGACCTGTACAAGTGTATTTTGACGATCGGTTAGTGCCGCATGTGTTTGCAGAAAATGACCAAGATCTTTATTTTGTTCAAGGTTATTTACATGCTCGTTTCAGACTTTTTCAGATTGATTTACAAACCAGAGCTGCAGCTGGTCGTGCCAGTGAATTAGCCGGAAGTAAAGCAATCAATTTTGATCGTGAGCAAAGGAGGTTGGGAATGGTTTATGCTGCGGAAAATGCATTGAAAGAAATTGAAGCCAATCCTGAATTCCGCACGCTTTTTGATGCCTACACGGCAGGGATCAATTCCTATATAGATCAACTTAGTGAGGCTGCGTTACCAATCGAATATAAGCTCTTGCGAATTAAGCCTGAAAAATGGAGTAATTTAAAAACAGCATTGTTGTTAAAAATGATGTCAAAAATGCTCTCGTCTGGCACAGAAAATGATTTGGCCAATACCAATGCTAAATCGATTTTTATGCCAGATGAATTACAAGAGCTGTATCCGCAGGTTCCCGACTCGCTTCTCCCCATCGTTCCTAAAGGAACTGTATTCCCCAAACCAGCGATCGTTCCTGTAAAGCCTGCAAGTGCAGACTCTCTCTATTTTAACAATAAAACTAAAGTTGCGGCTCAATCACTTGATCGCCCCGACCCGGGTAATGGAAGTAATAACTGGGTAGTGGCCGGAAGTAAAACGCAAAGCGGATACCCTATTTTGGCCAATGATCCCCACCTGGAGTTATCATTGCCTTCAATTTGGTTTGAGATTCAATTAAAAACACCCTCACATAATTCGTACGGTGTTTCTTTACCAGGTTCTCCTTTTGTTGTAATTGGATTTAATGACAGTATAGCTTGGGGTGTTACAAACTCTCAGCGAGACGTTAAAGATTATTATGAAATTAAATTCAAAGATCAGTCTCGTTCGGCATATTGGTTTAATGGTGCGTGGGTTCCGACAACTTTAAGAATTGAGGAGATAAAAATCAAAGACAGTCTTCCTGTATTTGATACTGTAGCTTACACGGTATTTGGTCCTGTACAGTTCGATGACCGATTTTCAAATGCTGCTGCTGCTGATCGCAACCTCGCTGTTCGTTGGGCTGCACACGATCCTAGTAACGAGGGGTTGACTTTTTACAAACTTAATAAGGCCCACAATTACGCCGATTACGAGGATGCTATTCGGACATTTACCTGTCCTGGTCAGAATTTTATTTTTGCATCAAGAGCTGGTGATATTGCAATTTGGCAGCAGGGACGTTTTCCAGCAAGATGGGATGGGCAAGGACTTTATGTAATGCCTGGACAGGATAGTAGCTATCTATGGCAGGGCTATATCCCCCAGGGGGAAAATCCACATGCAATAAATCCCGAGAGAGGGTTTCTACAAAGTGCTAATCAACGTGCTGCGGATGGCACCTATCCTTATTTTATTCCTGGCAGCTACATTACGGCAAGGGGAGTTCGCATTGACAACAAACTTGCTACAATGACGGGGATTACTCCAAAGGATATGATGGCGTTGCACGCTGACTATTTCAATGTTACTGCGGAAGATATTCGCCCCGTATTACTCTCAGCAATCCAAGAGGCTCAGCTAAGCCAGAAAGAGCAGGAGTACTTAACCATATTTAAGAATTGGGATTTGCTAGCCACTCCAGATTCAAAGGGACAAACAGTTTTCCAATGTTTCTGGGATACTGTTCAAGCCTCCATTTGGAGAGATGAAATAAGTCGTACCAATCCGCTGGCTACTTGGCCTTCCGAGCAGACTACCATCGAATGGTTGCTCCGTGATACATTACACCGATATGCGGATGATATCAACACGCCACAACTAGAAACATTGGATATGGTTGTGACAACTTCCTTTAAAAAGGCGGCTAGCGTTTTAGCGGCAAAGGAGGCTGAGGGTAAGTTACTTTGGAGCCGATTTATGAATCCCAGCTTATATCATTTATTAAAAGATGCACTTCCTGCTTTTGCAAGAAAGGGATTAGCGGTTGGTGGGTATGGAAACATCGTAAATGCAATTAAACATAGCCATGGACCAAGTTGGCGAATGATTGTTCATCTAGTTGATGGTATTGAGGCTTATGGAGTGTTTCCGGGTGGTCAAAGCGGAAATCCAGGAAGTCGTTTTTATGACAATAATCTGTCTGTATGGGAAAAAGGCGAATATAATCGGTGTTGGTATATGAGGGAAAGTGATCGGAGTAGCGAACAAATCAAATGGGTATTACGTTTTAATAAATCTTAAATTTTAGTATGAAATTTTTTTTAGCAGTTATACTAACTATGCTGGGAGGAGTTGGGATTTCACTTTTAGCACAGTCGCCCTGGTGGGGATTTGTACCTGTTGCATTTTTGTGGGCTGTGGTTATTCCACAAGCTCCTGCTAAGTCATTTGCTGCTGGTTTCCTAGGAATGCTATTGGCTTGGGGAGGATTATCCTGGTGGATCGATTGGCAAAATTCTAGCCTATTATCAAAGCAAGTAGCCTTATTATTTCCTTTGCAAGGATCCTCTGCAGCCCTAATTATGTTGACGGGTATAGTAGGTGGAATTTTGGGAGGTTCTGCCGCTGTTGCAGGTAGTTATCTTCGAATTTCAAAATCAAAAACGGAGTGACTTTTAGAGTTCTTCTCTTATTTTTTTTCGCTATTGTTTATTTAGACTGTTTCGCAACTACTATTAAGGGAACTGTTATGGATACCGATGGCAATCGTTTAGCGTTTGCCTCTATCACTGTGCAAGGAACTAAATTAGGTGTCTCTGCGAATGCGGAGGGTCTATTTGAATTGGTCTTGTTACCTGGGAGATATAAAATTAGTTGCCAATATGTTGGATTTGCCAAGCAAGAAAGATTGGTTTCGGTTGGAACGGAAACGATTCGCTTGGATTTTGTTTTACAAAAACAGGAATTAGTACTACCAGATGTAGTGGTTTCAAATAAAGAAGATCCAGCCTATCGACTGATTCGAGAAATGATTCGTCAACAGGAGATTAATCAGCAGCGTTTGGAACAGTTTTCCTGTAGTGTCTACTCAAAAGGACAGTTACGTCTACGGAATTTTCCTTCCCGGTTTTTATCTCAAAAAGTAGATTTTGAGGATGGCGATACCAGTAAAAAGAAGATTCTTTATTTATCTGAGACAGTTTCCAAGTATTCACAACGTGGCAGAACTGAAAAGAAAGTTGAAGTTTTATCTTCAAAAGTAAGTGGAGATAGTGATGGATTTGGGTTAGCAGTGCCAGATCAATATTCGTTTTATAATAATATTGTACTACCAGGAACCCGGCTTAATCCCAGAGGGTTTATTTCACCACTAGCAAATTCTGCTCTATCGTATTACCGTTACAAGTTGCTAGGTTCTTTTGTTGAAAACAATAAACTGCTGAGTCGAATTCAAGTGATTCCCAAAAGGAAAAGTGATCCTGTTTTTGCCGGGGAGATAACAATAATTCAAGAGGACTGGCAGTTGTATTCAGTTGATTTGATCTTGCTCAAGTCGCAGCAATTAGAGTTTGTTGATACTTTAAAGCTGGTTCAGCTATACAGGGAGGAGGAGAATTCTTACTGGATGCTCGCCAGCCAAGTATTATATCCAGCTGCAAAGAAATTCGGCTTTGATGCATTCGGAAGTTTCCTCAATGTCTACACAGCTTATACCTTAAGACCCAATTGGAATAAAAAATATTTTGATCGGTTTTTATTAAAATACGCAGATAGTGCTAATCGAAGAACTTCAGTTTACTGGGATCAGGTGAGGCCTGTTCCTCTTACAGAGGAGGAGCTTGCCGATTACTATCGAAAAGACAGTTTGGAACAAAGACGTAGAGATCCAGCCTACCTTGACTCACTTAATCGTGTAAGGAATAAGTTTACTATACCACGTTTGTTATTGACAGGGCAGCCAATTTTCTCTAAACAAAATAAGTTCGATCTTTCTATCAATTCATTGCTTGATCAAATTTCTTTCAACCCAGCCGAGGGTCTTGTGTTGCAACCTCAGTTGAGTTGGCAGTATAAGTGGGATAGTTCAGGATCTCGAAGACAAATCAACGGGAATATTTTTTTGCGTACCGGTTTTGCAAATCAGCATTTTAATCCATACGCCACTTTGTCTTATGTATTTGGTACACGGCTAAGAAGTTCCCTTACACTTGGATTTGGTCGTCAAGTACTTCAATTCAATGGACAAAGTCCAATTACAGATAAGGGAAATACATTTTCCTCACTCTTATATGAGGAAAATCGTATTAAATCATATGAAGCTCGTGCTTTTAGACTGAGTTACTCAAAGGGACTCGGTGCTGGATTTTCTATGCAATGGGGGATGCGTTATGAGGACAGGACCTCATTGGAAAACCAAACTGATTATACATGGGTGGATAAAGCTAACCGTTCATACACGCCAAACTATCCTATTGAATTGGTAAGTCAAAACATTGAGAGACACCAGGTTGCTGATTTTTCTCTAGTGCTTCGGTGGCAGCCAGGCTCACGCTATATCAAACTACCCGAACGAATCGTGAATGTTGGAAGCGATAAACCGATTTTTAGCTTTCAGTTTACTCAAACACTAGGCAGTATCTTCGGTAATGATGCTCATTATTCAAAGTGGAGAGTGGGTGTTACTGATAACTTGAACTTAGGATTGAAAGGGTTGCTTCGGTATCGTCTGGCTTCAGGTGGATTTTTAAATAATCGAGCAGTACCCTTAGCTGATTATATCCATTTCAATGGGAATGCTTCTCAGCTCGCTAATGAATATGTCAATAGCTTTCAGTTACTTTCTCTTTATAAACTAAGTCATACTGAGCGATTCTATACATTGGGTCACCTTGAGTATAATTTAAAAGGATTTCTAACCAACAAAATTCCACTTATAAAAAAAATCAAGCCCTATCTTGTTTTGGGGATGAATGGCTGTTATGTTAATCAAAGTCGTAACCACTGGGAGTGGTTTGTAGGAGTTGATAATTTATTCAAACAAATTCGCATTGATTATGTAGTGGGATACCAGCCCTCGGGTATCCGTTTAACTGGAATTCGAATAGGGGTCAAGGGATTTTGATTTTTTAGACTTCCTATCTTTACACCGATTTGGAATTTTGCCCAACCTGCAATTGGGGTTCTAGTCGAACTAAAATTCTTTTTTATGGCGTCATTACATAACCGAATTTCCCGTAGGGAACTCAAGGAAAAGTTGATCCAAGATCCAACTCCACGTACCACTATTTCCTTCTACCAGTACTTTCAAATAGATTCTCCTCAACTATTTCGAGACCAGTTTTATCAAGCCTTGCATGCTATTGGTGTATTAGGAAGAATTTATGTTGCGGTCGAAGGTATTAATGCTCAGATCAGCATTCCTACGCATCAACTTACAGCCCTTCGTGCATACCTGGATACAATCCCTGCGTTGAAAGGGGTTCGGCTAAACATAGCTGTAAATGATGATGGAAAATCATTTTTTGTGTTAGATATCAAAGTGCGTGAAAAAATTGTAGCAGATGGTATTGATGATCCTACTTTTAGTATGCAGCGAAAAGGTAAATATGCCACCCCTGAACAGTTTAATCAGCTAGCACAGGATCCTAATACAATCATAGTGGATATGCGAAATTACTATGAGTATGAAGTAGGGCATTTTAAAAATGCAATCGAGATTCCCTCCAATACATTTCGAGAGCAGCTTCCTATGGCTGCAGATATATTGAAGGGTAAGAAAGAGGCGACTATTCTAATGTATTGCACAGGGGGCATTCGTTGTGAAAAGGCCTCAGCATACCTTTTACATAAGGGGTTCAGTAATGTTTTTCATCTAGAGGGCGGTGTGATTAATTATGCCCGCAGCGTAAGAGAAAATGAGCTACCCAGTTTGTTCATTGGAAAAAATTTTGTCTTTGATGAGCGGCTAGGTGAACGAATAACTGAAGATGTCATAGCACAGTGTCATCAATGCGGACAGCCAGCCGATACCCATACGAATTGCAAAAACGATGGCTGTCACTTGCTTTTTATTCAGTGTCAGACTTGTGCAGAGACTATGGAAGGATGCTGCTCCATAGTATGCCGTGATACCATTCATTTGCCGGAGGAAGAAAAAAAGAAAATTCGTAAAGGAAAAGATAAGGGGCAGCATATTTTCAACAAGGCAAAAGACAGGTTAGCCACTATTCGTATGCCTTCAGAGAATAAAACTTAGCTTGCTTGCTGAATTGCCAACGCTGTTCGGTTGAAAATTTCCACTTCGTCCAATTGTTCAGGTACAAAGGGTTCTCCAATTACTTTTTCGTATAGATCAATATACCGTCTTGATATTGTATTTACCCACTCGTCGCTCATGGGGGGAACTACTTGCCCTTCTTTTCCCATGAAATTATTTTCAATCAACCACTCACGAACAAACTCTTTGCTAAGTTGAGGTTGCCGTTCTCCCTTAGCCTGTCTTACTTCGTATCCTTCTGCAAAAAAGTATCGTGAACTATCCGGTGTATGTACCTCATCCATCAGGTAAATTTCATCTCCAATTTTTCCGAATTCATACTTGGTATCAACTAAAATCAATCCCCTCTTGGAAGCAATGGCTGTGCCTCTTTCAAAAAGTTGTAGCGCAAGATTGGACAATTTATTCCATTCATCTTGTGTGGCTAACCCCGTAGCTACTATTGTTTTTGCATCAATATCCTCATCATGTCCTTCGGCGGCTTTTGTAGAAGGCGTAATGATCGGGGACACAAATCGGTCGTTTTCTTTAAGTCCTTCTTGCAACTCCACTCCACAAAGTACTCGATGTCCTTCTCGGTAGGTTCTCCAAGCATGTCCTGTCAAATAGCCCCTGACTACTAACTCAATTTTAAATGGAACACATTTTTTACCAATTGAAACGGTTGGGGCAGGAGATGAAATCAACCAATTTGGGCAAATGTCTCGGGTGGCCTTCAGCATATAGCTGGCAATTTGATTCAATACTTGGCCCTTGTAGGGAATGGGACGGGGCAGTATAACGTCAAAAGCAGAGATACGGTCAGATGCAACCATTACCAGTAATTGGTCCCCGATGCTGTAAACATCCCTCACTTTACCCCTGTAAAATCCGGTCTGGTTGGAAAATTGAAAAATGGACATGAATCGAAAGTAATCCTACTGTTGTAAAGTACGGTAAACCAGTCAGTTTGAGATTTCAACAACTTATCCTTAGGTCTTAAAAATTAAATTTTTATAGTCCCCCCACAATGCGTATTTTTCCGCTCTATTTTAAACCAAAATTCCGATTTATGAGAAAAAGCTACAATTTCCTAGCTTCTTCACTTGCGGTGCTGTTAATTTCCTTTTCTGCTTATGCTCAACAAGTTACAGTTAAAGGTTCGGTGCGAAATCAAGCATCGAAAGAAGCTGTGCCTGCTGTTTCAGTAGTAGTGAAGGGTACATCACAAGGAACTTATACCAACGCTGATGGACAATTTACTTTGTCTGTTACTAAGCTTCCTGTTACGCTAGTTTTTAGCTCTATTGGTTATGTTGACCAAGAAGTGAGCGTTAAATCAGCCGCAGATTTATCTATTGAATTGAAAGTAAATGAGTCGTTAGGGCAGGAAGTAGTTGTATCAGCTACACGTACTCCAACTCGTTTATTAGAATCTCCAGTTACAGTTGAGCGTCTAAGCTCCACTGCGTTGCGTAATGTAGCCGCTCCGAATTTTTATGAGGCAATCGGCAACCTTAAAGGGGTTGACGTGCATACAGCCAGTTTAACCTTCCGCACTGTAACAACTCGTGGTTTTGTTAGCAGCGGTAATACTCGTTTAAACCAATTGATGGATGGTATGGATAACCAAGCGCCTGGTTTAAACTTTGCCGTTGGTAGTATGGTAGGTCCATCTGATTTGGATGTTGAAAGTGTTGAGGTGCTTTCCGGTGCTTCCTCCGCGCTGTATGGATCTGGTGGAATGAATGGAACAGTTCTTATCAACACAAAGAATCCTTTCAAATACCAAGGATTTAGCTACAATATCAAGCAGGGCATCATGCACGTAGATCAAAAACAGCGTGCTGCTGCTCCTTTCTATGATTGGTCTTTCCGTTGGGCTAAAGCGTATAAAAACAAATTGGCTATCAAGTTAGCGGCTTCTATGGTGAAGGGATCTGACTGGGAAGCTGAGGATTATCGTAATAAAGCTCAGATCGGTATTCTTAGTTCACTCGTTCCAGGAAACAGAACCAACAACTCGGATTTCAATGGAATCAACATTTATGGTGATGAAACTGCTGCCAATATGAACGCCTTTGCAAATTTTGTACAAGGTTCAATTCGCGGCGGAATTCTTGGTGCAACCGGTGGTGCCCTTGATGTAGTTTCACTTCTGAATTCTTACTATACTGCTATTGGAAACCCTCGTTTCCCCACTGATGCACAGCGTCAGGGATTTTATTCGTTCCCTTTCTTCCCTGCTCCCGTACTTGGTGCTATCAACAGCCCCCAGTTACGTCCTTTGATTGAGCAAATGTTTCCTTTTTACAATGGACTTAGAAACAACTACTTTGGCGGAGCTACTGTATCCCGTACAGGATACGCTGAGGAGCAGTTAGTGGACTACAACACATTGAACGTTCGTTTCAATGGAGGTATCCATTACAAGTTCAATGATAAGTTAGAGCTTTCTTTGAACAGCTATATTGGGGCGGGTACAACTGTTTACACAGGAGCTGATCGTTACTCTCTTCGTAACTTAAGCATGGGTCAACACAAGTTGGAACTTCGCCATAAGAACTGGTTTGTTCGTGGTTACACCACACAAGAAAATGCTGGACAATCCTACAATGCATCCGCTTTGGGAGCATTCTTGAATGAAACGGCAAGTCCTAGCAGCAGCTGGTTCCCACTTTACATCGGTACCTTCTCTGAAGGTCGTCGCTTAAATGGTGTACAGGCAAGTGATTTTACGCTTCACCAAGTTGCCCGTGCATCAGCAGATGCTACTCGTCTACAGCCAGGTACAAAAGCATTCACTGATGCTATGAATCGCATTAAGGCTACTCCAATTAGCAAAGGTGGTGCCTTATTCCTTGATAAGACTGACTTCTACTCCGCAGAGACTCAATTAAACATCTCTGATATGGGTGGTTTTTCTGATAAAGTTGAGTTGATGGCAGGTGCTAGCTGGAAACAATGGGTATTGAATTCACAGGGAACTTTATTTGCAGATACTGCTCAGTTGATTCGTGTGAACGAGTATGGTGGTTACTTGCAAATGAAGAAGACATTATTGGATGGTGGTTTAACACTTACTGCTTCTGGTCGATACGATAAGCAAACTAATTTTAAGGGTCGCTTTACACCTCGTGTGTCTGCTGTTATTAAGTTGGCTAAGGAAAACTTCCTTCGCTTGTCTTATCAAACAGCCTATCGTTTTCCAACCAACCAGAATCAGTATATCAGCTTAGTAACAGGGTCTGGTGTCTTGATGGGGTGCTTACCTGAATTCCAGGATTATTATAAATTAAATTCTACTCGTCCTGGATACACCGCAGCGAGTGTGCTTTCTTACAGAGCAGGTACATTGGCTGACTCTAGCCGTCTTGTACGTGCACGTTTCCAGCCTGTGAAGCCTGAGACTGTAAAGTCTTATGAAATTGGTTACAAAGGCGTAATTGGCAAGAAGCTACTTATTGATGCTTACTATTATTACAGCAGATATGAGGACTTTTTAGTCGGCGTTGCTTTGGCCCAATCTCGCACAGGTGCAAACTCTGATCTATACTCTCCTTTCACAAGTACCAATCTGTCATATGTGCAGAACTCTGTTGATCCAGTGACTTCAACTGGTTGGGGAGTTGGTTTTGAATATCAGTGGGTGAAGAAATATGTAGTTTACGGTAACGTTTTCTCAGACGTACTACAGGATGTAGAAGCAGGTGTTGTTACTTATTTCAATGCGCCTAAATACCGTGTTAATATCGGTATGCGTAATGAGAACGTATACAAGAATATTGGTTTTAATGTTGTTTACAAATGGCAAGATCGTAACTACTACGAGGGAACCTTTGTTACTGGTACACTTCCTGCATTTGGCTGGTGGGATGCACAGGTTACATACCGTCCCCCTCAAAATCCAAAAAGCACTTTCCGTGTGGGAGGAACCAATATTGCCAACAACTATCAGCGTACAGGTTTCGGAAGTCCATATGTAGGTGGTCTGTACTATGTTAGTTATGGTTATAATTTATTCTGATAGCCCAAAGGCTGTCAGCTAACTACTGGGTTTTAAGTATTCAGGTCCCGCCTTTCGGCGGGACTTTTTCTTTTTATAAGCATTCTAAATCAATTAATTTAGCTCGGTGGATATAGTTAGCATTCTAAGGGGTTGGTCCAAAGGGCAGTTTAGTCCTTTTTATTGGCTGGAAGGGGAGGAGGATTATTTTATAGATCAGTTGACAGATGCGGCTGAAAAATCAATTCTCACCCCTGAGGAGGCGGCTTTCAATTGCACGGTATTTTATGGCAGGGATACAACTTGGGTTGATGTAGTGAATCAATGTAAACGCTACCCGATGTTTGCGGATCGCCAAGTTGTAATACTGAAGGAGGCGCAACAATTGCGAGATATTGAAAAATTAGAATCCTATTTTGAGCAACCACTCAATTCAACCGTTTTTGTAATTGCACATAAGGAGAAGAAACTGGATAACAGAAAAAAGGTTGCAAAAATCATTAAAGAGAAAGGAGTATATGTTTCCTTTAAAAAGCTAAGTGAAAAAGAAATTGCTAACTGGATAGAGCAACGTCTTTTAGAAAAAGAATATAAAATTGCACCACGAGCATTATTGTTAATGGTGGATCATCTTGGTAGCGATCTAAGTCGAATTGCGCAAGAGATTGAAAAGTTGCAGCTTAATTGCAAGCCTGGATCAACTATTGACGAGGATGCTATTGAAAGATTTGTTGGTGTAAACAAGGAGTTTAATGTATTCGAGTTACAAGCTGCTTTAGCACAAAAGGACTTTCTCAAGGCATTTCGAATAATTCAATATTTCAAGCAAAATCCAAAGGCCGCACCTTTACAATTAATCTTACCGCTTCTATATAGTTTTTTCTCGAAGGTGTATATGTTATTTGGTGCGGATATGTCCGATGATCGACTATTGGCAAGTCAACTGGGGATTCCACCTTTCTCCTTACGCAATTACAAAGAGGCTGCTCGTTTGTATGGCTATCAAGGAACAGAGTACAATCTCTTACTATTGCATCAGTATAATCTTAAATCAGTGGGAGTGGGGGCTGCTTCTGTTGAGGATTCTTCACTTTTGAAAGAGTTGATTTTTAAGATGACCTCCGCTAAACCACACTAGAGAATTTGTAAACTCTTCTCTTTGTCTTTACCTAGCTGCTCAATGAGTCCTTGCAGTGATTCGTATTTTTTTTCTTCTCGTAAGTAAGCCACCATATGAACTTCAAGGAGTTCGTCGTAAATTTCCCTGTCAAATTCAAATATATTCACCTCTATAACTCGACTTTTCCCATCAACGGTTGGCCTAAAGCCTATACTCATCATTCCTTTGTACAAGCGGTCGGTTCCCTCAGGTCGAGCGTACACCGCATAAATTCCATTCCCGGGTATTATCTTTTCAGGATCTTCAATTTTAAGGTTGGCCGTGGGATATCCGAGCGTTCGTCCAATTTTATTACCATGTACTACTCTTCCACTAAAGAAAAATGGATACCCCAAAAGCTTATTAGCCTCAGTGATAGAAGCCCGGGAAAGGTGCTCCCTGATTTTTGTAGAGCTGATGGTGATATCCTCCAGTAGTTGCCTTGGTATTTCTTTTAGTGCATAGCCATACTCGGCTGCCATCGTAGCTAAAAGCGCGTAGTTTCCTTGCCTGTTTCTTCCAAATTGGTGGTCGTGACCGATAATGATTGTATGTGGCCTAAAATGAGAGACCAGGAATTCTTGAATGTATTCTGCTGCCGATTGGTTAGCAAATTTCTCAGTAAATGGGACTATTACTAAATGGTCGATGCCCTCTCTTTCTAAAAGTTGTTTTTTTTCGTCCAGGGTGTTCAAAAGTCGAATACCCAAAATAGCTGAACTTACTACCTTTCGTGGGTGCGGGTCAAAAGTGACCAGTACAGATTCTCCGCCAATCGATTGGGCAGTTTGTTTTAGAGCATGAAGCACTTGCTTATGCCCATTGTGAACACCATCAAATGTCCCTATGGTAATAACAGCCTTATTGAAAACAGGCAGGTGGTTTAATGCGGTATGTACTTGCATTTGGCCTGCAAAGATAGTTGTCGTAAGGCAGTTGACCGAACCGTTAGGAATCTGTAAGTTTGCTCCCACATGTCACGCTACGCTAAAAGGGGGGTATCCGCTCAAAAAGAGGAAGTTCATGCAGCCATCAAGCATTTGGACCCAGGTCTTTATCCCTACTCATTTTGCAAAATTTATCCTGATTTTCTCTGCGCCGACAAGGATTGGGTGTCAATCATGCATGCGGATGGAGCAGGTACTAAATCTATACTGGCCTATTTGTATTGGCGTGAAACAGGAGATCTTTCTGTCTGGAAGGGGGTAGCCCAAGATGCAATTGTGATGAATTTAGACGATCTTATTTGTGTGGGAGTGACGTCCTCTTTGCTATTCTCATCTACCATTGACCGAAATAAAAAATTGATTCCTGGCGATGTGTTAGCTGCGATAATTGAAGGCACTAGTTCTTTTCTTGATCAGATGAATGAACAGGGCGTACATATTCATTTTATGGGGGGTGAAACGGCTGATGTGGGGGACGTAGTAAGAACTGTTGCCATTAATGGAACTATGACGGCCCGATGGCCTAAAACCAAGTTGGTTACAAATGAACGTATCAGTGCTGGCAATGTAATTGTTGGATTAGCTGGATTTGGACAAGCAAACTATGAGGATTCTTATAATAGTGGAATAGCAAGTAATGGACTCACCAGTGCCAGGCATGATTTACTTAATCGTTCTTATCGAGATCTTTTTCCGGAATCATTAGACCCGAACATGGAAAGTGCGGTGGCGTATACGGGGCCTTATTCTTTGTCAAGCGAAGTGCTTGATGAGGGAAATCGCTATACTGTTGGCCAATTGTTGCTGAGCCCAACCCGTACTTTCGCGCCAATCATCAAAAAGATTTTAGAAGAAATTCCATCTGCTGTTAATGGTCTTATTCATTGCAGTGGTGGTGGTCAAACAAAATGCCTTAAGTATCTGCCAGGTAATTTTAAGGTGATAAAAGATAATCTTTTTACGCCTCCACCAGTTTTCAAGTTAATACAGGAGGCAAGTAAGTGTGATTTAAAGGAAATGATGCAGGTGTTCAATATGGGTACTCGCCTTGAAGTGTACACTAATGCAGAATATGCAAAAGAAATTATTGAAATAGCCTCCTCATATGGGGTAGCTGCACAAATCATTGGCCGCGTAGAAGGTGCTTCAAAAAAGGAGCTGATTATTAAACATCAAAACGAGGTATTGGAATTTTGATACCGTCTTTTCTTTTCAGTAATTTGTAACAAATCTTCATATGTCAGATTCTATCATAGCATTACAGCACGTCAATATTTATCAAGGCTCCTCGCTAGTATTACAAGATGTAAACTTGACTGTCAATAAAGGAGAATTTGTATACTTGGTTGGTAAAACTGGATCTGGCAAATCAAGTCTTTTAAAAACACTGTATGGCGAACTTCCACTTACGGAAGGTTCAGGAATAGTTGCCGATTTTGACTTAAAGGAATTGGATTGGAAACGAGTTCCTTTTTTACGAAGAACGCTTGGTGTTGTATTTCAGGATTTTCAATTATTGACTGATCGAAATGTTAATGAGAATCTCAAGTTTGTATTAAAGGCAACAGGATGGACTGACGATCGTTTAATGAATGAGAAAATTGCCGATGTTCTTGATAAAGTTGGCTTGAAGTCAAAAGGCTTCAAAATGCCATTTGAATTAAGCGGGGGAGAGCAACAGCGTATTGATATTGCCCGTGCATTACTAAACTCACCTAAGTTGATATTGGCAGATGAGCCGACGGGTAATTTGGACCCTGAAACATCGGATGAAATAATGAAGCTATTGTTTCATATATCCAGAGATTACAACACGGCAGTTGTAATGGCAACCCATGACTACATCGTGGTACAGAAGTTCCCAGCGCGTATGATCCGAACAGGTCAGGGAAGGGTAGAAGAACTATCCTCCATTACCATGTAGATAAAATTTACTGGATATTCATATTATCCATTCCCTCACCCATTAATTTGGTGCTTTTTCGTTTGAATAGGCTAGGGTCAAATTTTCCAAAGCGATAGTTGATGTTTAGACGAAGTAGTTGCGGATCTCTTCTTCTGAATACATCTTGAATAAACAGTGAAGAGGCAGAGTAAACTTGTTGACGTCTGGTTCGTAAAACATCATTCATATTGAGGGAGATGCTAGTTTGTTTATTTTTCCCTAACTCAACCCGAATCGCTGCATCAATAAAATAATTGGCTTTTTGATAGCCCTGTGCTGCGCTTGCTTGTCCCCACATTCCTCCGCCCCACATTCCGCCACCTCCGCCCCAGCGTCCACCACCGCCACCTCCTCCACTGCCGCCAGGAGGGAGTACAGATCTTGACTGGTATTCTCCAGATAATTGAAGGGTTATGTTTTTAGGTAACTTATAAATATTGTTCAATTTTATTTGGTAGCTGACAAAAGGATCGATGGTGTTTTCAAAACTTGAGGCAAGCCTTATGGCTGAGGTAAATAGATTGAAATTACTGGTGAGATCCCATTGGTTGCTGATTTTTGTCTTAGCAACTAACTCTCCACCGGTAACATAGCTGGAGTTGGCATTAATGAACGTATTGATTAAAACTTCTTTTCCAGTGATTGGGTTCATCTCTTTATCCTGGTACCTAGTTATCAAATTGTCGGTATGTTTAAAGTAGATCGACCCAAGTATGTTGTTCTTATTTTGAAAAGTTTTCTGGTACGATAATTCAAACGAATTGGTGAACTCTGGCAGCAAACCGGGGTTTCCTCTGCTTAAGTTCAAGGAATCGGAGTAATCAGTAAAGGGGAATAACTGGAAGAAATTAGGTCTATTTATCTTTCGGGTGTAATTCAACTGCAACTCAGCATTCTTTTTAAGTTTGTTGCTGATAAAAATACTTGGGAATAAGCTGATAGGGAATTCAATAGAAAATTTTTCATTTCGGTCTGGAAGAAAACCCTCATACGCTGAGCTTTCGGCTCTAAGCCCAAGTTGGTAACCAAAATTATTTACTTGTTTAGATAGTGTCGCGTAACCTGCAAAAACATTATCGTTACTATTGAAATTGACTGATAAGCTGGGAATCTGTATGGTGCCAGCCGTAGTTTTTATATAAAAATTATTTTTATTATCGACAGTCCTCCACTGACCACGTAATCCAGCCTCGATTTTAACCTTATCGCTAAGAGGTCTGGTATAGTCCGTTTGAATGACCAAATTAGTGTTGTCTCCGCTGCCCGCTTGCAATTGATCCTGAACCTTCACAAAGGAGCTTAAAAGGCTAGTGTAGTAGGTGGTTCTAATTTCATTACTATTTTCACTTTTACTATTGTTCTGAGTAAAATCAATTGACCATTCCTCACCAGCACGCGGAAACAGGTGTTTAAAACTTGCACTTAAGCCTGTAAAATTAAAATCACTTGCTGAATTGGAAAATCGATCATTAAATGATCTTTTGCTAGGCGTGTACAAGGAATCAATAGTGCTATAACTATCATTGGTAGGGGTGAATCTGCCGCCTCCTTTGTTGATTGAAACCGACAAAGTATTTCTGTTATCAATGAAAAAGTCAAGCCCACCCCGAAAAAACATAAAGTTGCCTTTCGATATACTGCTATCTTCTTGTTTTAAAAAGGTATTTGGGTTTGCAATCAAAGTTGTACGCTCTGTAGTGCCAGCACTTATTGACTTTCGCATGTTGTAGTTCAAGCTGCCAAATAAGTTAAGTTTATTTTGTCTAACATTTATGTCAGCGCCTCCTCCGAGCCGTGCTCTTGAGTCAATGTTCGAACGAATATTTCCGCTGTATCCTACACGTTTGTTCTTTTTTAAAATAATATTTAAAATACCAGCTGTTCCTCCCGATGCATCAAATTTTGCAGAGGGGTTGGTGATTATCTCAACACTTTCAATTGCATCTGCGGGTATTTGATCCAGACTAAGAACGGTAGGCCTTCCATCTACAAATAATTGCGGTGTGTTATTCCGCATCGTTACATTACCATCTAGATCTACATTGATTGAAGGTACGTTTCGCATTACATCTACAGCAGTGCCTCCTGCAGATACAATATTTCTGTCAACACTAAATACTTTCCGGTCAATCCCAAGCTTTAATCCACCCGAGCTTGCACTTACTGTTACGTTTTCTAATGTTTTCTCAGCTATATCTATTTTGATATTTCCAAGATCTTTGTCTAGTGCAGCAAGCATTGCTGTAAAGTCTGCGTTTCCACCTGTTGGCATCTTAAGGTCAAAGCCAACGGTTTGTTCTATGGTCTTATAGCCAACTACATTGATGCGAAGCTTATATTGGCCGAATGCAGAAAGATTTTCTAGTCTAAACTCCCCGTTTGAACGTGTAAGCATCCCGGCTACAACAACGTCTTTTCTCTTTTTTGTAGCCGTGTCTAATCTGTTTTGTAGAAGTTGAACTGAGGCTAATTCAATTGGTTTACCTGTTGTTGATTCCAGCACCTTCCCATAAAAACTTCCAGTAGGCATCTGGCGGTTATTGGCAGCACCCCGGGGCATGCTAGTGGGTGGTTGTGCAAATGTGATTTGTTGTAACAGAATACAGGAAAAAAATAAAAATCTAATTCGCATGCTAATATTTTGATTATTAAACGAGTAAGACTCAACTCACTTGTGTGTTTGACTCTTATTAACTATGAACGGTTGATAACGTATATAAGAGGTCATTGTTCAATATTATTATCCTATATTGACTAGTTTATTAAAAAAAACCTCGTCCGAAGACGAGGTGTGGGGTGGCTAACCGGGCTCGAACCGGCGACCCTCAGAACCACAATCTGATGCTCTAACCAACTGAGCTATAGCCACCGTAGTTCCTAAAACTCACCTTGGATCAGGTACAGGTTAAGGAGTTGCAAAATTAGGTAAAAACCGGCTTCTTAAAAAAATAGGCTCCCTTTTTACGTTATTTTTGATATCCATGTTTACTCACTTAAAATATTGGTTGAATATGAAGAGAATCAGCGTTCTAGTGGTACTTGTCTTGGTAGGGTCTGTGGTTACCACTCAACTTTTGGGAAAAAGTAAAACTAACCTACCTCCTGATAGGTACGAAAAAATTATGTTCTTGGTTGGAAGAATGCTGTCAGATGGTCACTATAGTCCTCAAGTGATGGATGATGCTTTTTCAAAGCGTGTCTTTGATCGTTACCTCTCAGAACTTGATCCTGAAAAGAATATTTTTCTTAAAAGTGATATTGAGTCGCTGCGTATCTATGAAAACAAAATTGATGATGAATTGACCGGCGCACCTATACTTTTTTTCAAAGCGGCGGGTAATTTATTTACCAAGCGAGTTCAAGAAGTAGAGCAGCTATATCAAAGTATCTTAGAGAGACCTTTTGTTTTCACAGCGGCTGAAGAAGTTTTGTTGGATCCTGATCAACTCTCATTCCCTCAGGATTTGAAGGAGCGGGAGATTCGCTGGAGAAATAAGCTCAAGTATATGGCATTGGAACGGTATGCAGAGGGGCTGGATCTAAATAGAAAAAGTAGTGAAAAAGATAGCAAAAGCAATAAAAGTGATAATCAAATTGAAAAAGAAGCTCGTGAGAAAGTTGGAAAAATCATGGCAAGAACATTTGATCGATTTCGAAATAAATTTAATGAAGATGATAAATTTAATCTCTTTGTTAATACCATTACAACAACCATGGATCCGCATACCGAATTCATGCCACCGGTCGATAAACGCTATTTTGATGAGGAGATGAGTGGTCAGTTTTTTGGTATCGGAGCAACTTTGCAGTATGACGAAGGCAATATTAAAATTACAAGTGTGGTGGCAGGTAGCCCTGCCTATAAATCCGGCCAAATTCAGGCGGGAGATATTATTTTAAAAGTTGGTCAAGCTGCTGAGGAGCCTGTAGATTTGACTGGTTTCATGACTACTGATGCCGTGAAGCTAATTCGAGGAAAAAAGGATACGGAGGTTCGTCTTACTATTCGGAAAATTGATGGAACAATTAAAGTGGTTTCACTTATTCGAGATAGAATCGTGCAAGATGAGGGGTATGCCCGCAGTGCTATTATAAACGAAGGGGGGAGAAAAATCGGCTATATCTTTCTTCCGGACTTTTACGCTGATTTTGATAATCCAAATGGCCGTCGTTGCTTCACTGACGTTGCAAATGAACTGACCAAACTTAAAGCGGAAGGAATCAGTGGGCTTGTTTTTGATTTGCGAAATAATGGGGGAGGCTCCTTGTATGATGTTGTCCAAATGGCAGGTTTATTCATAGCTGAGGGGCCAATTGTTCAAGTAAAAGACAGAGACCGTCCACCAACTATTTTAAAAGACAAGGACAGAGCGGTACACTATGATGGTCCTCTAGTGGTATTGGTGAATGAATTCAGTGCATCTGCCTCAGAGATATTTGCTGCTGCTATCCAAGATTATGGCAGAGGTATAATTATGGGGAGTAGTTCCACTTTTGGTAAGGGTACCGTTCAGCGTAATATAGGCCTGGATCCTCAATATGGCTTTTCATCTACGAATGCTGAGCTTGGAACTGTCAAGTTAACCTTGCAAAAGTTTTATAGGGTTAATGGAGGGTCAACTCAATTAAAAGGAGTTACTCCAGATGTGATCATCCCTGATAACATGGAATACCTAAAGTTTAGGGAAAAGGATACAAAAGAAGCACTTCCATGGGATCAGATAGCCAAGACTCCTTATATCACCTGGACGCCAGCATATCAAAAAGATTCAGTTATTGCCTTGGCAAGAAAAAGAATTAGTGGAGATACACTCTTTCGATTGATTCATAACACGGCTTCATTTTTATCCAAACAAAATGAAAAAGTAGTTAATCTGCAATTGGACGCTTTTAAAAAATCACAAGAGCAAATTAGCATTGCGGTAAAACGATTGGATTCGCTACAACAAGGTAGGGCCTCACTCCAGGTGAATGCCTTACAGGGCGAGGAAAATCGCTGGTCTAACGATAAACCGAAGCAAGAAAGATTCGAGCGCTGGTTAAAAGGAGTTGGTAAAGATATTTACGTTGAACAAGGTGTAAGAACAATGCATGATATGATCAAGGAGATGCCTGCAACTGCTAGACGCGCTTGATAAATCAACTATTTCTGTTTATACAGTTTAGGTCCTCAAATGCAATTTCCAGTCTTTTGCTAAAGGCCTCTTCCCCTTTGCGAAGCCAGACTCTTGGGTCGTAGTACTTTTTATTGGGTTTATCTTCTCCCTCCGGATTTCCTAACTGACCCTGTAAATAGGCCTCGTTCTTTTTGTAGTTTGAAAGTACTCCATCCCAAAACGCCCATTGTAAGTCGGTGTCAATATTCATCTTGATAGCCCCATAGGAGATAGCCTCTCGAATTTGCTCTTGGGGGGATCCGCTACCACCGTGAAATACAAAATAAACAGGCTTTTCTCCAGTTTTAAATTGCTGTTGGATAAAGTCCTGGCTGTTCTTTAAAATAATGGGACGCAACTCTACATTGCCTGGCTTATAAACCCCATGTACATTTCCAAATGCTGCTGCAATTGTAAACAGTGGGCTTACTTTGCTAAGTTCAGTGTATGCATATGCTACCTCAGAGGGTTGCGTGTAAAGTTTTGAATTTTCCACATCAGAGTTATCTACTCCATCTTCCTCACCTCCTGTAACACCCAATTCGATTTCTATGCTCATGCCAAGTGGTTTCATCCGCTTAAAAAAGCTAACGGATGTTGCGATATTCTCCTCAATGGGTTCCTCGCTAAGATCTAGCATATGCGAGCTGAATAAGGGCTGGCCTTTTTCTTTGAAATAGATCTCTCCTGCATCTAATAGTCCACTAATCCAGGGAAGCCATTTTTTAGCCGCATGATCGGTATGTAGGATAACGGGTACGCCATAATATTTGGCCACATTATGAACATGAAGTGCTCCTGAGATCCCACCCTGAATATTACCCTGTAACTGCTCATTGGGCATTCCTTTACCAGCGATGAATTGTGCACCCCCATTAGAAAATTGAATTATAACGGGTGAGTTTACCTTTGCAGCAGTTTCCAGCGTAGCATTAATTGAGTTTGTCCCTATCGTATTAACAGCAGGTAGCGCGAAATTGTTTTCGATCGCGTCTTGATAAAGGGCTTTTAACTCTTCCCCGTGTAATACACCTGCACTATATTTTTTCATAAAAAAGATATTTGGAATGTTGCAAATCTAGTTTTTTAAGGGTTTCCTAAGGCAGCGATCACATCATATTTTGTTACAATGTGGTAAGCTCCAGCTTCATCTTTTGTCAAAACTGCCCCATTTTCTTTACTGATAAATTGGGTTAATTTTTCCGCTGGACTGTCAAAGGGAACAATGGGAAATCCTTTTTCCATTACTGCATGTACTGCTGCATTTTTCAGTCCCGGGTCCGCAAATATCAACTTAAATAGCCCATGTTGACTGATGGCTCCCACAGGTTGATTGTCGTCCATAACTGGAATTTGTTCAATGTCATACTTTTTCATCAATTCTACTGCCTCAGACACTGTGTGATTTGTTTCTACAGTAATTAATTTTTTTGATCCACGACTTCGAATTATTTCACGAATTGTCTTTACCTCCAGGAAGCCGCGTTCCATCATCCATTGGTCATTATAGATTTTCCCTACATATCTGCTACCATGGTCATGTAATATGCAAACGGGCAAATCACCTTTTTTTAGCTTTCCTTTCAACTGAAAGAGTCCCTGAAGGCAACTACCTGCACTATATCCACAAAACAATCCTTCTTCCTTTGCTAATCTTCTGGCCATTATAGCCCCATCTTTATCGGTCACCTGCTCAAAATGATCGATAAACTGCATGTCATAATTTTTGGGAACAAAATCTTCTCCAAAGCCCTCACTGATATAGGGTTTCACCTCGCTCATATCTATTTGGCCTGTTCTAAAATACTTTGTTAGCAAAGAGCCATATACATCGATTGCCCATATTTGAATAGAAGGATTTTTTTCCTTTAAGAATTGAGCAGTGCCTGTTATGGTACCTCCAGTTCCAGCCGTACAAATGAGATGAGTTATTTTACCGTCCGTTTGTCTCCATATCTCTGGCCCTGTAGATTCATAGTGGGCCTGTCTATTGGCCAGGTTATCATATTGGTTCATATGACAAGAGTTAGGTATTTCTCTGGCTAAACGGGCTGCAACACTATAATAACTTCTTGGATCTTCTGGTGCTACATTGGTGGGGCAAACAATAACCTCAGCACCAACTGCCTTGAGAATATCAACTTTTTCTTTTGATTGCTTATCGGTAGTAACAAAAATGCATTTATATCCTTTTACGACCGCTGCTAATGCTAGTCCCATTCCAGTGTTGCCGCTAGTGCCCTCAATGATAGTTCCTCCTGGTTTTAATCGACCGTCTTGCTCCGCAACTTCTACCATTTTCAATGCCATTCTATCTTTAATAGAGTTGCCAGGATTGAAGTAGTCAACTTTGGCTAATACTTCGCAGGGTAACTCGCTAGTTATTCGGTTTAAACGAATAAGCGGGGTGTTGCCAATTGTTTCAAGGATGTTATTCTTAATATCCATTTTTATTGATTGATAAGTTCAAGTGCAGCTCTTACTGTGGTATCGTTTTCGTTAAGCACCTGGTAGTAACCATTATTTCTCCATTTCAATCTAGCCATAGTAGCTATGATACGCTCTACTAAAAAGTTCTTTTCTAGTGAGGAATAGGTACTTGGTGTTTTAGTTAATTTGTTTTCAGGTAAAAGCCATTTATTCCAAATATCGCGTAATAATGCAGTGTCAGTAAGTAGCGAGCGAGGTGAATTTATTTTGTTGAAATGTGAAATTTGGTTTTGATAATAACGAAAGGCAAACTGATTGATTCGAGATAGTGCATGTATCATGTTAACAGAGGAGATTAGTGCAGTATCGTTAAGAGAAGAAGTTTTTATAGAAGGGGTAATTCCATTACCGGCCCAAAGTGTATCCTTACAAGAATTAATAAAATATCGAGTAGTACTTGAAGAGTCTTGTCCTTGATAGGGCATTTGAATACACCGGCCAAGAGGGGTATAGTATCTTGCTACTGTTAACCTAACTGCGCCTCCATTGGATAGATTGTATTCTTCTTGTACTAATCCTTTTCCAAAAGAGTTTTGTCCCACAATTATGCCTCTGCACCAGTCTTGTATCGCGCCCGCTAACACTTCACTTGCACTTGCTGAATACTCATCAATTAAGATAAATACTTTGCCTTTTTCAAACTGACCTGGTCTTCTTGAGCGATATTCTTGCTTACCCAGCTTTTCTCCTTCAGTGTAAACTATAAGTTTGTCTTGGTCAAGAAATTCATCCGCAATGTCAACGGCTTCATTTAAAAGACCTCCGCCGTTTCCTCTTAAATCAAGAACTAGCTGTTGGGCTCCCTGCTTTTTTAGTGTCTCTACTGACTTCATGAACTCTTCATAGCTCGATTCTGAAAAACGCTCCAACCGAATATATCCAGTTTTGGAGTCAAGCAAATAGGAAGATTCAATTGCGGGCAGCGGGATGCGATCTCGTTTGACTGCTATTTTTAATCGTTGTTGTTTCCTGGATACAATTAAATTAACAGTTGAGTTTTTCTCCCCTCGTATTAGTGTCCGAATAGAATCATTGTTGCTATCCTTAAAGATTAATGACTTATTGTCAGCGCTTATTAATTTATCTCCAAGTCTCAATCCAGCTTTTTCACTGGGTCCTCCCGGAATTACGTATGTTATAGTTGCTGTGTCATTAAATAAAATAAACTCCACGCCAATTCCTTCAAAATGTCCTTTCAATAGATCTGTTGCTTCTGATAGCTCAGCTGGTTTGAGATAAATAGAATGGGGATCTAATTTTTGTAATAACTCCTCAACAGCAACGGATTCCAAACTGTCTAGGTTTACTGGATCAACATATTTGTTTTTGATAAGTTCTAGAACTTGCTGGTATGTGGATTGTTTATTGTTGCCAAATAGTTTAATCGATGGGAATAGAAAATGGCTGACTAAAAGAACAACAACGAGCATCAGTGCAATAATGATTGGAAGAAGAATATCCAGCTTTTTATTTCCCATTCTGGCCTATATTTTGCGTAACTTGTGCAAGTTAACTGATTTGTTCTGAACCTTTTTTGCGTTGATTGATCAAATGGCTACAATAAAACTCATTGCAGACAGTGGGGCCACAAAAACTGAGTGGTGTCTTTTGGAAGGTACCAAGAAGCGAACGATGTTAACTGCTGGAATTAGCCCCTATTTTTTAAGTACTGCTGATATAATCTCTCTTTTGGAAAAAGAACTTCTTCCGCGTTTAAAAAAGGTGAAAGTTCAGGAGATTTTTTATTACGGTACGGGTTGTGCAAACCCCTCTAATGCAAAAATTGTTCGGAAGGCTTTGTTAACACTATTTCCTGCTGCAACCATTGAAGTCACACATGATCTTATGGGTGCTGCACGCGCCTTGTGTGGAAGAGAAAAGGGTATTGCTTGTATTTTAGGTACTGGGTCGAATTCCTGTTTTTACAACGGAAAGAAAATAGCTCGAAATAGTCCAGGTTTAGGGTATGTCTTGGGTGATGAGGGAAGTGGGGCCTATCTGGGTAGAAAGGTTATTCAATATTACTTGTATGGTATTTTTGATGAGGAGTTGAGGGGGCGTTTTGATCTAAGCTACACCACTACTCCCTCAGAGATTCTTGAGAATGTTTACAAAAAGCCTTTGCCTAATCGATATTTAGCCACATTCACAACCTTTTTGGCAGAAAATAGGGGTCATTACATGGTAGAAAACATTTTGGAGGATGGATTGAATGACTTCTTCTTTCAGCATTTATGTCGTTATCCAGAAGTATGGAAATTCCCTTTGCATTTTACTGGCGGTGTTGCTTACGTGTTCAAAGACGTAGTGAAACAATTATGTGAACATTATGAATTTGAACTTGGCAGTGTTCTTCGTAACCCAATGCAAGGATTGATAAAGTTTCATTCATAGTGTATGCATTTTGAAAGAATTACTGAAAAGACTAGCTCATACCGTCACTTGGAAAAGATGTCGGTCAATCAACTCCTGACTCATATTAACGAGGAAGATCAAAAAGTTCCTGGTGTAGTTGCAGCTGCAATTCCCCAAATTGAAAAATTAGTAGAGGTTATTGCAGACAAGATGTTGATGGGAGGACGCCTTTTTTACATGGGTGCTGGAACAAGTGGTCGTTTGGGGATTGTTGATGCGAGTGAATGCCCGCCAACCTATGGCGTTCCCCCAGGACTGGTTATAGGGATCATAGCAGGGGGGGAGAAGGCTATTACAAAAGCTGTAGAAAATGCTGAGGATAATTGGGAGCAAGGGTGGATTGATTTACTGGCGCATTCAGTTTCCTCAAAGGATGTTGTTATTGGAATTGCTGCGAGTGGAACCACTCCTTACGTTATTGGCGCGTTGGAGCAATGTAAGAAAAATGGAATAGTCACTGGCAGTATTTGTTGTAACCCAGAGGCCCCATTGAGTGCAGCTGCTGATTTTCCAATTGAGCTTGTAGTGGGTCCTGAATTTGTAACAGGAAGTACTCGTATGAAAAGTGGAACAGCACAGAAATTGGCTCTGAATATGATTTCTACCGCTGTCATGATCCAGTTGGGTAGGGTAGAAGATAATAAAATGGTAAACATGCAGCTTACCAATGAAAAATTGGTAGATCGAGGTACAAAAATGCTTATGGAAAAAGCAAAGCTTGAGTCTTATGAGGAGGCTAAGCATCTTTTACTGAAGGCAGGAAGTGTTAAAAAAGCACTTGAGCTACTTCAATAATTCTGTCATATGCATACGCTGGAGCCTTTTTATAATTGGCAGCATATTTACGTAAGTCAGGAGGATAAGCGATCCCCGTTTTATGGCAGAACGTACTCTGAATTTGAATTTTCTCAAACCGTATACAACTACTATATACATCCACTTTGGGATGAGTTTGGAAGTCGAACCCTTTATCTTAAAGTTTTGATCGCTGACTACGAGGAGCGCTACATGGTAATTGAATTGCTGGGTGAGTGGAATGATGCGTTGGAGAATGACATTATGCTGTTAAAACGTGAGGTGCTTGAAAAGTTTATGGACCAGGGTATTTGTCACTTTATACTAATTGGGGAGAATGTCTTTAATTTTCATTACGATGGGGCAGATTATTATGAAGAATGGCAAGAAGAACTTCTTGAAATGGGAGGCTGGGCCATTTGTTTGAATCTTTCAGCCTCTAGCTGCTTAGAATTTCAACAGGTACGACTTGACCGCTACTTGCCCATAATTTTCTTGGATGATTGGCGCACATACAGGCCCTTTCACTTGTTCAAGAAGGTTGGTGACCTGATGGCGACTAGTCTACCCGGGGGTGAGCTATAAAGTTGAAAAAGAACGTTTTTTACAAATTCTTTGCCCTTTTTTAACACCGGCTTGTTAATTTTGCAACCTGAAGATTCGCTTGTATTTCTTCTATCACTAACCTTATAATTTATAGCCGATGAAATGGTCTGCATTGTTCAATTCCTCTGTAGGTAGGAAATGGACTATGGGGTTAACAGGTATTTTTTTGATCCTGTTCCTAATTGTACACGTTGGATTGAACGCTTGTATTTGGGCAATGGATGGTGGTGTTATGTTCAATAGGGCAGCTCATTTTATGGGGTCTAATGTTGTACCTCGCTTATTGGAAGTAGGACTTTTTGCTGGCTTTCTGTTACATATTTTTCAAGGGTGGTCTCTTGAACTAACTAATCGTGCTGCTCGTAAAAAAGGATATGCAGTTCCAATGGGAAATAAAGGAAGTAAGTGGTATAGCCGTAGCATGGGTATCTTAGGAACACTTCTATTTCTTTTCTTGGTTATGCACTTAGCACATTTTTGGGTACCCAGCCGTATCACAGGGCTTGAGCCAGTTATGATTGATGGAAAAGAGTATCACAACTTGTATGGTGAAATGCTAAGTGTTTTTCAAGGTAATCTTCCTGTTGTAGTTCTTTATATCATTGGATGCCTCTCTCTGGCTTGGCATCTGATGCATGGTTTTCAAAGTGCTTTCAGAACCTTGGGGGTTAGTAATCCTCGTTATTTGAAAATCATTGAAAGTGCCGGAACAGCTTTTTCAATTGTGGTTTCCCTTGCGTTTGCATTAATGCCAATTAGCATGTACGCAGGTTGGGTGAAATAAATTTATTAATCTAGTAATACTTTTCTATGATTGATTCCAAAATACCAGCTGGCCCTCTCGAACATAAATGGACTGACTACAAGGGACATTGTAAACTGGTCAATCCAGCTAACAAAAGAAAGCTAGAAGTAATTGTAGTGGGTACCGGTTTAGCAGGTGCTTCTGCAGCCGCTTCTCTGGGAGAGCTGGGATACCAAGTAAAAGCATTTTGTTTTCAGGATTCTCCAAGACGAGCACACTCTATTGCAGCACAGGGAGGGATCAATGCAGCCAAGAATTATCAGAACGATGGAGACTCTGTTTTCCGTTTGTTCTACGATACCATCAAAGGGGGCGACTATCGTGCACGTGAGGCTAACGTACACCGTTTAGCCGAAGTAAGTGTAAACATCATCGATCAATGTGTTGCACAAGGAGTGCCTTTTGCCCGTGAGTACGGTGGTTTATTGAACAACCGTTCTTTTGGAGGTACACAAGTTAAAAGAACATTTTATGCTGCCGGTCAAACTGGTCAGCAGCTATTGATTGGCGCCTATCAAGCATTGGAAAGGCAGGTGGCCTTGGGAAAGGTAAAAATGTATACTCGTCATGAAATGTTGGACGTGGTTGTCATTGATGGAAAGGCGCGTGGAATCATATGCCGCAATTTAGTTACGGGCGAACTAGAAAGACATTTTGGTCATGCCGTTTTATTGTGCACCGGAGGTTATGGTAACGTGTTTTATCTCTCTACTAATGCGATGGGTAGTAACGTAACTGCAGCCTGGAAAGCGCATAAGAAGGGAGCTTATTTTGGAAATCCTTGCTTTACGCAAATTCATCCTACCTGTATACCCGTAAGTGGCGACCATCAATCCAAACTAACATTGATGTCGGAGTCGCTTCGTAATGACGGACGAATTTGGGTGCCAGCCTTAAAAGGCGACAAGCGTGCACCCAATGACATACCAGAGGAAGAAAGAGATTATTTCCTGGAGAGAAGATATCCTGCTTTTGGAAATTTAGTACCTCGTGATGTGGCCTCACGTGCTGCTAAAGAACGTTGTGATGCTGGATATGGAGTAGGAACTACGGGACAGGCTGTTTATCTCGATTTCAAATACAATCTAATTAACAAGTACGGAAAGGCAGAGGCTAACAAACTGGGGATTACAAACCCAGATACACCAACACTAATTAAATTGGGTAAAGAGGTGGTGAAAGAGGAGTATGGTAACCTTTTTGATATGTACGAAAAGATCACGGGTGAAAATCCATACGAGGTGCCTATGCGTATTTATCCTGCGGTTCACTATACGATGGGTGGACTTTGGGTTGATTACGAGTTAATGACCTCTGTCAAAGGGTTGTATGCATTAGGCGAGGCAAACTTCAGCGACCATGGTGCTAACCGACTTGGAGCTTCTGCATTGATGCAAGGTTTGGCGGATGGGTACTTTGTTATTCCTTATACAATAGGAAATTATTTAGCCGATGAAATTGCAACTAAGCCCATTCCCACCACTCATCCAGCTTTTGAAGAAGCTGAAAAACAAGCAGCAGATAGAATTAGCCGCTTACTTTCCATTCAAGGCAAACAAACCGTAGAGAGCTTTCACAAGCGGTTGGGTAAAATCATGTGGGATAAATGTGGTATGGCGCGTAGCGAACAAGGTTTGAAAGAAGCGATTGCGGCTATTCGACAATTAAAAGCGGAGTTTTGGTCTGATGTAAGAATTCCTGGAGGAAGTGATCAAATGAATCCTGAGCTTGATAAAGCGGGTCGAGTAGCAGATTTTATTGAATTAGGGGAACTAATGTGCCAGGATGCATTGGATAGAAAAGAAAGCTGCGGAGGCCATTTTAGAGAAGAAAGCCAAACGGAAGATGGCGAAGCGAAACGGGATGATGTAGATTACGCATACGTGGCTGCCTGGGAATATAAAGGGGATAGCCAGTGGCAATTACATAAAGAGGCCCTTCAATTTGAGGTAGCCAAGCCTTCTCAACGTAGCTACAAGTAATTTATCAACTCATTAATTGAATTTATTTTTATGCAACATTATACCATGAATCTGACGTTAAAAGTATGGCGCCAGAAAAATGCTTCAGATAAGGGACATTTTGAGACATATCCTGTTGAAGGGATTTCCTCTGAAATGTCATTTTTGGAAATGATAGATGTATTGAATGAGAAGCTAATCAAGGAGGGAAAAGAGCCGATCGCTTTTGATCACGACTGTCGTGAGGGTATATGTGGAATGTGCTCCATGTATATTAATGGACGTCCTCATGGACCTTGGCAAAATAATACCACTTGCCAGTTGCACATGCGCGCTTACAAGGATGGGGATACGATTGTGGTTGAACCTTGGAGAGCTAACTCATTCCCTGTGGTAAAAGATCTTATGGTGGATCGTAGTGCATTTGATCGAATTATTCAAGCTGGGGGATATATTTCAGTTAATACAGGTAATGCGGTAGATGCTAATGCCATTCCAGTTGAAAAGGAAAAAGCCGATTCCGCCTTTGCTGCTGCGGCCTGTATAGGTTGTGGTGCTTGTGTGGCAGCTTGTAAAAACTCCTCTGCTATGTTATTTGTCTCTGCAAAAGTGTCTCACTTGGCGTTGCTTCCACAAGGACATCCTGAAAAGAAGAAACGTGCTTTGAATATGGTAGCGCAAATGGATAAGGAGGGGTTTGGGGCTTGTACCAATACAGGTGCTTGTGAAGCAGTTTGTCCCAAAGGAATTTCAATTGAAAATATAGCCCGTTTAAATCGGGAGTATATGATGGCGGGGTTATCTGAAAATGAGTAAGTAATTCATTATCAGATAATATTAATGCTTAATTCTTATTAAACATTAAATCTGAAATGCATTACATCTCCGTCTTTGACAATATATTCCTTTCCTTCAATTCGTAGCTTTCCGGCCTCACGGCAAGCAGCTTCTGAACCCAATTGTATATAGTCTTGAAAGGAAATCACTTCGGCTTTGATAAAGCCTTTTTCAAAGTCAGTATGGATTACGCCTGCTGCTTGAGGGGCCTTCCAACCCTGTTGAATAGTCCAAGCTCTAACCTCTTGTACCCCGGCAGTAAAATAGGTATAAAGATTAAGTAGTTTATAGGCGCTGTGTATGAGTCTATCCAGTGCAGGCTCTTTCATGGCATACTCTTCCATGAAAAGTTGCTTATCAGCTGCCTCTTCCATCTCGGCAATTTGCGCTTCGATGGAATTATTCATAATGATCATTTCTGCATTCTCATGCAAAATGGCCTCTTGCAGTGCCTTGGAAAAACGATTGCCTGTATGCATCGAAGCTTCATCTACGTTTGCTACGTATAAGACAGGTTTTTCAGTTAAGAGAAATAAATCTGCAATCGCTACACGCTCTTCTTTGCTGAGCTGAAGACCCCTTATACTTTTTCCTTGTTCCAGTTGATTTTTGCAGCGTAATAACACATCTAGTTCGCCCTTTAATTTGGGATCAACTCTTACCAGCTTTTCCGTTTTTTGAATCTTTTTTTCAACGCTCTCCAGATCCTTCAGCTGTAATTCAGTATCAATAATGTCTTTGTCGCCCACCGGGTTGATGGCTCCTTCATCTCTTAATATATTCTCATCTTCAAAACAGCGGATCACGTGGATAATAGCATCCACCTCTCGAATATTACCTAGAAACTTGTTGCCTAAGCCTTCTCCTTTGCTGGCTCCCCGAACTAATCCTGCAATGTCTACAATTTCAATTTGAGTGGGGATCACTTTCTGTGGTTGTACCAGTGCCGCTAACTGATTGAGACGGTTATCCGGCACATCTACCAATCCAACGTTGGGATCAATAGTGCAGAACCGGTAATTACTGGCCTGTGCTTTAGCGCTATTACTAACTGCATTAAACAGGGTACTTTTTCCAACATTGGGTAAACCAACAATTCCAGCTTGTAGTGCCATAAGTAAGGAGGTATCGCTATTTGTTTTAGCGGTTGCAAAAGTAAAGGAATTCAATGTTCTATTTGGAACCAGCAACTTGATTTTACTATCTTCAATGGAACATTTAAGCTATGACTTTAACCAGAATTTGGGCTGCATTTGTCCTTATTGCCTTTTTAGTAGGGGGTACCCGTTTGCTGAATGGTGATCAAAAGATTTTTGTGCGGATGATTACAGGTAAATCCTCTGACCGATATGATTCTACTTTTTATGTAACTGTGGGGAGTCCTACTCATTTGGGTTTATCTTCTAGCTATCCTGCTTTTTTAGCTGATTACGGCTATTTTCCTACAACTGAGCCAGCAAAAGCTACAGTGTTATTACACGATTCAAGACAACCAGATTCTATATCTTATTTAACCAGGAAATATGCCCATTTAGAGGTGCTAGGTTTTGTAGAAATACAAGCAAGACTGGTCAGAAAGGTAGACGGCGTGATTGAAACAGCCAAGAATGCATTTCTGGATATTATTCTACCTCTCGTTGGAATTTTAGCCTTATTTATGGGGTTCTTGTCAATTGCGGAAAAGGCTGGGGGTGTTCGGCTACTTTCTAGATTGATTTGGCCCTTTTTTTCACGGATTTTTCCCGAAGTTCCTAAAGGACACCCCGCCACGGGGCATATGATGATGAATTTTTCTGCAAACCTGCTCAATTTAGATAATGCCGCCACTCCATTTGGTCTCAAAGCCATGGAGAGCTTACAAGAGCTCAACCCTAACAAAAACGTGGCCAGTAATGCGCAATTAATGTTCTTGGCCTTGCATGCCTCAGGGCTTACCTTAATACCCGTTACCATCATGGCTTACCGTTCTGGACTGGGAGCGGCAGATCCTACTGATATTTTCATACCCTGCATGATTGCAACTTTTGCCGCTACCATGGCTGCACTTTTCATTGTTTCATGGAGACAAAAAATCAATTTATTTCAACCCGTAATCATTGGTTGGGTAGGAGGGATAACTGCCGTAATAGCGATGCTGGTTAGTTATGTGATGCGTTTGGATGCAGCGGCTTCTCAACTTTTTTCATCCCAATTAAGTAACGGTATAATCTTATTCATTTTTGTGGCTATTGTTCTGGGGGGTCTTTATAAAAAGATTGATGTATTTGACGCATTTGTCGAGGGAGCAAAAGGTGGCTTTGAAACGGCCATCCGTATCATCCCCTATATTGTGGGAATGCTGGTTGCTATCAGTTTACTTCGTTCCAGCGGAAGCTTTGATTACTTGATTAACGGCGTAAAATTTGTTTTTTCATTGACGGGCTTGGATACACGATTTGTAGATGGCTTACCCACGGCACTAATCAAACCACTTAGTGGGAGCGGAGCGCGTGGTATGATGCTTGATACGATGAAAACTTACGGACCAGATTCTTTTGCAGGACGATTAGCTTCCGTTTTACAAGGTTCCTCTGACACTACTTTTTATGTGGTGGCTGTTTATTTTGGATCGGTAAATGTCAGAAATACCCGTTATGCAATTGGATCGATGTTACTAGCTGACTTGGTAGGCGTAATTACTGCGATTCTACTTAGCTATGCGTTTTTCGCATAATTGAGTATCCTAATTTTTGAAAATAAAAAAGCCGTACTAAGTACGGCTTTTTTATAATGAGCATATACTCTATTAATAATTTAGGAATACACTCACGGCTCGTATGCTAGTTCCACTCGTTGCACGATGGGAGCCACGATATACAACCGTGTAACTTCTTTGCGGTAGCAAGGTAGAAATAGTTGAAGTGGCAAGCACTGTGTTTGTACCAGCCAATCGTACCTGAAAAGCTTCTGTACCAATTCGAGTAGGGTGTACGATAAACTCAGTTACATCAGTATACTGCAAATTAGTTGCTACGATTTCATTTTTACCAAGTGATACAATGTCTACCGCAGGAGTAATTGCTAATCCGTTGTAAGCAAAATTCGCAAAGCGAACACGGCAGGTAGTATCAGTAGGAATCACGATGTTGGTTCTAACTGTTTTTTGTTTTGGAGCGGTAATCGTATCGTAAGTGAAAACAGTGTAATTGCCTCCAATTTCAAAATTTTGGGCAAATGATAATTGCGGTTGTGTTGTTGTGGAAAGCGTGTCGCGTACCATCATATTTCGAAGACCACTAGGCACGCCATAACCATAGCCTGTAGCTGGGAAAACGTTACCAGTTACTAAGGCTGAACCATTAACAGGTTTACCATCAACATAAACATAGTTGCGGCTGGCTCCCACGGTACCAATGAACGCTTGAATCGTTGATCCACTTCCAGTGTAATAATCTGCGGCCAATTTTTTGTCAAAAGATTTTTGACAAGAACTAAACATCACCAAGCAGGATAGTGCTGTAATGAAGAGTCTGGAAAAGTTATTTAATTGCATAGTTTGCATTTTATCTTTTAGGTTATGGTTTGGAGAACCAGCATTCTTTGGTGATATAATCTGGCGCAAAGGCTCCCAAGCGATTTAGTTCGTCCACGTTATACAAATATTCTGAATTGTAACGAGGTCTTACACGATAAATCCACTTATTTAAGTTATTTGGGAAAAGGTCAATGCCAGTTGGGGGAGCAAATTCTCTATAAACTTGCTGTCCTGTTACTGGATCAAGATCAGTGTAGTGGTAGCGACGCATGTCAACCCATACTTCTACTACTCCCCATCCGTACATGGCAATGTATTTTTGCATCATGATGTGGGAGAGTGTCAAATCAGCAGCAGCCGGTACTACTAAAGGATTGTTCAGGTAAGCATCACGCTGCGCGTCTGTCATACGTCGTGCAGCAGGAACGCTCACTTCGTAGTTGGTACGTAGCTCTTGGAAATTCAGTTCAATTCCTTTTCTGTAAGCAGCAAGGGCACCTGTTCTATCACCTTTACGAAGCATAGCCTCCGCCTTAACAAACTGAATCTCGGCTGCGGTCATTATTGGGAAAATAGGAGCGTTTTTGAAAATATAGCGGCAAGCATCATCATTACCAGGTGCAGCTGTAATGGAGAATGCTCCTCCCCAAAAATTATCAGGTCTGTCAGCTACACTTGTTAAAAGGTCAGATCCTCTATTTGGTCTTATTCCTCTGTAGGTTCCATTTGGATTCTCACGAATTATGTAAGGCGCGCGTGGGTCAACATTACCAGTAGGGAATTGCCCATTCAAACCTGACATCAAATCAGCAATAAATTTAGATTGACGTAGTGCTCCAAAATTACCACGGAATGGGGACCAGAAGCTGTAGGTACCAGTTCCGCCAGTATTTGACCAAGTGATGTTAGTATTCTCGCTATTGTTTTGCATAGCAAGATTAGCATAAAAAATAACAGAGTCTGGTTGGTAAATTGATTTGTTAGTTACTCGGTTAAAAGTTCTGGCCAATACCCCATAGGTAAATCTTCTCCAACGGTTAATATCACCTCTATTGCCATAACGATCACTGATAGCAAGATTTGCTGGATTTACGCCGTCTCCAGTTTTTGCTAAATTGGCCAATGCTGCATGACAAAGCCTTTTGACTTCTTCATATACATCGGGTTGAGGGTCATATTTAAAAACTAACTGCTCTGGACGAAAAGCTTCACGAAGGATTACATCATCGTGCGTATCTGTTAGAGTCATCCATCCCCATGCGCGAACCGCTTGAGCAACTCCAACATAATCCCACTTTTTCTCTTCAGTTCCCCATTCAATGATACGGCTGATATTAGCACCCATGCCATAATAGTGCATGGCCCAGATGCTTCCCAAGATGTCACTACGGTTGATAAAATTATCACCCATTTGGTCATATTGATTACCAGCAGTACTAGTAGCCCAAAACTGAACATAACGCCCAAAGTAGAGGCCATCGTTTTGGGGACCATACAAGGTACCGTTTGCGGAGTGTTGAATAGCCATGTTTGAGATCACTCCTGGGAGTAATTCCTCAACAGGTTGTCTGGTTTTTGCATTGGGGTTGGCAAAAGCCTCATCGATCTTTTTTGTACATCCCGTTGATAATAGAATGGCTGTTAAGCCTGGGAGTACTAACGATTTAAAGAAGGTATGTTTCATAAATGCGTTTTTCAAGTATTAAAAGGATGCTCTGATTCCTACGTTCAATTGCAAAGGCGCGGCTAAGGTTCCATAGTCGAAACCAAATGCTCCCACACCTCTACCAGCTGCCGTATTACCATTTACAGCAGGATCGGCGCCACTGTAATTAGTAAATAAGATCAGGTCATTACCAGTTACAAATGCGCTTAAATTTTTAACGCCACGGATAACATTTTTCTTAAATGTGTAACTAACCGTTATGTCTCTTAATCGGAAGAAGTTGACATCTCTCTCGATGAATTCTTCATCTGGTAAGGTATAGTAAGCGTCATTTAGAGCAGGGATGATGCTGATTGTATTGGCAGTTGGTGTTGCTGAGTTCTCAAGACCGTCTCTTAAAACACCTGTAACTACGCGAGGTACGTAACGATCAGCGGTGTATTTACTTAAACCATTCACTGTCATGAAGCGATTGGTTCCGTTGAAGATATCACCACCCATTTTCAAATCCCAAAGCATACTGATTCGCCAGTTGCCCATGCGGAAATTGTTTGTCCAGCCGGTGGTAAAATCAGCATTTCTATCACCAATTACACGGAAAGTAGCGTCGGTAATAGGTAAGCCATTTGCAGGGTTGATCAACACTTGACCTGCATTGTTACGTAGATAAGTTGAACCTGTGATAGAGGTAGTGGGTCCTCCCAGCGTAATACCACCACGTGCTGTATACAACCAAGTGTCTGCAATGTAGTATTCAGATACACTCTTAGGTAGTTCAACTACTTTGTTACGCATGCGGTTAAAGTTGAAGCGCATATCCCAGCTAAACTTAGCACTTCTTTTTACGTTGTAATCGAGTACCACTTCAATCCCTTTGTTACGAGTAGATCCGGCGTTTTGAGTGTTCAATACAAACCCGGTTCCATAACTCAAACGGAAATTTTCAATGATTTGTCCTTTATTGAGAGTGTTGTAATAAGTGAAATCGATACTCAATCGGCTTTTGAAAAGTCTGAACTCTGTTCCTAACTCGAATGTGTTCTGCTTCTCTGGCTCCAGCTCGGAGTTATTGTTGAAGAAACCGTAAGAGTAACCACCACCACTAGCTTGATTGTCTACGAAAACAGACTGCGTAGAGTAGGGGCTGTTCAAACGAGCTGTGCTGGCGCGAGAGGCGCGTAGTTTCCAATAACTAACCAAATTATTTCTTTTCAGTTCCGGGAATAGATCACTTACAATCAAACTAGCGCTCATACCAGGATAATTGTAATTTCTGTTTTGTACAGGCAGAGTAGAGGCTTGCTCGAAACGGTGGGTGTAGTTAACGAAAAAGTAGTTCTTGTAACTGTAAGCGATCTCTCCAAAGAAGGCTAACTGACGTAGTGTTACATAGTTCCATTCGCCAAATTTGTTTCTATTCAAACGAAGGCGTGTGTTCTGACGGGTAACGTTAGAATCCATGTAATTGCCCATGATTTGGGCAAGATCTTTGTCTGTAACAAAGTTTCCATTCTTGTACATCTTTCCATTTCCACCCGCTGTGTTACTTAGACCACCAACTGAGTCAACGATGTTAAGTCCGTATACAGCAAACATCTTAGTGGTGTAGTCTTGCCACATTGTACCGCCCATAACGCGTATAGAAGAGCCCTTACCTAAATCTTTTTTGGCGGTGGCGGTAATCGTATGGTTGTAGCCTGTGTATTTTCTCCAATAATTATCTAAAGAACCACCATTTGCAGCACCGAGGTAGAAAGATTGAGGGTGTAAGAACATGAATCCGTCCTGGTCATATTGGTCATAACCAAAGCGTCCGGCTATGGTGAGCCATTTGTATGGGTTGATGTTGATTCCTAGGGTGTAAGTTTTGCGTTCAACCTCATCTCTTCCAAAATTGTTATTTACGTTCCAGAGCGGGTTGTCAAATTCACCATTTGTAGAGGTGTTGTCAAATAAGTCAAGTTTATCTCCCGTTTGGTCGTTTTCAAAAGTTCTGATATCGTTAGTGCGGGGCCATACTAATAAGCTAAGTAAGAATCCACCACCACTTCTTAATACTTTATTGTTCGTTGAACGTACATATGCAAATGAAGGAGTGATATCAACTTTACCTTTCAAAAGCTTGGTGGTGTTTGAAATACGGAAATTATAACGAAGGAAATCGTTGTTTGGAACAACTCCCTGTTGATTGAAATAACTACCTGATACGCGAAACTTGCTTTCGCCAATTCCAAAGTCAGCACCAAGGTTGTGTGTCTGTGCTGTACCGGTACGGAAGAAGTTGCCAACATTATCAAACAACTTGGTGCCTGGTGCATAGGCAGGGCCAAAGCGACGGAAGCTATTTCCAGCTAGACCATTCGTACCAGGACCATAGGTATCAAGTGTTTCAGGGAATCGTGTTACCTCTTGGATACGGAAACTATTATCGTATTGAAAGGCAAATTTGTTTGTTTTTGCTTTCTTAGTGGTGATAATGATTGCACCAGAGCTGGCCTGGCTACCGTATAGTGCTGTAGCTTCTGGGCCTTTTAATACTGTGATACTCTCAATATCATTAGGGTTAATATCTGCAATACGATTTTGATAGTCGCTGAATCGGTTTGGTCTGTCAGAGGCAAGACCAATGGTCGCTCCACCTGAAGAGGTTTCATTCATGGTTGAGTTATCCATTACTACTCCGTCAACTACATAGAGTGGTTGATTGCTTAGTGATAATGAGTTGAAACCACGCAACACAACGGAGGAGGATGCGCCAGCAACACCGGAAGTTGGATCCAACGTTAGACCGGCAACACGACCTTGTAAACCATTGATAAAGTTCTCTCGTTGTGTCTCTTGAATTTCCTCCCCTTTTAAAGTTTGTGTGGAGTAGCCCATGGAGCGAGGATTTCTTTTGATATCCATGGCTGTTACCACTACTTCACCTAATGTATTATCAGCAGTTTTCAAGCTTAGACCAAGTGTTTCATTGGTACCTACCTTGATGTCTGTTGTTTCGTAGCCTACACTTGAAATCTGAAGAATTTCTCCTGTGTTCACACGAATAGAAAATTTACCATTAGCATCAGTTTGTGCAAGTCTACGAGTTCCTTTTACTCGAATCGTTACACCAGGCAGAGGAGATTTTGAATCGTCCGCCAAAATTGTACCAGTCAGCGTTCTTTCCTGCGCTTCCACCGATTGGGGAATAGCCATTGTAAACAGGGTTAACGCCAAAAGGACATAGAGAATTTTTCTCATGGCTGTAAGTTTGGTTATATACCTCGCAATTTATAGAAAATCCGAGTCCTATTCAATTTTTGATACACTCGGGTTACCCCCATATGTGAACAGAACGGGTTTAAATAATAAGTGTATATACTTATTATAATGATTTTCAACATCAATCAAGTAAATCCAGCCTTGTCTTTGGTCTTCTAGCATCACTCCATTTAAAGAGAGGGAGTTTCATTGCAGAGGGGTTTTTCTGTTGAATCGGCCAAACTGTACCGCTTACGGTTCCTCGTAAAACGATGCGATCAAGGGATTGGTTGGAGAAATAAATATCAATTAAATCGCTTTTAGATTCGTTGATACCGGTGTAAGAGCTATCCTCTTCTTGCAAAAAATAGATGGTTTCGGCATTGCCAAACGCACGCATGGAATCAAGAGATCCATTTGTGAATTTCCCATCCATCCTGATTGACCCAACTTGATTGTATATTCCTGTGTCGGCTTCACTGATTATCATACTATTCTCAAAGATCATCAACCGATCAGCTTTTTTGTTTTTGGTATACAACCATATGGTATCTCCGAATATTTGGTTTTTATTGGACCATAAGATTGGCTCTCTGAATAGTCTAAAAATTGAGTCTTTGTCTGAGTAATAAAGACTATCACACACAGCTTGTAGTGAATCAGAAAATATTTTTACGTGATGGAAAGCTTCAATATAACGAAGCGTATCCTCTTTTTTTGAAGTGCTGATTCTTTTTGTATTCTTCAACAAGCTTGTATCTTTTTTTATCGTAACACTATCGGGTGTGTTTTGGGTAACGGTAGATTGTAACGCTGTGAAAATGGTATCAGCTGCCAGATAGAGCGAATCTTTTTCTTGTTTGATTATTAAAAGTGGTTTTCCGGTGGCAAGCATTCTTTCTCCTTTGTCTTCTCGGTAAAGCTGACCCGTGACCAGTGTGGTACCTTGCGCTGTATCTACTACCACTACATTGCCTATGGCTTGCGATGTACCAGTGCTGTCATCAAAGGCTATTCGATCTCCTGTAATGGTAGTGGCTCCATCGATAATTACAGGTCTTTGGCTAAAGGATGCTTTTCCTCCTTTGTAATAGCCGTCTTGGGTTTCAATTCTTCTGCCACTACTATCTATAATGGTTGTTTTAGCAATAAAACGATTGGTTTGGGTAGCTGTGTTGTAAAGCAAAGAGTCTGTCGAAATCTTATATGCTGGATCGGTTAATCTAACATCATTTTTAAAATAGATTTCTTTTAAGGATGCGTAGTAGTATCCCTCTTTGCTTGTCAGCGTGGTCTTTTTGTTAACCACCTTTCCTCCATTCGTGTAAATTCCAATATCTGTATTAAGATTATATTCCAAAGAAGGGGTTGTTAGAGTGGCCTTTCGATCACTGAGTGTAACACCGCCATCCAGGTAGGCCATCTTTTTGTCTATTTTATATTCAAGATGCCGAGCATTGACTTGAATACTGTCTCCATCCTTAATTTGAATATTGCGCCATGCCTCGAATACGTTCGCACTATTATTTAGTACACAGCTATCGCAGTAAAAAAGGGCTTTTCCTTGCCTGAGTCGTACATGACCAGCTAGAATTTGGATACTGGTAGTATCATCAATTTTAAGAAGGGTGAGTCTGTCTGATCCAATAATCTCTACTTTATTAGTGTCTGGTTTTACTGATACTGAATCAACAGTAATTTTTTTTTCCTGCCCTAATAAGGTTAGAAAGGGGAGTGATAATAAGCCTGCTACTAATAAAACACGGGATAAATACGTGTTCATAATTATTATCTTGGAAGAGAGTCTTTGCTAACTGGAGTTGTTAATGGAGCCGATTTGTCTTTCTTTCCAAAAACAGAAAAGCTTACATATCTTTTTGGGTGTGTGCGTAAGTCGTCCAAAAGAATTTCAGTGCTTAACAACGTTTTTTGAAGTTGTTCATAGAGTTGTCTATCGTTTAGCAAAGCTCCAACAGTTCCCTCACCTTGCTGTAGTGAATTGGTAATTCTTTTTAGATTCCCAATGACAATCGAAAGTGTATCGATTGAATTCTTTAAGGGTAGGGACGCTAAGGTTGCTGTGAATTTTGAAGTATTCTCTGCTGTTTGATCAATGGCTTCCGCACTTTTATGCAGACGTTTTGTAAGACTCGAGATATTTTCTAAGGATTGATTTACGGGACCAGTGGCCTCGAGATAGCTAGTAAGCGAGGCGCTTGCTAAATTTAGATTAGCAATGGTTTCACGAATGTCTTTTCTTGTATTGGCATTCAAAACGTCATTAACGCCAGCCAACGTTTTTTTAAGTGAATCTAAAATACCTCTTACACTGCTGATAGTGGGGTCTAATTGCGCTTTTACATCACCGAGCAAACCTGATTCCATTCTGGTTTGAATAGTATCACCATCTTGTAGCATTTGTGAAGCATTGCCTCTTTCAATTACAATAAAGGAGGAGCCAACTAAACTGGAGGCAATATAGGCTACTGAGTTACTGGGAATATTGATATCTCTGGTAAGATTGATTGTAACAACTATTGCGCTTACGTTTTTATCCTTTTCTTGCTTTTGGTATACTGTACCCACAGGTAGTCCGTTGATTTTTACCTCATTTGATTTTTCAAGACTGCCTAAATCTGTGAATACAGCATAGATTTTTTTTGATGGAGTAAAAAGGTCTTTTCCCTTTAAGTAGTTAAAGCCAATAAATAATAGGGCAAGTGCAATGATCGTTAGCGCGCCTACTTTAGTCTCGTTGGATACTTTCATTTCTTGGACAATTTGTGTTTTTTCTCAACTGCTTCAAGAAAAGAGTGAGTAGTGGCCGTGGTAGAATTATTGGTAGTGGTAGCCTCCGGCTGTTGCTTTTGCTCAAGCCAGGTTAGATAATTTCTCATTCCTCTGACCATACATGCAGAAAGTTCCTCCTGTCCAGCCTCACTATTAAGATAGTCCTCTTCCTCAGGATTTGAAATAAAACCTGTCTCTACCAGCACGCTTGGCATGGCAGTGGCTTGTAAAACCCAGATTCCAATAGCTCGTTGACGAACATCTCTATCCACACGTCCTACTTTGGCAAACTCATCCTGTATAAAGCCAGCAAGCGTGGCGCTTCTTTTGAAATATTGCTTTGTTTTTAAAAGTGATATGGCAATGAACTCCGGGGAATTGACATCAACTCCTCCATAATTTTTTTCAAAATTCTCCTCTTGAAACATAGGAGCATTTTCAATTATCGCCAGTTCCTTGTCTTCGCTTCTATGTGCTCCCCAGATGTAGGTCTCAGTTCCTTTTGCCTCGCTGGGAAGGTTCGTGTATTTGTATTGGGGAACTCTTTTTGTTCTTTTTTTTCTACTGGCCCCTTTTCCGGTATAGTAAGTAACTGTTTTGTATCCTACAATTTCTCCCACACGTTTGCCACGGGCAGCATTAACATGTATGCAGAGGTAAAGGTCACCTTTGTTTTCATTTGCAAATTTCGCCCGATCATGTAGCTCAGGATAGGTATCTGTTGTGCGAGTATAAAGTACCCTAAGCTCTGGGAATTCTTTAGTAATCAATGCTCCTAACTTAAGCGATACAGCCAAACAGATATCTTTTTCATAGCTAAATCGACCTTTTGCTCCATGATCACTTCCTCCGTGTCCAGGATCAATAATGACCGTTCCTATAACTTTTTTAGGAGCAGCATTATTTGCGCCAGGTCGTACAAACGAGGATATAGTTAGAAGCCCGCCAATAATCAAGAAGAAGAGGAGAATGCGTTGCGTCATATCAGGAAAAAGTAATATTCACATTTTGTTTAATGCAGCGGATAAATCGCGAATCCATAAAAGGTTACATTTGCTCCGCCGCAATTCAAGATGTACAAATTTAAGCCAAAATGCTGCTTATGGCGGATCTGTTTCGTCGCTTTATTTTATGCCCATGCGTGCATAACTCATTTATATGCCCAATCCTCTCCAACATTTCGCAGATCCTTAACAGTTCAACCTTCGGATACTTTACCAGCTCGTACTGATACCTTCCGTCAACGTATCGACTCATTCCAACTAAAGAAGTCATCGGACACTTTAGATGCACCGATTAAGTACCAAGCAGAGGACTCTGCAGTTGTTATGGTGCCACTTAAAAAAGTGTTGTTATATGGTAAGACAAAAACCGTCTATGCTGATATGATTTTACAAGCTCCTAAAGTTGAGCTTGATCAACGTACACAAGTAGTTTTAGCAACTCGTTCGGTTGATAGTGTCGGCAACACGTTGGATCCAGCTTACTTTAAAACGGGGGAAGCGGAAATGACCAATGATACTATACGCTATAATTTTAAAACACAAGTGGGTCTAACCACTAAAACATATACCCAGCAAGGAGAAATGCTAGTAATTGGGGAGAAGGCAAAAAAAGTTAATCCATCTACCACTTTCATTAGTACAGCACGATTTACAACCTGTCTGCTTGACGAGCCACATTTTTCGTTTGTGGCAGGGAAGATGAAAGTAATAAACCAGCAATTGGCGGTATCTGGACCTGCTCATCCAGAATTTGAAGGGGTGCCGATTCCGGTATATGTTCCTTTTGGTTTTTATCCATTAAGCCAGGGAAGACATTCAGGTCTTCTACGGCCCAATTTCATTACTGATGAGAATCGAGGGATAGGCTTGCAGGAAATCGGTTATTATAAGGTAATTAATGATCATTGGGATATGAAATTGGGGGCTGATGTATTTTCCTACGGAGAATGGGCCGCGAGTTTGGGAGCCTCTTATCGAACCCGATACCGATTCAATGGAGGATTAACTTTTAATTTTCGTTCTTCTAAGCAAAACTTTAAGGGGGATCCCGATTTCACATCTAGTAAAGTATTCAACATATCTTGGAACCATGCTGTAGATAGCCGAGCACGACCCGGAGTTAGCTTCTCCGCTAATGTAAATGCAGGTTCAACCAAGTACAACCAAAGTATTCCAGGCAATGCAATTCTGCCTTTTCAAAACATCATGGGGTCTTCTATAAACTTTTCTAAAACCTGGAAAAACAAGCCCTATAATCTTTCTTTGAGTGCTACGCATTCACAGAATAACAATCTTGGTTTAATCAATCTAAGCCTACCAAATGGAGCATTTACAGTAAACACAATTTTCCCATTTCAACGAAAAGAAGGTGTAGGAACGGCAAAATGGTATGAGAAGTTAGGAATTGGATACACGGGTAACTTTTTTAATAATGTAAGTTTCTACGATACGGTTGCTTATGGAAGGAATGGGATTAAGCCTTTTTTACAATTTTTGCTAGATACAGCAGAGTGGGGAGCTAATCACTCTATACCGATCACCCTGTCTTTACCCCCCGTGCTTGGGGGTCGTCTTATAATATCTCCTGGAGTTAGTTATAATCAAGTGTGGCTTCAACGTTTGACTCAATACAAGTGGAATCAAGCACGTGGTAAGGTAGATACAATCAATAAAAAAGGAATGTTTATTGATCAACGCGCTAGCTTTTCCTTGGGTTTTAACACGGCGCTCTACGGCATGTATTCATTCAAGAAGTCCCGAGTTCTTGCAGTGAGACATGTAATGCGACCACAGCTTGCCATGTCCTATACGCCCGACTTGAATCGTTCTCGTATTCGGTACACGCAAGTTGATGCGACAGGTAGAGGTATTTTTTACAATGAAATGGGGGGCCAGGTTCTTTTTAATGCTGCAACTAGGCAGTCTGGAGCTATTCAATTTGGCTTGGATAACAACTTAGAAATGAAGTATCGTTCAAAAAAAGACACGGGTAAAGCAGCTATTAAAAAAGTAATGATTTTGGAAGGGTTTGGTTTCAACGCCTCTTATGACCTTTTACGAGACTCCATGCGCCTTTCAAGAGATATTCCTCTTTATGTACGGACCACCTTGTTCGATAAAATAAATATTAATGCTACTGCAACACTAAATCCATACCAAGTGGACCAGCGAGGTAATGAAATCAACAAACTTGCTTGGCAGGGAGGTAAGTTTAGTTTGGGAAGATTCACCGCTGGAAGTGTTTCTATTGGCACCAACTTACAAAGTAAACCTAAGGATCCTAAAAAAGAGGAGTTGAAACGAAAGCAACAAGAAGAACGCTTGCAAGATCCAGTATTAGCAGCCGATCAACAACGATTACTAGAGTACATGCAACAGAACCCTAATGAGTTTATTGATTTTAATATTGATTGGCAACTGAACTTAAGCTACTCACTTTCATTTTACAGCCGTCTTCGTCCTGATTTCAGTGGTTTCGATACGGAGTTCAATAACGGGCTTAATCTCAATGGAAGTTTTAATCTAACTCCCAAATGGAAATTATCGGGTAGCGCAAGTGTTGATGTCAAGAAACTTGATATACAGTATTTGACCTTGTCTGTAAATAGGGACTTGCATTGTTGGCAATTATCTATCAATGTTATTCCAGTTGGATTTACTCGCTCATTTAATTTTACGGTTTCGCCTAAAGCGGGCCTGTTACAAGATCTTAGGATCAACCGAACACGCTTTTTTACAGGGTACTAGCTAAATTCTGCTGATAGTAATTCTGCATGGTTGTAAATACAATTGTCTTTAATTCATCTGCCGTATGCCCCTCTGGGTTGATAGGAGGTAAGAAATGAATTTCCATTTTGCCTGGCCACCCAAACAAAAATTTTCCTGGAGGAAGTACATTTTTTGTGTTGAAAAGAACTGTGGGAAGTATGGCGTGCCCGGTCTCAACGGCTAGTTTAAATGCACCATTATAGAAAGGCTTTAATGGTGCACTGGTTCTATTTCTTGTACCCTCTGGGTAGATACACATATGCATACCAGCTCGAAGAACACGTTTCATCTCCTCGTAGCTCTTTCGACGGCTCTCCTCATTTTTTCTATTTACCATTACACCCCCTCTTTTGTAATACCAGCCAAAAAGGGGAACCTTCGTAAAAGTAGATTTTGCAATTGTTTTATTAGGTCCATTTATAAAGGGAGAGGAGAGTGGGGGATCCATAAATGAGTTGTGGTTACAGGTGATGATAAAAGCTTTCCCCTTTTTAAAATGATGTTCGCCCTTTACATTTAATCTACATCCTATAATGAAAAGCCATACGCGAATCCATTTTCGGGCGATTTTTATGTACAGCTCTTGGCCATTGGGGTCCGCTATCAAACCCGTGAGTAAGGACGGGATTAATATGAGTAAGAAGCTCGCAACAAATGTTATTAATGCCCATAATGCCCAAACTCTTCCCAAGATACTTTTCAGGATATTCATTCTATATTAATTGATATGCCAATCAATCGGATCAACTCCATGTTTTACCAGATATTGATTACAGGTTGAGAAATGTCCGCATCCTAAAAAGCCCTGGTGAGCAGAGAGTGGCGAGGGGTGTGGGGCCTTAAGAAGTAGATGTTTTGATACATCAATAAGCTTTTGTTTTTCTTGTGCAAATTTCCCCCACAACATAAAAACAACTTTTGAGCAATGCGTAGAGATAGCCTTTATAACGGCATCAGTAAAAGTGGCCCACCCAATTTGTGCATGACTCATGGGCTCACCCGCTCTGACTGTTAGTGAGGCATTGAGTAAAAAAACTCCCTGTTTGGCCCAGCAAGTAAGATCTCCATGCGTCGGGTAAGTATTGCCGATGTCTCGTTGCAACTCTTTAAAAATATTTTGTAGTGAGGGCGGAAATGAAATTCCCTTTTGAACAGAGAAGCTTAATCCATGTGCCTGTCCAGTTCCGTGATAAGGATCTTGACCTAGTATTACCACTTTCACTTGATTCAAAGGAGTGGTATTGAAGGCATTAAAAATTTGTGATCCTTTGGGATATATTGTTTTTCCCTGCTCTTTTTCTGTTTTGATGTGATTGACTAATTGTAGAAAGTAAGCCTTATTAAATTCATTCTCCAATACCGTTTTCCAGGATTTCTCTAGTTTTATTTCCAATTTAGCCATGTGCACAAATTTACCCCATAGATTCGTTTGCCTTACATTAATAAATAATTGTAAATACTTATTAAAATTCGATTAAACAATCAAAAAATACGGATATCAAATTAGAAATAATTAAATACACAACAAATTGATATCCAGTGCTCAATAAGCATACTTTCAAGAGTGTATGAGATCATTGTTTTTAATTAAAGAGCCGCTTTTGGTTGAGGGTTTATCAACGCTTCTTTCAAAAATGGTCAAGGATCTTTCGTTAAATGTTGCAGAGCAGGCAAAGGAGGGAGAGATCTTGAAGCTACTTTCTGAAAAAAGCTTTGATCTTTTTGTATTGGACACCGTGTCGTATAAGGAGCAGGCAAATGATTTACTTCGCATCCTTAAAAATAATACTCCCCAAATAAAAATTATTTTTATTTATGAGCGATTATCGCGCGAAATTTTAACTGCTTACCGGGCTGGAATTTCTGGTAGTTTTTTCAGAGGAGATTCTCTTGAGACCATTAAAATTGTTTTCCAAACAGTACTAAACGGGGAAATCTATGTGCCTCATTCTATTATCATCAACTTAATTTGTGAAGGGCATCTATTTTTTGACATGCCCGACTTGATTAATCTACTGAGCGAAAAAGAAATTGAAGTATTAAAACAATTGCGTAAAGGAAAACGAATGAAAGAAGTAGCTCAAAATCTTTCCATGGCTCCATCCACTTTATCTACGCATAAACTTCGAATTGCTCAGAAATTAAATTTAGTGAATGAAGCAGATTTTGATAGTTTCTTGGTTGCATACCAGAATTGGCAAAGATCAAATGGTCAAAATAAATAAAAAACCCCCTCAATAGTTTTGAAGGGGTTGAGTGATCCGGATTGGATTCAAACCAATGACCTACTGCTTAGAAGGCAGTTGCTCTATTCAACTGAGCTACCGGACCGACAGCGGATCGGGGCTGTTGCGGTGCAAATTTACATTTCTTTAAATTGCGGGACAAACCTATTGCATGGTATCAAATTTTTTATTTGGGGAGGATTCTCTCACGGTTTCGGCTGCATTAGACCTAGTACATGGAAGAAGAAAGGGGGTGCTCAGTAAAGCCACGAAGGAAAAAGTATTGAGGGGAGAGCAATTTGTTACTAAAATAGTTGATCAAGGATCTACAGTATATGGAGTGAATACTGGATTTGGAATATTAGCCAATACCCGAATTTCTAAAGAGGATACCCGGCTTTTGCAGGAAAAGATTTTACAAAGTCATAGTGTGGGAGTTGGTAATGCAATCCCACCCGCGGTGGCAAAATTAATGTTGATAACAAAAGTGCATGCTTTATCCCGCGGTTTTAGCGGAGTTCAGCTCTCAACAATTGAACGGATAATTTGGCACATCGATCATGACTACATCCCGGTGGTGCCAGAGAAAGGAAGTGTTGGAGCCTCTGGAGACTTGGCTCCGCTTGCGCATCTCTTTTTGCCCTTAATTGGCCTCGGCTCGCTAACTGTTAAAGCTAATAATGGTTCTTGGCAAGAGGTCAGTGCAGCTTCTATGCTGCAAACTCATCAACTTTCATGCCTACAACTAGGACCCAAAGAGGGCTTGGCTTTAATTAATGGCACACAGTTTATCCTATCATTTGCAACGATTGGGGTTGATCGTTTTTTCAGGTGTTTGGAGTTAGCGGACTGGATTGGTGCGATGAGCTTGGAAGCTTTAATGGGTTCAGCATCTCCCTTTGATGTACGTATCCATGAATTGAGGCCTTTTGGAGGTTGTCAGTTGGTAGCGCAACGACTGAGAAAATTAGTTGAGGGGTCAGCAATTCTTAAAAGCCATGAACACTGTGATAGGGTACAAGATCCTTACTCTCTTCGATGTATGCCACAGGTTCATGGGGCAAGTCGTAATGCCTGGCTTCATCTTAAAGAATTAGTTGAGATTGAGTTGGATGCTGTAACGGATAACCCAATAGTTTTTAATGAGCACGAAACTATAAGTGGTGGTAACTTCCATGGACAACCATTAGCATTACCATTAGATTACGCTTGTTTTGCCGCTGCGGAGTTGGGAAATATAAGTGATAGAAGATCTTATCTTCTTCTAGAGGGCAAATGGAATTTGCCAACTTTATTAATGGATAAAGTAGGTTTGGATAGTGGTTTTATGATACCGCAGTATACTACGGCGGCCCTGGTAACTGAAAATAAAACACTATGTTTTCCGGCCAGTGCAGATAGTATTCCCACTTCGCTGGGACAAGAGGATCACGTATCAATGGGGAGTATCAGTGCAAGGAAGCTTAATCAAGTTTTTGATAATTTGGAATACATTTTGTCAATTGAAATGTTATTGGCAGCACAAGCCTTAGAATTTAGAAGGCCCTTGAAAAGTTCTTTATTGATAGAACACATGCACAAATTGGTTCGATCTAAAATTGAGTTTGCTAAAGAGGATCGTGTTTTTTCAAGGGATATAGAACAGGCTGTATCCCTGATTCGTGATCCAGCTTTTCTTTCTCAATGTCACCAACAATCCTTGTTGCTCGGTATTGACTTGAATCAAGGATTTGAATCTTATTCTAGATATTAATCTAAAGGGTACAGGCCGTACTCAGGGCAAGTTCCATCATTGGGCGTAAAGCCTGCTCTCTTTCTGTTGCAGAAAGTCGCTCGTGGGTAGGAATTATATCTGTAACGGTTAATAAACAGGCTGCATTCTTTTTTAGATACCGAGCATTTGCAAAAAGAGCAAAGGACTCCATTTCTACTGCGCTGCAATCATATTTCAAAGCAAGAGCTGGAGTGTCAGCATTTTTACTGTAAAAGACATCGGTTGAGTGTATATTTCCAACCTTCACAGGTAGATTTAATTTTGCTGCCATAGTGTTGATTGATTCAAATAGAGTTCCTTGGCATTCCTGCAACTCCTCATCAAATCCCCAAGCAATTTTTGCAAAAGAGGATTCGCTTGCCGCTCCTTTCACGTTTATCAAATCATAGAAACGATGTGCTGTTGTATATGCGCCGCAGGTACCGATGCGAATAATGCTATTCACATTAAACTCAGTAAAAAGTTCATAGGAATATATGCCGATTGAGGGGCAACCCATACCACTTGCGCCAACTGATACGCGCGTATTCTTATAAGTCCCAGTAAAAAAAAGAACATTACGTGTATGGCTTACTTTAACGGGGTTGTTCAGGTAATTTTCAGCAATGAATTGTGCTCGTAAAGGATCTCCGGGCATAAGTACAATCGAGGCGATCTCGCCCACTTTTGCATTGATATGTATACTCATTTTTTAAAGTTGCACTTCAAGATATGTATTTTTGTGACTTGAAAAATTTTGCATATGACAAGCATAATTGAGAGCTCCTATAAAATTCCTAAAACTCCAACTGGAAATTCTCTTCGTTGTAAAGGTTGGGTACAGGAGGCGGCGCTTCGGATGTTATTGAATAATCTTGATCCCGATGTTGCGGAGTGCCCAGATCAATTAATTGTATATGGGGGTAGAGGAAAAGCAGCACGAAATCCAAAGGCATTACAAGATATAATCAAGGCTTTAGAAGTTTTAGAGAATGATGAGTCTTTATTGATACAAAGTGGAAAGCCCGTCGCTATTCTTAAAACGCATACCGATGCACCACGTGTATTAATCAGTAATTCGCAACTCGTGCCAAATTGGGCCAACTGGCAGCATTTTGAGGAGCTGGAAAAAAAAGGACTTATGATGTATGGGCAGATGACGGCGGGTAGTTGGATTTATATCGGCTCTCAAGGCATAGTACAGGGGACATATGAAACATATGCTGCTGCTGCTGAAAAGCATTTTGGAGGATCCTTAAAAGGCACCCTAAATGTTACTGCAGGTTTGGGTGGAATGGGAGGCGCTCAACCCTTAGCTATTACTATGAACGAGGGGGTAGCCTTGATTGCCGAGTTGGAAGAATGGCGAATTGACAAGCGAATACAAACCAGATATTTGGATGAAAAATTTAATGATATTGATAAGGCAATTGACCGGGCATTGGAATATAAGCAAAAGGGTGAGGCAAAAAGTATAGGAGTACTATGTAATGCGGTGGACTTGTTAGAGCAATTAATTAAGCGAAACGTCATTCCCGATACACTGACCGACCAAACGAGTGCGCATGATCCGCTCATCGGTTACTGGCCTGAAGCTATGTCTGCTGAACAAGCAAAGATTCTTCGTGAAGCCAATCCAGATCAGTATAAGAAGCTCTCATATCAGACTATGTATCATCACGTCTGTTTGATGGTTCAATTACAGCAAAAAGGGGCCATTACATTTGATTATGGAAATAACATCAGAGCAAGAGCTAAAGAGTATCAGCAGCAGTTTGATCCATCCTCAACAGTGGACTGCTTCTCTTTTCCTGGTTTTGTACCTGCTTATATTCGTCCATTGTTTTGTGAGGGGAAAGGTCCTTTTCGATGGGCTGCATTGAGCGGAGATCCAGCTGATATAGCAGTTACTGATGAAGTTATCTTGTCGCTTTTCCCCAATAATACTGGATTGAATCGTTGGATGCGGATGGCAAAGGAAAAGATTGCTTTTCAAGGATTGCCAGCTAGGATTTGCTGGTTAGGGCAGGGAGAAAGAGAGCTTGCTGGACAGGCTTTCAATGATTTGGTCCGCTTAGGAAAGGTTAAGGCGCCTATCGTTATAGGGAGAGACCATCTGGATACCGGGAGTGTGGCAAGTCCAAACAGAGAAACAGAAGCAATGTTGGATGGGAGTGATGCGGTTGCAGACTGGCCAATACTGAATGCGCTTGTGAATACAGCAGGCGGTGCAAGTTGGGTCAGCCTTCACCATGGTGGGGGCGTTGGAATGGGCTTTAGTATACACTCAGGGATGGTAATTGTTGCAGACGGAACCCCGGAGGCGGCTAGAAGATTATCTAGGGTTTTGCGTAATGATCCTGGTATGGGAGTAATACGTCATGCAGATGCCGGGTATGAGATAGCCCAACAAGTAGCTAAGGATAAAAATCTGGATATACAATCAAGGATTTAACTGGCAACTATTTTTGCGTAGGGCAATCGGTCTATTTTTTCAGTCTTGTAATAACCATCCAGGCCGAGAGACGTTAAGCTGTTCGCTTGGTCAATATTGATGAAGCCATCTGGATCAATCAAGTTCTTCTCCAAAAAGACTGCTGTTATAGCCCCGATTACAAAAAAAGTTCTGTTCAGTTTAATTGGAATTATTTCCTCTAAGCGCAGCGCGTATCGAACTTTACTCTCTTTCACAAAAGGACTTTTTATGTCTACTTCCCAATGAGGAGTAAGTCCTGTTTTTTCAAATTCACTACAGTCTTTAGGATATTTAGCGCTGGTTTGATGTGCTTGTTTATAAATATCAAAATTTATGTGGTTAATCGTGTAAGCACCTGTTTCTTTTATGTTCTCTAACGTATGAGGAGCGGCTTCAACAGGCCGGTTGACAAACCCAACTAGGGCGGGGTCGGCACCAAGGTGAACGATGTTGCTAAAAATGGCAAGATTAGGAACGCCAGATGCACCGATAGTTCCTACCAGACTTACGCTTTTGAAACCACTTAATGAGTTTATAAAATTACCACGATAAAACCTGTCCCAGGATTTAATTTGGTCGGTTGAAATGTGTTCCATGCACTAATAACATAAAAAAAACAGAAAGGTTATATCAAAAACTATAGTTTATTTTCGAGCGATGTCTTGGTTAACTGTACAGGATCTTGTTAAAATTTATAAAGGGGAAAAAATTATAGATCAACTTAGCTTTTCTGTTGCCAAGGGGACTAAGTTGGGTATAGCTGGGGAAACAGGAGCCGCCAAAACAACCCTTTTAAAAATTATTGCTGGACTTTTGCAAGCTGATCATGGCCAAGTGTTCGTTGATGGAACAAAAGTGATTGGACCTGATGATCAACTGCTTCCTGGCCATCCTTCCATCAGCTATGTAAGCCAACACTTTGAGTTGAGAAACAATTACCGGGTAGAGGAGGAGCTCGAAATGGCTAGTAATCTAAGCGTAAAGGAGCTCTCTCGCATATCTTCAATTTGCAGAGTTGATCATTTGCTTAAGCGAAAGACCAATGAGCTGTCAGGCGGGGAAAGACAGCGAATTGTTCTAGCTAGAGCTTTAGTGAAAAAGCCTAAGCTCCTTTTACTGGACGAACCCTTTTCGAATTTAGATCCGGCTCATAAAAATAGCATGAAGGAGGTGTTGAATGAGTTGGCTAGTCAATTTTCGCTCACCATGATTTTGGTTTCACATGACGGGTCGGACTTATTGTCTTGGGCTGACAACTTGCTTTTATTGCGAAAGGGTAAGATTGAGCAATCGGGTAATCCAATTGCTCTCTACCAAACGCCGGTAAGCGCCTACACGGCGGGTCTTTTGGGTCCTTTTAACCTTATTCAAGAGAGCGACCCTCCTTCTGTAATTAAGCTTTTTAAAAAGTATAGTCCTATTAAGTTTCCACTAATTATTAGGCCTGAGCAACTCAAATTGCTAAACCAGGAGAGCTATCAAGAAGGTATTCAGGGGACCATCGAAGCTTCCCTTTTTATGGGCGGATACTGGCTTGTACAAGTTTTGGTCATGGGAAAAAAAATCTGTGTCCAGTCTTTAAGCCAGCCTTTATCCCCCGGAGCCTTAGTCAGCGTGTTAGCGGTTTAGCCCATTAAAACTTCTCACAATTTTTGACTCCTCATGTGAATAACTGGGGTCCCCATCTACTCCCCAAATTGGGTAATTCCTGCTAAATTCGCCAATAAGATAAAAAGTTTGAACTGTGCGATTAAAGACATTAGAAATCAAGGGATTCAAGAGTTTTGCAGATAAGACTGTCATCAATTTTGACGAGAGTATTACCGGTATTGTTGGACCAAATGGATGTGGAAAATCTAATATTGTAGATAGTATCAGGTGGGTTATTGGTGAACAAAAGATAAGTCATTTAAGAAGTGAGAACCTGGACAGCCTTGTATTCAACGGATCAAAAACTCGATCTGCAAGCGGACTTGCTGAAGTTAGTTTGACTTTTGAGAATACACGAAACTTGCTCCCTACTGAATTCAGTACGGTGACCATAACTCGTAAGTTTTATAAAAGCGGCGAGAGTGAGTATCGTTTGAACGATGTTCAGTGTCGTTTAAAGGATATCCAGAATCTTTTCATGGATACAGGGGTTAGTACTGACAGCTATGCCATCATTGCATTGGATATGGTGGATGATCTTATTAAGGATAAGGACAACAGCCGTCGTAAAATGTTGGAGCAAGCTGCTGGTATATCGATCTATAAAACAAGAAAAAAAGAGGCAAAATCCAAGCTAGAGGCAACTGAACAAGATTTAGCTCGTATTGAGGATCTTTTGTTCGAGATAAACAACCAGTTAAAGTCACTCGAAAGCCAAGCTAAAAAAGCTGAAAAATATCACGAAATCAAAAAAGAATATCGTGAAGTAAGTATTGAGTTAGCTAAGGCTTCTTTAGAGGGTTTTAATTTATCGTATAAAGACTTAAACGAACAGCAGGATAAGGAGACAGATCGTAGGCATCAGTTGGAAGCTGCGATTGCTACACAAGAAGCGGCATTGGAGTCAGAGAAGATACATTTCCTAGAAATGGAAAAAAGTCTTCAGCAACAACAGCATGCTTTCAATGATTTACAACAAGGACTTCGCTCTAAAGAGAATGATAAAAATCTTGCGGCCCAGCGTATCGAATATCTTAAAGATAAGTTGTTGTCGCTCCAGCAATTTTTAGACCGCGCAGATGGACAACAAAAAGGCATGCAAGAAAGCATGTCTTTTACAACGCAACAAATTCAAGAGGAAGAGCAAACCCTTGCTCGTCTTCAGGAAGAACACCAGAAGCTTGAGACTATTGTTAAAGAAAATTCAGCACAACTTGAAGAAGCCAGGCAGCATGTTGAGTTATCACGTCAGGTTTATCAACAGACCCAACGGAAGCAATTTGATGCCGAAAAAACTGTTGCGGTAGCTGACACCTCAGTTGCAAATTTACAGCGAGCTCTTCAGCAGTTGGAGTTGGAGCAGCAGCAACGTGAATCTCAAACTGCTCAATTGACAATTGAACGGGAGGAAAAAGAAAAGTCTCTAGAAATAAAGAAAACTGATTTAGATCAATTACAGCAACATCAGGATCGTACCAAAGAGCAAATTTTACAAACTCAAGCAATTCTAGAGCAACTACGTGGTGAGTTGGCTGACGAAAGTCGTAAACTGGATGCAAAGAAAAACGAATACGACTTGCTTAAAAGTATGATTGACTCCATGGAAGGGTATCCTGAGTCAGTCAAGTATTTGCATAACAACCCAAACTGGAAAGCCAATGTTCCTATTTTATCGGATGTTATTTATGTAAATGAAGAGTACCGACAAGCACTTGAGAATGTATTGGAGCCATATTTGAGCTACTATGTTGTCGACAACTTGGCAGATGGATTATCTGCAATTGAACTATTAGATGCCAATAAAAAAGGTAAGGCTAATTTCTTTTTGCTAGATCAAATTAACGCCTTGTCTGCAGTAGAAAATAATACGTTAGACGGGGCAACTCCTGCTCTTGATGTGATTGAAGTGGAAGAACGGTATAAAAAATTGGCTGCACACCTGCTTGGAAATGTTTTTATTACAGATAGTCAGCAAGTATTGCAAAATAGTCACGGCCAAATAGTGATTGAAAAAAGCGGCCGCTATGTAAAAGGTAAATTTTCGCTATCTGGAGGAAGTATTGGCGTTTTTGAAGGTAACAAAATCGGCCGTGTAAAAAATTTAGAAAAGCTTTTAGAAGTAGTCCAGACCCAAGGAGAAAAAGTGGAGCAATTGCGCGCGTCTATTCAAATAAAGCATAATGAAGTAATTGCTTTTAACGAGGATTTACGTGAAACTGCACTTCGTCAAACTGAAAAGGAAATCTTACAGTTGACAAATGAAGTTTTTGCATTGCAAAACAAATTGGAAAATATCGCAGCTTCGCAGCAAACTGGCTTACAGCGTCAACAAGAAATTAGAGTACAAGTAGAGCAGACACTTCAGTCGGTAGCCGCTGTTAGGAGTGAGCTGACGGATTTAACAGTGCAATTGCAGGAAAATTCTCAACGTTTACAAGTTGCCGAGGAGGCGTTTCGTGTAGGCGAGACCGCTTATCAAGAGGCTTCAAAGCAATTTAATGAGTTCAATTTGAGTGTTTCACGTCAACAAAATAAAATTGAATCATTAAAGCAGGAATTTGAGTTTAAGAATACGCAGTTAGCTGATTTAGTTGCCCAAATTGCAGATAGCTCAACGCAAGTTCAAGAAACCCAACAATTAAAGGAGGAGTCTTCTTTAGCTTTAGCTGAAATAGAACAGTCTTTTGAGTTGCTGCTTCGTGAGAAGGAGCAACAAGAAAAGCTCCTGAATGTGGCTGATCAGGCTTACTACAACCTCCGAAATCAGTTAGCAGAAAAGGAAAGTGCCATCCGATTGCAAGTAAAAGAAAAAGAACAGGTCGAGTTCTTACTTGCTGCAATTAAGGATAAGCTAAATGATTTAAAACTTCAGTTGGCAGGAATGAAGGAGCGTATGAGTGTAGAGTTTAGGTTAGATCTTGAATCAATCTTGGGAGAATCTCGAGAAACCGAAACTTCACTCGAAGAATTACAAGCCTCGGTTGATCGTATGAAAAGACGATTAGAAAATTTAGGCGAGGTTAATCCAACAGCTATAGAAGCTTTTACAGAAATGAAAAAGCGCTACGATTTTATTCTAGAGCAAAAGACTGATTTAGTTACAGCCAAGGATAGTTTGTTAAAAACAATTGAGGAAGTTGAACTTACAGCCAATCAAAAGTTCTTGGATACGTTTGAGCAAGTCCGCTCGCATTTCCAAAAAGTATTCAAAACGTTATTTACGGAAGATGATCAATGCGATCTAGTGCTCGAGGATCCTACCAACATAGCAGAGAGTGGAATTGATGTGGTGGCTAAGCCAAAAGGCAAACGGCCTACTTCGCTCACCCAATTAAGTGGGGGAGAGCGTACATTGACTGCTACCGCCTTACTCTTTGCAATCTATCTTATTAAACCTGCCCCATTCTGTATTTTAGATGAGGTTGATGCTCCTTTAGATGATGCTAACGTGGGTAAGTTTACCAATATGATTCGGCAGTTTAGCGAAAATTCCCAATTTATTATTGTTACCCACAATAAGATGACCATGAGCACTGTTGATGTCATTTATGGTGTGACCATGCAAGAACCAGGAGTAAGCAAGCTAGTTACTGTTGACTTCAGGAACTTACAGTAATATTGTTTAGTTATGTATAGAAAGGGGCTCTTTTTGGTCTTTTGTACTTGTTATTTCTTTTTTAGTAAAGCACAAGGACTTCCTGAGGGCCTTTTTTTAGGGGCAAAAGCACCAGACTTTAAAGCAGTTGATCAGTTTGATCGTTCCTTTCAATTGCGTGAGCTTGCTAAAAAGAAGCCAGTTTTACTTCTTTTTTATCGTGGATATTGGTGTCCTCATTGTACTCGATTATTAGCTCGACTGCAAGATTCTCTTTCTTATTTTACCGACAAAGGTGTAACAGTTCTTGCTATCTCACCTGAGTCGAAAGAAAGTAGATTGAAAACCTTAGATAAAACAAAAGCTGGATTTGCATTGGTACATGATTCTGCACTTTTGATTTCCCGTTTATATGATGTAGCCTACGAACTTTCAGAGAGTCAATTAGCTCGTTATAGGAGTGGCGCAATTGATTTGAATAAGGTTAACCAACCCAATCCTGCATTTTTACCCGTGCCAGCTATTTATGTTATTGGGAAGGACTATTCCATTACTTATCGTTTTTTCGATCCTGAGCACAAAAGAAGAATCAATGTTGCTGATTTGATTGCTTTATTCCAATAATTACGGACCGCTGATTCATTATATTTGCTCTCACTAACCCATGGCAACAGAAAAAGAAAAAAGGAATGTAGAGTATACTGAGGATAGTATACAATCCCTCGATTGGAAACAGCATATCCGGTTACGTCCAGGTATGTACATTGGAAAACTGGGAGATGGTTCTTCCCCTGATGATGGGATCTATGTGCTCATCAAAGAAGTAATCGATAATGCTATCGATGAATATACAATGGGATATGGTAAATCTGTAGACTTGCTTATTGAAGATAAAACTGTAACCGTTCGTGATTACGGTCGAGGGATTCCTTTGGGAAAGGTGGTTGATGTAGTAAGTAAAATAAATACGGGTGCTAAGTATGATAGTAAAGCTTTTCAAAAAGCGGTAGGATTAAATGGGGTGGGAACTAAGGCAGTAAATGCATTGAGCATTTTTTTTAAAGTTTCTGCCTTTCGTGATGGAAAAGAAAAAACTGCCGATTTTTCCAGAGGAGAACTGGTCAAAGAGTACAAAGAATCAAAAACTGATCAGCCCAATGGTACACTGGTTAGCTTTACGCCAGACGAGTCCGTATTCAAAGGATATCGATTTATCTATGATTTTATTGAAAATCAGCTATGGAATTATGCTTTTTTGAATGCAGGTTTAAAAATCAACTTTAATGGTAAATCATTTTTAAGTAAAAATGGTTTATTAGATCTGCTTCAACGAAAAACAAATGAAGATGAAATTCGATACCCAATTATTCACCTAATTGGGAATGATATTGAAGTGGCGCTGTCCCATACGAATGATTACGGGGAGGATATTTACAGTTTTGTGAACGGTCAACACACAACACAGGGGGGGACACATCAGCAAGCATTTCGAGAGGCTTATGTAAAGACTATACGAGATTTTTTCAAGAAAGATTACGACGCTTCCGATATACGCACTGGAATTGTAGCAGCCATCTCTGTTCGAGTGGTTGAACCTGTTTTTGAATCCCAAACCAAGACAAAGCTGGGTTCAGTTAATGTGGATGTGGAAGGACCCACGATGCGCCAATTCGTAGGGGACTTTTTATCAAAAGAACTTGATAATTATTTGCATAAGCATCCGGCCATTGCTGAGGCTTTGAAAAAAAGAATTGAACAAAGTGAGCGAGAGCGTAAAGAGTTGGCGGGAATCAAAAAGTTAGCTAATGAACGTGCTAAAAAGGCTAATCTTCATAATCGAAAATTACGCGACTGTCGTTTTCATTTGAACGAAGATGCCCCCGCCAGAGGAAAAGAAGAGTTTTTGGCCAAACAACAAGAGACAACCATTTTTATTACTGAAGGGGACAGTGCCAGTGGATCAATAACAAAGGCGAGAAATGTTGAAACACAAGCGGTTTTTAGTTTGAGGGGGAAACCGCTCAATTGTTATGGACTCACCAAAAAAGTGGTCTATGAAAATGAGGAATTTAATTTGCTGCAGCATGCGCTTAATATTGAGGAGGGGTTAGAGGGGCTTCGCTATAACAATATTGTTATCGCCACCGATGCTGACGTAGATGGTATGCATATTCGACTTTTATTGATGACATTTTTTTTACAATTTTTTCCTGACCTTGTAAAGCATGAAAAAGTGTATGTCTTAGAGACTCCACTTTTTAGAGTTAGAAATAAACAAGAGACAATTTATTGTTACAGCGAGTCAGAAAAACAGGTTGCTATGAAAAAACTGGGGGCAAAGCCTGAAGTGACACGCTTTAAAGGGCTTGGGGAGATTAGCCCAGATGAATTTGCACAGTTTATTGGTGCAGGAATGCGTAAACAGTTAATGCGATTAGAGCAAGGCGATCATATTCAACATTTACTTGAATACTATATGGGGAAAAATACGCCTGACCGACAAGATTTTATTATTCAAAATCTTCGATTTGAACTGGATAAAGTTGAGGACGTTATTAATTCCTAACTCATGTTTGATTTTCACCAGGACAGAAAACGTTATTTCCAAATCCAATATGAAAATGCAGTAGCGCATGTCATTCCATTTATTGAGCGCTCTTTTTCGATACAGCGTACTATGCGTGTTCTAGAAATAGGAGCGGGAGAGGGTGGCGTGTTAAAGGCATTTATTGAAAGAGGATGTAGGGCAGTTGGTGTAGAGTTAGATCCACTTCGTGTTGAATGGGCTTGTGGATTTTTATGGGAAGAGATTGGACGCGGTCAATTGTTTTACATTGAAAAAGATATTTATAAAACGGATCTTATAAATGACTTAAAAGGAGGTTTTGATCTTATAATTCTGAAAGATGTAATCGAGCATATTCACGACCAGCCTAAACTTTTTCGGTTGTTTCATAATTTGCTAAATCCTGGAGGGATGATTTTTTTTGGATTTCCTCCTTGGCAAATGCCTTTTGGAGGACATCAGCAAATTGCGCATTCCTTTATTTCTCGTTTACCTTATATCCATTTACTCCCTCGCTTTTTATACAAGAGGTTGTTGCAGCTTAATAATGATCCGGTTGATGATTTGCTGGAAATTAGGCAGACCCGTATATCTATCGAACGATTTGAGCGTATATGTAGTGATACGGGTTATAAAATAGTACATAGAACCCATTACCTGATTAATCCTATTTATCAATGGAAATTTGGCTGGAACGCTCGTGAACAATTTGCTTGGATTTCTGCTATTCCTTGGGTACGTAATTATTTCACCACTTGTGTTTATTATTTAATTCAGCCTTCTAAATAAGATTTTCATGCTACATGTTATATTTAATGAGTCAGACATCGATCGAATAAAAGAGGTCCAACAATTAGACGCCTCCCTGGAGGGCCCTATTGTTCTAATCCGGGACGATTATGCAGTAGGTCCTATTCATGCTATTGATACAGCTCTTGGGCAAGCGGAGCGTCTAGAATGGTGGAAAAGCTGTTTTGAAAAATCGTCCTATGGAAATATGGCTTCTACTAGTAATGTAGATGATATAAAAGCTGTACAATCTATCCAAGACTGGGTCGCAAAAGACGCTGAAGCCATTTGCTGGATTTGGATGGCCCAAAATCAACATGACGTGTCAGGCTATTATTGGTTAATTCCTCAGTTAAAGAATTGGCAAGGTCAGATTGAGATACTATATCTCAACAATCTTCCTTTTATTAATGATAAAGGCCAACTTTTTTACCCTAATTGGCTTGAGGAGATTCCTCCGCGTGAATTTTTAAAAGCAAAAAAACTAGCTCGTCCCGTTACAGCCAGTGAATTTGAAATCGATCCTGATGAATGGAATCGATTGATGGCTGAAAATGCAGGAGTTCGGATTTTAGAAGGGGGTAAAAAGTTAGTGGGTAAAGACATAAGCTACTTCGATACTGAGTTGAAGCGGTTGCTGACTAAGGACTGGCAGCGTGCATTACGGGTGGTTACACAAGCTCAGTCCAAAATGAAAGTCAAAACCGGTGACATTTTTCTTCAGTATCGCTTAGCGCAGCTTATTGAAGAAGGTGCAATTGAGGCCAATGGTAAATGGGAGAAGGGCTGGAAAGAATTGGATATTCGTTTATGCAATGGAGACGGCGAAAGCGCTCCGCAGCAGAATTACTAAATTTCAAAGAAATGTCTAGTACTAAAAATAAAATTCTCATTGTCGATGCTGCAAAGGAAAATTCAATTCTTGGACAGTATAAGAGTTGGTTTTTGGATTACGCTTCTTATGTTATACTGGAGCGAGCTGTACCAGCCATAGACGATGGATTAAAACCTGTACAACGAAGAATCCTTCATGCGATGAAGGAAATGGATGATGGACGCTTCAATAAAGTTGCCAACGTGATAGGGCAGGCTATGCAATATCATCCTCATGGCGATGCTAGCATAGGAGATGCACTTGTTCACCTAGGTCAAAAAGATTTATTAATTGATACACAGGGAAACTGGGGTGACGTGCGCACAGGAGATGATGCAGCGGCCTCTCGTTACATTGAGGCAAGGCTTAGCAAATTTGCACTCGAGGTTGCATTTAATCCCAAAACTACAGCTTGGCAATTGAGTTACGATGGGCGTAAGAACGAACCCGTAACGCTTCCCATGAAGTTTCCTTTATTACTTGCCCAGGGTGCAGAGGGTATTGCAGTAGGACTTTCGACTAAAATCCTTCCGCACAACTTTAATGAATTGATTGATGCTGCCATTAAATACCTCAGGGGGAAGCGTTTTGAATTATTTCCTGATTTTCAGACTGGGGGAATGATTGACGTTACTGATTACGAGCAAGGTAAGAGAGGAGGTCGTGTAAAAGTTAGAGCTCATATTGAAGAGCTAGATAAGAAAACGCTAGTAATTAGAAGCGTACCATATGGAGTTACCACAACGCAGTTGATGGAGTCAATTGTAAAAGCAAATGATCAAGGTAAAATAAAAATTAAAAAAGTTACCGATAATACTGCCGCTGAAGTTGAGGTGCAGGTGGATTTGGTAGCTGGAATTTCACCTGATATTACAATTGATGCACTTTATAAATTTACGGATTGTGAAGTTTCTCTTTCACCGAACGCCTGTGTGATAGCAGGGCAACGCCCACAATTTCTAAGTGTACAAGAGCTTTTAAAGCAATCCGTTGATCATACTAAAGAGCTATTAGAAAAAGAATTGCAAATTCGTCAGAGTGAGTTACTCGAAAAATGGCATTACTGTTCTTTGGAGAAAATATTCTTTGAAGAAAAGATCTATAAAGAACTGGAGAAAAAGCATGAGGACTGGGACAAAGTAATACAAGCAATTGATGAGGCTTTTGGACCATTCAAGAAAAAATTAAAACGACCCATTGTTAGGGAAGACATCCTAAAGTTGACAGAGAAGCCGGTTCGCCGCATTTATCGATTAGATATTGCAGAATTGGAGGCGCAGATAAAACAGCTGGAGGCAGAATTAAAACAAGTGAGACATGATCTTGATAACCTGATTGATTACGCTGTGTCTTATTACGAAAATCTGCAAAAAAAATACGGTAAAGGACGCGAAAGAAAAACTGAAATCAAGCAATTCGAAGTTATTCAAGCAAAGCAAGTAGCGATTGTAAATACTAAGCTCTATGTCAATCGTGAGGAGGGTTTTATCGGGACTGGGCTTCGGAAAGATGAGTACTTATTTGACTGCTCAGATCTGGACGACATTATTGCAATTACTCGTCGTGGAATATTGAAGGTGGTCAAGGTTACTGAAAAGTCATTTATCGGAAAAGACATTTTGCATGTCGCGATTTTTCATAAAAATGACGAACGTACCACTTACAACATGATTTATGCTGATGGGAAGGGAGGAGTTAGTTATGCTAAGCGTTTTAATGTGACGGGTGTTACGCGAGACAAAGAGTATGATTTAACAAAGGGAGATGATAAAAGTAAGGTTCATTATTTAAGTATTAATCCAAATGGTGAAGCAGAGGTAGTTAAAATTTTACTGTCAGCTGGTTGTTCTGCTCGAATAAAAGAGTTTGATTTCTATTTTGAAGAGCTGGCTATTAAAGGTAGGAGCAGCCTGGGTAATCAAGTAACAAAATATCCTATTCGGACCGTTAAGTTTAAAGAGACCGGTAAGGCTAGTATCTCAACTGCAAAAAAGATTTGGTTCGATGACAAATTTGGTCGTTTAAATACAGAGAATAAAGGTGTTCTGGTGGGTTCTTTAGAACCTGAGGATCATATTCTGGTAGTTTATAGTGATGGTATGTATGAAATTTGTGATCAGGAACTTTCACAAAAGTTTGATCCCGATAAAGTTCTGCTTATTGAGAAATTCGATCCAGCTGCCACTGTTACTGCCGTCTATGCTGATATTGAAAAAAAGCAATACCTGGTCAAACGATTTTTGATCGAAACAAGTACTTTAAAGACAAAATTCTCATTTATCAAAGAGGGTCCAGGCAATTATGTGGAAGCAGTTACAACCGAAGTAGAGCCTGTTTTGGCTATGCAGCAGGGTAGAGGTACGCAAGTTCGAAAAGCAAAAATCAAGATTAACAAAGTTGCTGAAGTGACTGGCTGGAAAACTGTGGGAACTCGGTTAGCAGATTATAGTAAGTCTACTGAAATGGAGTGGGTAAGAGCCAAAACAACAAGTGATGCGCAACCCGAATTATTTAACTAAATCAATCAGCTAAACGGTCTCTTTTCATTTCACGTTCTGCCTCTTTCTTTTTTAAGGACTCGCGTTTATCGGCTACTTTCTTTCCTTTGGCCAAACCAATTTCAATTTTGGCATATCCTTTGGAATTAAAAAAAATCTTCAGCGGAACTAATGTGAGCCCCTTTTCCTTAAGTCTCGACTCAATTTTTTTTATCTCACGTTTTAGTAAAAGAAGTTTTCTTATGCGAATGGGGTCATGGTTACTATGTGTACCGTGGCTATAGGGGGCAATATGTAGCGATTTGATCCAGACCTCTCCATTGTCAACTATACAATAGGCATCATTAAAGCTTGCTTTTCCTTCCCGGAGTGATTTGACTTCAGTTCCTAGAAGCTGTAATCCTGCCTCAAACTTATCCTCAATGAAGTAGGAGTAGGTGGCTTGACGGTTATGTAGTGAAACCATTAGGATTGAAAAAGTGAGATCAGGGTAGCTATTCGATTTTTTAGTTCTTTACGATGAACGATAAAATCAAGAAACCCATGCTCAAGTATAAATTCACTACGTTGAAAACCCTCCGGTAAGTCTTTTTTTATTGTTTCTTTGATCACACGGGGACCTGCAAATCCAATTAAAGCTCCAGGCTCCGCAATATTTAGGTCTCCTAGCATACCAAAGGATGCCGAAATGCCACCAAAAGTAGGATCGGTAAGTAATGATATATAGGGTAGTTGTGCGTCACTTAATTGCGAAAGCTTACCACTAGTTTTAGCCAGCTGCATAAGTGAAAATGCACTCTCCATCATTCTGGCCCCGCCACTTTTAGAAATGACCATGTAGGGTAATTTGTGAGCAATACAGTAATCAACAGCACGGGAAAACTTCTCTCCCATAACACTTCCAAGTGAACCGCCAATAAATTCAAAGTCCATACAAGCTACCACCAGTCCTTTCCCTTCCACCTGGCCAGTAGCTACTCGCATAGAATCTTTGAGATCGGTTTTACTCCATATCTCCTCTAGTCTTTTTTGGTAAGGTTTTAAGTCGGTGAAACCTAGTTTATCTTTACTACGAATATTGGTGAATAATTCTGTGTAAGCGCCGTCATCAAAGAGTAGATGGAAATAATCTTCGCTTCCAATCCTAAAATGGTGATCACACTTGGGGCATACATGAAGGTTTTCTTCTAGTTCCAATGCTACGGTAATCAGACCACACTCTGGACATTTATTCCAAAGGCCTTCTGGGGTCTCTTTTTTCTCAGAGGTTTTAGTGTTGATTCCTTTTTTGATTCGACGAAACCAACTGGATTTAATTTCCTCAAACTTAATCCCGTCGCCCGTCAAATTTGCATCAACGTCTTCAATTTTCTTTCCCATAGGGGGGTGCTTGATTTACAAATATAGGAAACGCTATTTTCTTAGTTCAGTTGTTAAAATCCTTTTGTTTTTTTTGGAGCAACTGGGGCAGTGATAGTTTTATCCGTCATTTTTTGAGCGGGGAGTTTTCTTTCTCCTTTCAGGGTGCTTGCTAGTTTCACTGCTTCATAGGCATTTATAACTCCGCCCGCTTTTGATAAATTATTCAATGTAGTAAGCTGGCCCGTGCCTGGAGTTCGCACGGAATCGGATACCGAAACGGACGAACGTTCTATTACATCCTTAATTTGTCTTGCGCTTAATGTGGGAAAATATTCAAGGATAAGGGCAGCAAGTCCTGCTACCACAGGTGAGGCCATGCTTGTTCCTTGAAGAAATTGATACGTATTTCCACCGGGTACCGTTGCGTAAATTTTAACTCCTGGTGCAAATACATCAACTTCTTCTTTTCCATAATTTGAGAAACCCGCCGTAATTCCACCTGCAAGTGGATCGCCGCTGGCTCCCACTGTTATCCAATTTGAGGCACGTGTTTGATCGAGTAACTTTGAACTTGGAAAGTTATAGGTAGTATCAAGATTCTTTCCATCATTTCCTGCTGCATGAACAAGCAATACATCGCGCTCAGCAGCATAGGCAACAGCTTCATCAACCCATTTTTTTTCCGGTGAGAAACTTTTTCCAAAACTCATATTTATAATTTTTGCCCCATTATCTACTGCATAGCGTATAGCCAGTGCAATGTCTTTATCGTGTTCATCGCCATCTGGCACTGCGCGAATGGTCATGATTTTTACATTATCGGCAACGCCATCCATTCCTTTCTCATTCCCTCTAACAGCCCCAATGATGCCACTTACATGTGTTCCATGCACAGCAGCCTCAGGGCTAGCCATTACATTACTATTACCGTAGTATCGATCATTAAAATCCTGATAGGAATCTTTTACAATCGTTGCCCGGTATGGAAAGGGTGCCTGCTCCGCGGCTTTAGCTTTAGCATCTAATCCTTCTAAGTAACTTTTTAGCTCTCCAATAAAACTGATATTCGTTGCCTCAAGAGCTTCATTGTTAGACATTAAACTGTACAGTGCATTTTTGGCTCTTTTCTGCTCTGGTTCTGTTACAACGAGTGTAGAAAGGTCTTTTCCTAAAAAGGTATCTCTTCCAAAACACTTGCGAAGGATGCTATCACTCTTTAAAAGGTTCGCATAAATTCTTTTGAGCATGATAAGTTCCCCTGCATTTTCGCTGCCTTGCGCAATTTCTTGCTTTGCTCGACGCCACATTTCATATCGTGCATATCCCTCTGCTGTAAACTTTACAATCGTTGGGTCGATACTATCAAACTCTTGCTTAAACTTGTGGTATACGCGTGCCGCCTCGTAGGAGTCCTTTGTTACATTTTCGCCATTTTTCCCTCCAATAAAATTCCATCCATAGACATCATCTACATACCCATTCTTATCATCATCTTTTCCATTTCCAGGTACCTCTTTGGGGTTTTTCCAGAGCACTGGTTTAAGATCCTCGTGTAAAGTGTCAACACCTGAGTCAATGACTGCTACTATAACCGGATTGCTTTTCTTATTTGATTCCTTTAAAAAGGAATAAGCCTTGTCAAGGCTTATTCCCCAAAAGCCTGTTGAAGGGCGGTCTAACAAGTGCCATCCTTTTGGAACTTCTTTTCGGATCTCGCCTGATGGCACGTCTTGTGCAAGGAGCCCATTTGTCAGTATGATAAAAAATAGCGAGGAGAGGATTATTAATCTTTTCATAGATAAATTTTATAGGTCAAATTTTATTCCTTGAGCCAGGGGAAGTTCTTTGCTGTAATTGATAGTATTGGTTTGTCTTCTCATGTAGATTTTCCATGCGTCGCTACCACTTTCTCTTCCACCGCCTGTTTCTTTCTCTCCGCCAAAGGCACCGCCAATTTCTGCCCCGCTGGTACCAATATTAACGTTTGCAATTCCACAATCACTCCCAGCCGCGCTTAAAAAATATTCTGCTTCTCGAATGTTTAAAGTCATGATAGAGGAGGATAATCCTTGGGGTACTTCATTCTGAATTGCAATAGCCTCCTCAATAGTTTCGTAACAAATTAGATACAAGATGGGTGCAAAGGTTTCTTGATGTACAATGGGTAAATCATGCTTTACTTCTGCTATGCAGGGTTTAACATAGCATCCGCTTTTAAAGGATTCCCCTTCCAGTAAACCACCCTCAACAATAAACCTTCCTCCAGTATTTTTGCATTGCTCGATGGCATTTAAGTAATGTTCGACTGCAGTTTTGTCAATTAACGGGCCCATATGGTATTGAGTATCCAAGGGATTCCCAATTCTTATTTGTTTATAGGCTGCAATTAATTTCTCTTTAATTTTCTCGTAAATCGAACTATGAATTATTAATCGGCGTGTTGTCGTGCAACGTTGGCCGGCAGTTCCAACTGCACCAAAAACCGCACCACGTACCGCTATATCAAGGTCTGCATCTGCTGTGATGATGATGGCATTATTCCCTCCAAGCTCCAGCAGGCTTCTGCCTAATCGAGCACCTACTGTTGAGGCTACATTTTTCCCCATCTTGGTAGAACCAGTGGCAGAGACAAGGGCGACACGGTGGTCAGCTGCAATCCATTCTCCCACTTCACGTCCACCGTTGACAAGTACGCTAATTCCCTCTGGAAGATTATTTTGTTTAAAAACTTCACTTACTATTTTTTGACAGGCAATAGAACATAAGGGTGTTTTTTCTGATGGCTTCCAAATGCATACATCACCACAAACCCAGGCTAGCATACTATTCCAGCTCCAAACTGCAACTGGAAAATTAAATGCTGAGATGATACCGACAATTCCAAGCGGGTGATATTGCTCATACATTCTATGTCCAGGGCGTTCGCTATGCATGGTTAATCCATGTAATTGTCTTGATAGGCCAACAGCAAAGTCACATATATCAATCATTTCCTGTACTTCACCTAACCCTTCCTGTAAGCTTTTCCCCATTTCAAAGGAAACGAGTTCCCCAAGCTGTTGTTTGTTAGTTCTAAAGGCCTCTCCAATTTGGCGTATAATTTCTCCTCGCTTTGGAGCTGGAATTAATCGCCAAACTTTAAAAGCTTGAGTAGCTTCCAGAATTACTTTTTCATAATCTGATTTGGTAGTTGGGATAATTGCTCCTATTACTTCTCCATTCACAGGTGATGTAGAAATAATGGTATCGTTGGCAGATCCTGACCAATTAAGCCCTGTACTGACCCCTGGGTGTGGTGCAGTGGGGGAGAACCAGGTTGTAAAGTTCATTGTAGTGATTTTGTTAACTCTTTTTATTTATTGAATTTATCCAAGGAAGAATACCAAAGCTAATTACTCCACCGCAAAGAATGACTGCAGTCTGGACTAGCCAAAGAATCCATCCAAAAGCTAATGCGTTTGTGTAATCAAGACCATACAATTGCATGGTTTGTAAAACCAAGTAAGCATAAACTCCAATTCCGCCTGGTGATATGATCATGCCCACGCTTCCTACGGTTAATATAGTGAGAGCTTCCGTGATGCCATAGATCTTAGTGGCATCAAAAGCCATGAAACCAATATATCCCGTAGTCAGGTATAATGTCCAGATCGCAAATGTCAAGCCTATGAAATGTTGAGGCTTATTTAATTTTTTTACTGAAACTAATCCGTTCAAGATTCTTTTTCCAATAATCACTATTTGGTGGCTTACTGCTTTAAGTTTTTTCTTTCTTCCTAAGTACCAAAGCAAACTCAGAAGTAGAATCGAAATAAAAATCCAGTTTTTGTAGTTGTAAGTAGTTGCAGGAGTGGGGGGCGCAGGATTTGTAAGTGTGCTGCGAATATTTTCAAATAAATCAGGTTGAAGAAAAACAGTAAGGCCTACCACCAGCAGTAAACATAGTGCATCAAAAAGTCGCTCTATGATCACTGTTCCTACCAGTTTCTCTACTTCAACTTTTTCGTATCGGGAGAGGGCCGTGCATCGAATAAATTCACCCAGTCTCGGTACCCCTAGGTTCACCAGGTAACCAATCATTACAGTGAGGAATGCATTTATTCCACTGATTTGGTAACCCATTGGATCGATCAGCAGCTTCCAACGTAAACCTCTGAGGTAGTGACTTAGTAATAGAAGTGCAGAAACCGGTAGTATTAACCATAGCTTAGCCTCCTGTAAAGAGCCCTTAAGTTGGCTCCATTTTTCCTGGTCTAACTCCCTTAGGGATAACCAGGCAAACAGAAGTCCAATTCCTAAAAAAATGACATATTGTAGGCCAGTGGTAATGAGACGTTTAGACATTTCGGTTTGCAAATTAGTGTTGTTGACCGATTAATTTGTTAACTTCGCAGACCTTATGACTGCAAAAAAACGAATCCTGTTCATTGCAAATGAGATGTCCCCTTATTTGGAGCTGACCGAGTTTGCGGAAATGGTTAATAAGTTGGCTATCAAGGCCAACGATAGCCAATTTGAGGTTCGCTGCATTATGCCTCGATTTGGGGTAATTAATGAAAGACGACATCGTTTGCATGAAGTGGTACGTTTATCGGGTATCAATGTTTCTGTTGACAACGATGATCTTCCGCTTCAGATAAAGGTTGCCTCTCTTCCTAGCGCTCGTTTACAGGTCTATTTTTTAGATAACGAGGAGCTTTTCAGACGCAAGTTCGTTTTTCATGATGAAAATGAAAAATGGTTTGATGACAACGACCTCCGTACTATTTTCTTTTGTAAGGGAGCTATGGAGACTGTAAAAAAGTTTGGATGGCCTCCTGACGTAATTCATTGCAGTGGTTGGATGACTGGTTTAATTCCAGCCTATCTAAAAACGCTGTATAAAAAAGAGCCTGTTTTTGCTCATAGTAAAGTAATTTATACGATCGGACAAAATACTTTTAAAGAAAAATTAGGCGCTGGATTCTTAAAAAAGGCCTTGATACATCCCTCCCTAAAAGAGAAAGATCTTGAGGTATTTAAAGAAGGCACCAACACGGCTCTCCAGCGAGGAGGAGCGAGTTTTGCTGATGCAATAACATTTGGAGCAGATAAAATTGAAAAAAAGCTTTCAGAGGAATTTACCAAGGTCAGAGGAAAGAAGACCATACCTTATAGTGAGGAGGGTGATTTAACAGACTATTTACAACTGTACACCGACCTTGCATCTAAGTAAATCAGAATACACATCACTAATGCGGTTAAGAAAAACAATTTCTTTATTACTTTCTATTGTTTTGTTGGCGGGAATGGTGTTGCCAAGTTGCACCAAAATCAACGATGCCACATCATTAGGAAATGGCCTGATACCCCCAGTTGATAATATCAACACTTTTGAGACCGTGTTAGCCACAGAGACTGACAATTTTATACTCCCTGATTCTACACGTGTACTTTCGACCGACATGATGGCCCTTGGGTATATCAATCAAGATGATGCATTTGGACAGCTGAAGGCAGATGGATACTTCTCCATTATTCCTGCTAACCTTATGATCTACCCCTTCTACCGAAAAGATTCAATTATAGCTGTTGATTCGGTGATTCTTTCTCTTTCTTATTTGGGAACCTTTGGGGATACTAATTCTACTTCTACATTGCGTGTTTTTGAAATTGCTCAGCAAGCAGGATTTAGCGATACAACACTTTACCGTTATGATAATCCTGATTTTGCCACACGCTCACAGGAGCTTGGATCAAAATCTTACCTGCTCAAGCGATTAAAAGATACTGTGACTGTTATTCGACGCAGGGATACCACCAAACTAGTGAATGTTATACGAATCCCCCTTGATAATTCTTTTGGTGTTCGTTTGACCAATTACGACACAAGCGCTAGTTCGAACGGCGGATATCGCAGTGATTCCATATTCAAAAAGCTTTTCAGGGGATTTGCAATCAAAGCTGATGCAATTGGCAATGGACTTACTTACATCAACCCAACTGATGCAAATACTAAACTTATTGTGTATTACAGGGTTAGGAAGAATGGTTCGCTCGATACAACTTTTACTGAATTCTTCCATAGCAAAACAACGCAAGCCAATTTGGTTAAAAGAACGCCAGGTGGGGAATGGGGATCCTATTTGACAAATAACCAAACCCGTGACGACAAAGTCTTTATTGCCTCCACACCAGGCTCATATGCCACTATTCGTATTCCGGGTTTAGATACATTAAGTAATGTGGTAGTACACAAAGCTGAATTAATATTGACGCCATTACCTACCTCTCAACAGCGCGCATTTGCTTTTCCCCAGCGTCTCCTGTTGGACCGTGTGAATGCACGTGGTGATACAGCGTTGACTTTTGATTTGGACATGGGTATCCGAGATAATTTTGGATCTTTCGCCTACGATAATAGTAGGTTTGGGGGTAGCTTATTACGGGATAGTACTTATAGATTTGATATCACTCGATACGTACAGAAAATAGTAACAAACGACTCTACTAACTACAAGTTACGCGTATATGCACCGGGCAGAACCAATCTTTTTTCCCCTTTGTATAAGTATTGGGGGGCGGTCTATGTAAATGATCTTGTTGCCTATGGTAGAGCAGTTTTTGCAGGAGGGAATTTTATAAATCCTTCCAAGCGCTTACGACTTCGAATTATTTATTCTAAGCTCTAGTTTTTCAATCTTTACAACCTCTTATCTTTGTGGGCCTAAACCCATAATCCATGCCCTATCTTTTTACTTCAGAGTCTGTCAGTGAAGGACATCCTGATAAGGTGGCAGACCAAATTTCTGATGCGTTAATTGATAACTTTCTTGCTTTCGATCCCCAGTCTAAAGTGGCTTGCGAAACTTTAGTTACAACCGGACAAGTTGTACTGGCGGGAGAGGTTAAATCCAAAGCATATTTAGATGTACAAGAAATTGCTCGTGGTGTAATTAGGAAAATTGGTTATACCAAGAGCGAGTATATGTTCGAGGCTAATAGCTGTGGTATTTTATCAGCTATACACGAACAGTCAGCCGATATCAATCAGGGTGTTGATCGCAAAAAGAAAGAAGAACAAGGTGCTGGTGACCAAGGTATGATGTTTGGTTATGCTACTAATGAAACTGAGCATTATATGCCCTTAGCGCTCGATCTTGCGCACAATCTTTTAATTGAATTAGCGGCAATACGCAGAGAAAAGAACTCAAAAATGCCTTATCTCCGCCCTGATGCCAAAAGCCAAGTCACGTTGGAATACGATGACAATAACAAGCCCATTCGAATCGATGCAATTGTTATTTCAACCCAACATGACGATTTTGATGCAGAAGCAAAGATGTTGGCTCGGATCAAAAACGACGTCATCAATATCCTAATTCCACGCATCAAGAGCAAGTATAAGAAATATGCCAAGTTGTTTAATGATGATATCAAGTATCACATTAACCCAACCGGTAAATTTGTAATTGGAGGTCCACATGGTGATACCGGTCTTACTGGACGTAAAATTATTGTGGATACCTATGGAGGAAAGGGTGCACACGGTGGGGGTGCCTTTAGTGGTAAAGATCCGTCGAAAGTAGATCGCTCTGCTGCCTATGCAACTAGACATATTGCTAAAAATTTAGTAGCGGCTGGGGTGGCAGACGAAGTATTGGTTCAAGTATCTTATGCTATCGGTGTTGCAAAACCTACCAGCATAAACGTGAATACATACGGTACAGCAAAAGTGAATTTGACAGATGGTCAAATTGGAAAAATAGTGGAGCAGGTATTTGACATGCGCCCTTATTTTATTGAGCAGCGATTGAAATTGCGTAATCCTATGTATGCTGAAACTGCTGCCTATGGACACATGGGCCGTGTACCTGCTGTAGTTGAAAAAGTATTCCAAGCCCCTAATGGAAAGCAGATTAAAAGAAAGGTTGAGCTTTTCACTTGGGAGAAATTAGATTATGTCAGTAAGGTTAAAAAAGCATTTCAATTAAAGTAAAAAATAGAAGACTCTAAAAGGCCCGCTGATTTTAAAGCGGGCTTTTTTTTCTTTTCTTTGTCAAGTGAAACCTTTTCGCAATAAACAGGCTCGTCCTAAAAAGAATAAACTTATCCTTAGCCCTCGTGCTGTTTTGCTTGCACTAGAGCAGGGCGAATCGTTGGATCGAATCTACATAAGCTCTAGTCTTCCAAATGCGTTGCTGGTACAATTGAAAAAGGCAGCTGCATTAGCTACTGTTCCAGTACAAGTAGTGCCAACAGTCAAATTGGATACTTTTAATGCAGGCGATCATGAAGGATGTGTGGCATTGAAATCACGTATCACATATCAGTCCTTACAGGAAGTGATCGATTGGGTAGTGGGAGAGGGCCGTGTACCCTTGTTTTTGATGTTGGATGGAATTACCGATGTCAGAAATATTGGTGGAATTGCACGCACTGCTTACTGCACTGGTGTAGATGCCATTATTATTCCAGATAAAGGCGTGGGGGCTCTTCAGGAAGACGCAGTGCTTACTTCAGCGGGAGCTCTTGAAAAGATTGCCATATGTCGTGTTGATTCTTTGTTTAAAGCAATTGATACACTTCATTTAAATGGTATACAGGTTTATGCCACACAAATGAAAGGTGAAACCTCTTTGAGAGAGGCAAATTTTGAAACGCCCTGTTGTATTATTTTAGGAAGTGAGGATAAGGGGATATATCCGGCGCTACTTAAAGGAGTTGACTCCTCCATTTTCATACCCATGCGTGGAGATTTTGATTCGCTTAATGTATCTGTATCTGCCGGAATTATTTTGTTTGAGGCTATGAATCAGCGTATGAATGCGTTATGAAAAAGCATGCCCTACAATTAGTGGAGTGTCCAAGAGATGCCATGCAGGGCCTGGCATCGCTTATTCCCACAAAAGATAAAATTGATTATTTTAATGTTTTACTTCAGGTGGGTTTTCATACACTTGATTTTGGGAGTTTTGTATCTCAAAAAGCTGTTCCACAAATGGCTGATACGTCAGCCGTCCTAGAAGGGCTCAATCGGGGAGACAGCGCTACAAAACTTTTAGCAATAGTTGCAAATACTCGTGGGGCCACGGACGCATTACTACACCCGTCCATTGATGTATTAGGATATCCCTATTCAATTTCTTCCACCTTTCAACAAAAAAATACGAGACAAACTCTTTCAGCGTCTTTTGAAATTGTTAAGCAAATCAAAGAAGCATGTAAGGCTGCCGGCAGGGAGCTAGTCGTATACTTGTCAATGTCTTTTGGTAATCCCTATGGTGATCCATACAGCAGTAAAATAGTCTTGGACCAAATTGAAGCACAGCTAAAATTGGGGGTGGATGTTATTGCGCTAGCGGATACAGTTGGACTTGCTTTACCGAAGCAGGTTTATGAATTAACCTCAATCGTAATAAAAAATTTTCCCGAGCTGCAGCTTGGTCTCCATCTTCACGGGGAAAAGAATAATTGGGAGGAAAAAGTGAAGGCTGGGTTCGAAGCAGGCTGTTTTCGTTTTGACGGGGCACTCGGGGGCTTTGGAGGTTGCCCTTTCACAGGAAGTGAACGTGTGGGTAACCTCGATACGCTCAATCTGATCAAGTGGTTCGAGCAGCAACAAGTTCCAACGGGTATTAACTTGGTACAGCTTCAAAAAAGTTTAAAAATGGCACAGCAACTTTTTTCATAGTATGCAGTGGTCCTTACCTATAACTATCAAGCCTCCACCGCAATTAGTGGATTACCCCAGTAAGATAATGTTATTGGGTTCTTGTTTCTCTGAACATATCGGATCAGGCCTCTCCGATTTGAAATTTGATGTGTTACAAAATCCCCATGGTATTCTTTTTGCACCTGATGCAATCACACAAGCCTTGTCTGATTACATCTTCTGCAAGCAATATAACCATCAAGACCTATTTCAGTTGGATGATATTTGGTATTCCTGGAATCATCACTCTCGTTTTTCTGATCCTGATCCAACGCTTGTGCTAGCACGAATTAATTCCTCTATTCAGCAAGCGCACTCATTTATCCAGGACGCAAACTATCTAGTCATAACATTAGGTTCAGCTTTTACCTATCGGCTTTCGGATGTGGCACAATTAGCCTCTAAAAAAGTGGGCGATCCTGTAGCAAATTGTCACCGGTCTCCGGCAAGTTGGTTCAAAAAGGAGATGATGAATATTGACCACTTGATTACCAGCTTGACACAATCTATACAGCAGCTTAAAAAGCTAAATCCAACTTTATCTATCATCTTCACAATTAGCCCAGTTCGACATATTCGAGATGGTGTACAAGATAATAATCGAAGTAAGGCTCGACTTTTTGAAACAGTTCAACGGTTAGAAGAGGTTGATGATTCACTCTATTATTTTCCTGCCTATGAGTTAGTGGTAGATGTATTACGTGATTATCGATTCTATGATATAGATCTTGTTCATCCTAATTATGCTGCAACAACATTTGTTATTGAGCATTTTTTAAGCACCTGTCTCACTCCAAAGGCGCAAGAATTGGCAGATCAGATAAGAAAAATACAAATTGCTTGTCGCCATCGACCACAGCATCCCACCAGCCAGTCACATCAACATTTTCGTTCACAATTTTTGGAAAGAACACGTGACTTGCAAAAAAAATATCCTTATTTAGACTTTAGTGCCGCACTTGATCATTTTGCAGCAAGCGATTAATAGTTGTCAGGCGTAAAACGATATTTTTTTTGGAGATGCTGTTCCAATGCCTCCAGTAAATAAAACTGATTCCAAGCGCGATCCCAATTTTGACGGGGGTATTCTATTTTATAATAAATATCATCTGAAAAATAATCAGTTATAAAGCGTAGACATTGCATGAAAATAATCCAAATGCCTGACCAGTGTATCCAGGCATTCTCATCGGGAGTGCAGTATTTTTCAAGGGAATATTGGTATCCACTGATTATCGCTTCATACGCTTGCTCGTCAATTCTAATTTCATGCAGTGCGGTGTAATTCTCTTGCGTGTTACTGGCCATGGATCTAATCATGTCACCCAAATCAGAAAAGAAATAACCCGGCATAGTGGTGTCCAAGTCTAGTATGGCCGCTACTTTATTAGATGATTGATGAAATAAAAGATTAGTGATTTTTGCATCATGGTGCCTAATTCGGGTGGGGAATTGCTGTGGTGCTTTTGTTATGTTTTCAAATTGCTCAACATACTTGATCCTTTTTTCCAACTGCTTAATTAATGTTGTTGCTTCTTTTATTCTCTCCGTGTTCCCATTTCTTTTTGCAGTTTGAAATTGTTTATAACGGTGTTCTAAATCATGAAATTTGTCAAGGGTCGTAAAAAGCGTTTGATACTCGATTTCTTGTGCCATTTTTGCAAATTCCCCAAAGGACAGGGCTGCTTCGTAAAGTTGATTGGCGGAAGAGGGTTTTGTTATGCTTACTGTGTTGTCAATAAACTCTTGCATTCGCCAGGGCTTTCCTGTTTGATCGTAATGTAAAAAAGAGTTGTTCGGAAAGGGGAGTGGTGTAGCAATTTTGAACGAATAAGAAGTTTTTTGTTGATTCCAGGTTTGATATAGGTGCTGGTGATTTTGAATAAGAGCTAATGGATTTTTAAATACTTGGTTATTGATTTGCTGTAAAATAACTGGATGGGGGTAGCATGCAGTTTGGCAAATCCATGTTTGATTGATCAATCCATTGGTAAGTATTCGGCATGCGCCCTCTTGGGAGGAAATTTCAAGCTCATTTTGTAGCGATATGGGAATGGTAGGAGTCATTTTAGTGAATGCGGTCTCCTCTGACCTCTAGTGTTTTCATGATTTGTTTTTCGAAATCCAACCATTCTCGCCACCGTTTACGCACTCTTTTTTTATCGATATAGGCCTCTGCCAAATCAATAAACAGTGCGTAATGCCCGGCCTCGCTTTCCATGAATCTTCTGTAAAATTTTCGAAGTACAGGATCAGACAAGCCCTCGCTCAATCTTTTAAATCTTTCACAGCTTCTGGCTTCAATTAAAGCCATCGTCAATAAATGATCTAACATTCTACCTTCTGGATCCCCACCTTTTTGTTGAAATTCCAGTAAAGCATTTACGTAAAGATCTTTTCGTTGTTTACCAAGTTTGAGTCCTCTTTTTTTGATTTCAGCCAGAACAAGTCTAAAATGCCCCCATTCCTCAGTTACAATAGGGGCCAATGACTGAACTAGCTGTTCATGTTCGGCATATCGTTGAATGATGCTGATGCAGGTAATTGCAGCTTTTTGTTCGCAAAACGCATGATCGGTTAAAATTTCTTCCATTGATAGAGCAGCTAAATCTACCCATCGAGGATCGGTTGGTAGCTCCAGCCCTAGTATACTCCTTGTGTCGGCTGATAATTCCATACCCAAATCTAAACATTTGATTGAAAATCAATATAAAACGAAGTTTGTGAGGCTAAAAAAATCCTCTCTATTTCCTTGTAATTCAGGGTAATACTTCTAACTTTGCGCCCCTGATGTCGGATGAATCGGCTAATCGGATGAAAAATTAAAACTTTTAAGATGCCTCTTACAAAAGAAAAGAAAGCAAGCATTGTAACTCAATTTGCAGGATCTGCAAAAAACACTGGTTCTATTGAGGGCCAAATTGCGCTCCTCACAGAACGTATTACACACATTAGTGGTCATTTACAGACCAATAAAAAGGACTTCTCCACGCACCGTGGACTAATGCAATTAGTTGGAAAGCGCAAGCGCTTATTGAACTATTTGCAAAAGCACAATTTGACTGGCTATCGCCAACTGATTGAGAAGTTGGGAATCCGTAAATAAATTATTCACTGGTTAGTTTTTGTTTTTGCCAATATCCTACCGGTATTGGCAAATCCGTTTAAGGATAATACCTGTTCAATTAGTTGAAGGGGATGCCTGCTAGCCTAAAAAAAAGTATATGTTAAAACAACCTATTCGTACCACTTTTAAAATAAGTGAAGGACGTGAAGTTACTATAGAAACTGGGCGTCTGGCTCGTCAAGCTGATGGAGCAGTAACAGTTACTATGGGGAACTGCGTAATCTTAGCTACGGCTGTAGCAAACAAAGAACCCAAGGAAGGTCAAAGTTTTTTTCCATTGACGGTGGATTATCAGGAAAAATTCGCTGCTGCTGGTCGAATTCCTGGTTCTTTCTTTAAACGTGAGGCTAAGTTAAATGACTATGAGATATTAACTAGTCGTTTGATAGATCGCGCATTACGTCCACTTTTCCCCGAAGATTATTTCTGCGATGTGCAGGTGCTGGTAACACTGGTTTCCAGTGATCCAGAAATTATGCCTGATGCTTTGGCGTGTTTAGCTGCTTCTGCAGCACTAGCCGTTTCTGATATTCCAATTAAAGAGGTGATCTCAGAAGTTCGCGTATCAAGGGTGAATGGAGAATTTATAATCAACCCAACTCGCACCCAAATGGAAAGTTCAGACATGGACTTTATCATTGCGGCCACAGAAAAGAACTTAATGATGGTGGAAGGTGAAGCGCAGGAGTGCAGTGAAGAGGACTTGTGTAAAGTTTTGGAATTAGCACATGATGCAATTCGGATTCAGATTAAAGCTCAACAAGAGCTTAGTAAATTGGCCGGGGTTACTGAAAAAAGAACGTACACAAAACCTGCTTCAGATACAGCGTTACGCGATAAGATCTATGCATTTGCACAACCCAAAGTGTATGAGGTAGCCAAAGGGGCATTTAGTAAACACGAACGGAGTGAGCGTTTTGATGCTATCAAGCAAGAGTTAATGACTTACCTAAAGCAAGATGCAGGTCTTGCCGAAACTGATAGCTTACCAGATCTAACAAAAAAATTAGCCTCAACCTACTATGGCGATCTACAATATGACGTAGTTCGTGATATGATTTTGGATGAACGTGTTCGTCTGGATGGAAGAGCATTAGAAACAGTTCGTCCATTAGATATGGAGGTTGATGTTCTTCCTTCACCACACGGTTCATCATTATTTACTCGTGGTGAAACACAATCTTTAACCACAGTTACCTTGGGAACTCCCTTGGACGAATTATTGGTGGAGAGTGCAGCAAAATCTGTAGACTCTAAATTTTATTTGCATTATAACTTCCCACCATTCTCTACAGGCGAAGTAAAAATGATGCGTGGCCAGAGTCGTCGTGAAGTTGGGCATGGAAACTTAGCACAACGATCATTAAAGCAAATGATGCCCTCTGGTGATTTTCCATATACAGTTCGTGTTGTAAGTGATATCCTGGAATCAAATGGCTCATCTTCAATGGCCACAGTTTGTGCAGGTTCACTTGCCTTGATGGATGCAGGTGTGGGTATTCCTAAGCACGTATCCGGAGTAGCCATGGGACTGATTACTAAAGGAGATAAGTATGCTATTCTCACTGATATTTTAGGAGATGAAGACCACCTGGGTGATATGGACTTTAAAGTAACAGGTACACGAGACGGAATTTGTGGGGTTCAAATGGATATTAAAGTTGATGGACTGAAAATGGAGGTGATGCGTCAGGCGCTTGATCAAGCTCGCCGTGGTCGTTTACATATTTTGGATGCTATGTATGCCTGTATCCCGGCTGCAAGAGCCGATGTGAAACCTCATGCACCTCGAATGGTTAAGTTGTTTATTGACAAAGAATTTATTGGTGCTGTGATCGGGCCTGGTGGAAAAGTGATCCAGGAAATTCAACGAGAAACTGGAACCACTATTAATCTTGAGGAGGTTAATAACCGCGGAGAGGTTAGTATTTTTAGTACGAACAAAGAAAGCGTAGATAAAGCCGTTGCTTGGATCAAGGGTATTGTTGCTGTTCCTCAGATTGGAGATACCTATGATGCGGTAGTTAAATCAATCATGCCTTTTGGTGCTTTTGTAGAGTTTTTACCTGGAAAACAAGGGTTGGTACATATTAGTGAAGTGAGCTGGAAAAGACTGGAAACTTTGGATGGTCTTGTAAAAGAAGGGGACCCTATGAAAGTCAAACTGATTGGTACAGATCCTAAATCTGGAAAATTCAAGTTGTCAAGAAAAGCATTGCTTCCTAAACCGGAGCGAACTGCTTCCGATTCAGCAGACACTAATGAATAACTTAAATGACCCGCGAGGGTCATTTTTTATGGAGACCTATATTGAATTAACGATAGAAAATATTGGGCAAGAACAATCCTATTTTCTGATTGCTGCATTAGACGCAATTGGATATACTGGATTTTTAGAGGAGTCGGATTGTCTCAAGGCTTATATACCTGCCGCTCATTTCCAACAGAAAGTGGTTGAGGATTTATGCAAGCGAGAGAACTTTTCTTTTTCGTTCAAACCCATTGCGCCAGCCAATTGGAATGAAAAGTGGGAATCCTCTTTTAGCCCGGTGTTGGTAGAAAACTTTGCGGCAATTAGGGCTACTTTTCACCCCCCAGTTAAGGATATACTGTATGAAGTTCTTATCAATCCTAAAATGAGTTTTGGTACAGGTCATCATGCAACTACCTATTTGATGATCCAACATATGCAAAGGCTTGAGCTAAAAAATAAGCGTGTATTTGATTTTGGTACAGGAACAGGTGTGTTATCAATATTGGCGGATAAAATGGGGGCAGCTGCCATACTCGCAATTGATAATGACGAATGGAGTATCGAAAATGCAAAGGAGAATTTATTGTTGAATAATACAAAGCGAGTACAACTAAAAACTGCTTCTTATCCTCCAGAAAAAGAGGAATTTGATTTGATACTAGCTAATATCAACCGTTCTGTATTGTTAAAATTTTTTCCTGCTTTATCCAATGCACTACTACCAGCTGGTTTAATTGCAATCAGTGGATTTTTAGAAGAAGATAAAGAGATATTAGTGCAGGCTGCAGCTGCTGTCAGTCTCTCTCTTTCACAGGAAATGAATAGAGAGGGATGGGTGTCGATTCTGTTTAAGAAAGAGGGATAGAGGGCTAAGCGATTTTTGAGTGTGTTAAGTAATTATTATATTTTTGAGCACCTCTTAAAGCATGAATGAGCTGCTTTTAATTTTGTTAGCCTACCTTCTTGGCAGTATCCCAACTTCTGTTTGGGTAAGTAAACGGTTTTTCAATATCGATATTCGTGACTATGGTAGTGGTAATGCTGGTGCTACCAATGTCTATCGTGTACTAGGATCTCGCTGGGGGACTTTTGTTATGATCATGGACATGCTAAAAGGTGTACTAGCCGTTCAATTAGCATGGCTCCTTCCTGAGTATATTGATGCGGAGATTCAGTTTCAAAACCTCCAAACCGGTCTGGGGATGGCTGCTGTTTTAGGTCACATATTTCCCATTTGGGCTGAATTTAAAGGCGGGAAGGGTGTTGCTACTGTTTTTGGAATGGTGTTAGGAATTTCACCCATAACTGCAGTCAGCTGCGCAGGTATTTTTCTTTTGGTTTTATATTTAACTCGTTTTGTTTCATTAAGCTCGATTTTAGCAAGTATTGCATTCCCTATTTTTATTTTGGTAGTTTTCAACGTGGAAAACCCCTTGTACAGGGTTTTTGCAATTGCTGTGGCTTTGATGGTAGTATTGACCCATCAGAAGAACATTGGCAGACTGATCAGGGGAGAGGAAACTAAAGCCTCCATATTGAAGGGCAGGGATCGAAAAAGGCGCGAACGTCTTGAAAGAAAAAGGCAAAGGAGAGCCTAATCTCTAATCAATTGAAAGTCAATTTTTTGAATTTTTACTGACTGTTCTCAACTTTAGTTCAGCTCATTTTCCCTTATAAATCCGTCATTTTTTGGTAACTTTACATCCCTTTTAAAGTTTACCTATGTCCCAGTCCCTCTTTGAAAAACTACAACTGAACGACGAGAAAAACTTATTGATTCAGGGATTACCCTCATCCATTGAAAAACAGTTTAGTAAACTCTCTTTTGCTAAGAATGTGACGCCTCTACTTAAAAGTAGAAAAATTGATTTTGCGTTAGTTTTTGCTGTAAACGAAGTGCAACTCAATGGTATTCTGAGTGATGTAATGCCTTCTTTAAAGGAAAATTCTAAGTTTTGGGTGGCATATCCTAAGGCTACCTCTAAAATAGTCACAGATCTAAACCGAGAATCAAGCTGGAATCAGCTAACTGGCGGAGGTTATGAAAGCATTGATCGAATTGAGTTAGATCACGTATGGAGCGCTCTTCGCTTTACGCGTTGTGAAGTGGAAGCAGTTATTGCTAACGTATAATCACTGAGCCTACGGCAGCGGCTAGGCTTCTTTCGACTTTTTTTAGATGTTCATGAGTCTGAAGAATTACGTTAATCTCCTGCTCATTTTTCTCATTTTCTAAATCCTTTTGATTTTCCAGAAGCATTCGTTTAATCTTTCGCAGCTTTAGATAGTGAATCGCTGAACGTATTGCCTCTGGTGATTTGTCTTCCTCAGATTGTAAATAATCTAACAAATGTTCTTTTTTATCAGGGGCCAACGTAGCAATAAAATCTTCGTATTCTTTTTCGAACAGACTGGATTGATAGCCTTGTGTTTGACTGAAAACTTGTCTCCAGCGATTGCTTTCCTCATGCGGAAACTGTAACAAGGATACGGAAAAGGCACTTAAGGACTGGTTTGGATGGTGTATGAATATTTGTGGACCACTTGGCGGTATACCCTTTTTCACCTCAGTGCGATAAGCCTGAAACAAGCTTTTAACTTGCTCATTTTCCAAGAGACTTTCGTCAATTTCCTCAAATATATAATCAGCCACAGAAATTGAAGGGCTCCACTGTTTATTGCCAAACTCAAGCAATATTCTTGCTACTTCTTTTTCTTGCAGTTCGTCCTTAAAAAGTAAAGAGTACGTTGCATCATCAAAATTGGCAGCTGCAGACTGCTTGGCATTTTCCTCAAAAATTTTTGCCTCCTCAAATGAGAGCCTCTTTTCCTGTTGAGCAATACGGTCTCTGATGAACTTGTTTACTAGATGATGAAGTCCGGCTTCTTCAATTTTTAAAATGGTTGCACATTCTTTGATGTAGTCTTGTTGCTTTGTGAAATCCTCTGCTTTATTTATTTTAGAAATCGATTCAGCAATTCTATTTACCACTGCTGCCTTTTGTGCTGTATCCGCGCCTGCTTCTTGTAAGGCCACCTCTAGTTGAAAAAGAATTACATCTTTCTTGTTTTTGTTTACAAATTCACGAAATGTTGCAGCGCCAACTTTGTTAACGTAGCTGTCAGGGTCATCCCCATCAGGGATTAGGACAAGTTTCACTGCCATTCCCTCTTCTAAGGCAAGATCCAAGCCTCGTAGGGCCGCCTTAATTCCAGCTTGATCACCATCATACACGATGGTGAGATTTTTGGTATACTTCTTGATTGAACGTAGCTGATCTATTGTGAGGGCTGTTCCTCCAGATGCAACCACGTTTTCAATTCCTGCCTGATGGAGGGAAAGTACATCCGTATACCCCTCCACTAGTAAGCATTCATTTAACTTATCAATTGACTGTTTGGCAAAATAAGATCCATATAAAATTTTGCTCTTTACGTATATTTCATTTTCTGGGGAGTTGATGTACTTGGGGGCTTTCTCAGTTGATTTCAAAATTCGTGCTCCAAATCCCACCACTTTGCCGCTGTGATTGTGTATTGGGAAAATAACACGTCCCCGGTAATTGTCCTGTAATTGATCGTATCGGTTAGAAACTAATCCTGCTTTTAAAAGTAACTCGGGGTTAAATTGATGCTGTAATGCCGCTTTAGTAAAAGTATCTTTTCCCTCGGGATTATATCCTAATTGAAATTTTTGAATAGTAGCACCACTAAAACCTCTTTCTTCAAAATAGCTTAGTCCAATTGCTTTACCTTCCTCTGTTTCCAAAAGCTGCTGCGAAAAAAATTGTTGTGCGTATTGATTTAAAGCAAACAGACTATCTGCAGTCTGTAATGCTTGCCGTTGATCATCATTTAACTGTGTTTCCTCAATTTCAATTTGATATCGATGTGCTAACCATTTTAATGTTTCAGGGTAGCTATATTTTTCGTGCTCCATCACAAAACTGACTACATTTCCACTCTTTCCACACCCAAAGCACTTGTATATTTCTTTGGCTGGAGAAACGGTAAAAGAAGGCGTTTTTTCATTGTGAAAGGGGCAAAGTCCAAGTAAATTAGTGCCTCTTTTTTTTAATTTAACAAAACTTCCCACTACATCAGTAATATCGGCACGAGCCATTATCTGTTGTATGGTAGAGGGGGATATCATAGGGGCAAGTTAACGAAATTATAGCGCAGCATTATGCTGGATCATCATAGCTTATACAATCTCGTTGATCTTTCTCCGTGTATGTTAATCCATATGTCTTCAACACATCGTCGGGAACACCATTCCATTGATTAGGTTGATTTCCTGCATAGCCTAGGTCTTTTAATCCAGCTGCTGAGGTGTAAAAGCCTGTCGCAGTTAAGTTTCGTAATAAACTAAAAAAACTTACTCCTTGTTTAAAAGCAGGAAGGGCTTTTTCTGGGTATGCAATTTTGTCAACAATAGAAAGTTGATCTTGTTTATTGCATTTTATAAATGGGTGATTAAAATTTTTCATGCATTGCATATCCAACCATCGTAGCCCTCCTCGCATTGGGATTTGGTGACTTGGCATATCTCTGACTATAAAGTCAAGGAAATCGGGAACACCGGCTTTGCTGGCACTCTCACTTACTTCATCAGCTGGTATAATTATATCAACTAACACGGTTAGTGTTTCCATTTCATGCGGTGTAAAAAACTTTCCTTGGGCTATTAATTTTTCCTCAAGCAATAATTCGTCTGGACTTCTATCCAAGTTGAAACTAGTTTCAATAACGGATTTCTTAGATTCCGTAGTGCTCTTACAGCTTTCCAGCAAAAGGGGAGAGGTCAATGCACCCGTGGCAATAACTTTAAGTGATTTTCTACGATCCATCATAATTCATTTCTTTTAAGTTGATCGATAATATACTCAGCCGCGCGCATAGATAATGCAAGGATTGTCCAGGTTATATTTTTATCGGCTTGTGAAACAAATTGTCCCCCATCAACACAAAATAAATTCTTGCAGTCGTGCGCCTGGCTCCATTTATTTAAAACAGCTTGTTTTGGATCATTTCCCATTCTAACTGTTCCAGCCTCATGGATAATTTCTCCTGGTTTGCTTAGCCCCCAATTGTTATGAGCTCCATCGTCTCCACCCCAGGTAACCACTGCCCCCATATTATGCATTATCTCTTTGAACGTTTCTTTCATATGTTTTGCCTGATTAATTTCATGTTCACTCCATTTTACATGAAACTTTAAAACAGGTATTCCGTAACGATCCACTTTATTAGGGTCTATAGCGCAATAATTTGAAATTAATGGGATCGCCTCACCTCGACCTGCCATGCCTACACCGCAACCATAGAAATAACGGTAATCTTCCTTGAGAGAAGCTCCATAACCACCTGCTTCTTTTTTAACTCCTTTTACTAAGTATTTGCCATTTAAACTCTCAATACCCCAGTTAAAACCATAGCTAGGTTGACTCATTCCTCCCCAATATTCTATATGATAACCACGTGGAAAATCTAATTTCTTATTATCAAGCCACCAGGGTGAATAAATATGCGCACCCCCAACACCGTCTTCGTTATAACGCTTTCTTCCAAATAAGGATGGTAAAATTCCACCCATGGCAGCTCCAGTTGAGTCATGCAAATATTTACCTACCACATCACTGCTATTTGCTAAACCATTAGGGTGTCTGGCTGAAATCGAATTCAAAAGAAGCCTGGCGCTTTCACACGCACTTGCGCCAAGAATTACCACGCGACCACGAACTTGATGTTCGGTTAAGTCTAATTTGTTAACATATGAAACACCCGTTGCTAGACCCTCTTTATTTGTCAAGACCTCCCTTACCATTGCATTGGTGATCAAGTCTACATTACCAGTAGCAAGGGCTGGAAAAATTAATACGTTAGTGGACGAAAAATCTGCTTTTGCATAACTACAGTTACGGTTACATTGCCCACAGTAAAAACAAACACCTCTTCCTGCATCATTTTTAATTGCCTTAGTGAGTATAGAAAGTCGCGAAGGGATTACCCGTACACCACTAGTTTCTGCCCCTTTCCTAATCATTAATTCGTGGAGTCTTGGTTTGGGTGGTGGCAAAAAATAGCCATCTGGATCATTTTCTAAACCTTCATTTGTTCCAAAAACTCCTATGAGTTGATCGATTTTATCATAGTATGGTTTTATATCCTCGTAGCTAATTGGCCAATCATCACCTAATCCATCGATACTTTTTCTTTTGAAATCTTTAGGTCCAAAGCGAAGTGAAATGCGTCCCCAGTGATTGGTTCGGCCGCCTAGCATCCGGGCACGCCACCACATAAAATCCGTTCCTTCTTCCTTGCTAAAGGGTTCGCCCTCTACAGACCAACCCGCATAACAAGCATCAAAATCACCAAAAGGACGGTAGTTAGTACTAGCTCCTCTTCTGGGTGAATCCCAGGGATTTTTTAATTGCGTAATATTCTTTTGGGGATCATAATGATGACCAGCTTCAAGCAAACAAACTTTAAGTCCAGCTTTGGCTAAAACATAGGCTGCCATTCCTCCACCTGCACCAGAACCTACCACAATCGCATCATAGACGTTTGCGCTTTTCTTGATCTGAAAATCTGACATGAATATTAATTATATGGCTTCAAGATACTTCAAATGTATATTTGAGCATGGCAAATTTTATCAAGATTTTTCTGGCAATATTTTTCTTTTGGGCAAAACTGGGATTAGCGCAGGAAGCTGATTTATATCCTTCCTATAATGGCCTTGATTTGGGGATAAGTTGGAATAATGACGTTCCAGTATTAAAAGTATGGGCCCCTGTTGCTGACAGTGTTTTGGCTCAGTTATACAATATTGACCTTGATAAGCCAACTAAAATTGTTTCACTGGAAAAAGAAAGTTCAGGAATATGGCTTCTTGAGTTGAAGAAGGATTGGGGAGTACATTATTACCGGTTATTAGTAAAAAACAAAATTGGTTCTATGATAGCTTGGAGCTTACCTGTAACAGACCCCTATTCAACAGCGGTATCTCCCAATGGAACACATTCTGCAATAGTTAATTTAAGTCAAGCTGCTCCCAAAGGCTGGGAATTAGATAAACCGCTTCCACCTATGAATCGTGCCGCAGTGGTTATCTATGAATTAAACGTACGAGATGGCTCTGCCCATTCAAGTTCAGGTGTTAGCTATAAAAGAAAGTTCAGGGGCCTTACTGAGGAAGGAACTGTCAACTCTTTTGGTATGTCAACAGGCATTGATCATTTAGTTGATCTAGGAGTAACTCACGTACATCTTTTGCCAGTATTTGATTTTAAATCCAGTAATGAGACGGATAGTGTTCCCCCTTACAATTGGGGGTATGATCCTTTTCACTACAATGTTCCAGAAGGCTCTTTTGCTACATCCAATCAGGATCCTGCAACACGCATCAGAGAGTTTAGAGAATTAGTACAGGCTTTTCATAAAAAAGGAATTCGAGTGGTTATGGACGTAGTCTATAACCATACGGCACAAACTGAAAACTCCTCCTTTGAGCAAATTGTGCCTGGCTATTACTTTCGTAAAAATAAGAGTGGTCAATTTTCAAATGCCTCCGCATGCGGAAATGAGACGGCAAGTGAGCGTTCTATGGTAAGGCAATTTTTATTACAATCTTTAGTTCATTGGGTAAACGAATATCACATTGACGGATTCCGTTTTGATTTAATGGGAATTCATGATATAGCCACAATGAATTTCTTGGCGGACTCTTTACGAAAAATTAATCCAGGGATCTTGCTTTATGGAGAAGGTTGGACTGCAGGAAGTTCTCCCTTGCCAGACAGTGTACGCGCTATAAAAAGTAATGTTAACAAACTATCCGGAATTGCCGTTTTTGGAGACGAATTTAGGGACGGTTTGAAGGGCAGTGTATTTGATATATCCAACAAAGGATGGATCGGGGGCAACTTTAATCAATTACAATCTGTGTTATTTGGTCTTTCAGGAGGTATCTATCACAAGGATATCAACTATAAGGAGGTAAACTATAGCAAGCAGCCCATATCCACTTCGCCCCGTCAGCTCATTGCTTATGCCGATTGTCACGATAATCATACTCTATGGGATCGACTCGCCTTGACGCATCCAGATCTTTCAATCGATACTCGGATTAACATGCATAAACAAGCGTTAACCGCAGTAATGCTTTCGCAGAGTCCCTCGTTTATTCAAGCTGGAACTGAATTTCTACGGTCGAAGAGTGGAGTAGAGAATTCTTTCGAGTCCCCAGATAGCATTAATGCAATTAACTGGGATATGAAGTATGTTAATCGAGATATCTACAATTATGTCAAAAAATTGATTGCTTTCAAAAAAAAGCACCCTGCTTTTCAACTTTTAGATCCAGCTACTCGAATTGATTTTTATACAGATAGTAGCAGGCAAATTTTAGGGTATTTTATCAACGCAAAGGGTACTGGGGATGTCTACCAGCATTTTCAAGTGTGGTTTAATACTTCTTCTCAAAAAGTGAGTATCAATCCAAACGCTCATGGAGTAACAAAAGGGTGGAGGTTGCGAATGACTAATCATGCATTTCTGTCAAAAACAAAGCGAATAGATCTAAAAAAAGAAATTGAATTATCTCCAAACCAATCGCTTATACTTGTTAACCGCCGCTAGTTATTGAGCTTCTTTAACGAGTAGTTTTTTTCTACCGATTCCAAGCCCATTCAAAGTTTGTATAGCCGTTTTAGCATGAAGTGAATTCTCCATTTCCACAAAACCAAACCCCTTTGTTCGTTTGGTGGCTCTGTCTCTGGCAATACTGACCGCTCTCACAGGACCATATTTCTCAAAAAACTCTTCCAATTCAGCCTCATCCATGTCAAGTGGAAGGCCCGCTACAAATAATTTCATAAAGCCAGTTATAGGAGTGGTAAAATTAGGATATTGCAATACCAGTAGTTGTCATTTGTTTGTAAAGATTTCAAACTCACCATTTATAAGCAATGATATTAGTCAACATCTTAATCAATATGTATGAAACGTCATTCATTGATTTTTCTTTTGGGAGCTTTTTTAATATGCCTTGATTTATTCGCACAGATGGGCCCTACGCAGAAGCCCCCTCTGCATGGAAAAAATTGGATGGCTATAACCGGAAAGCCTTTAGCTGCAACTGCAGGTTCAATGCTTTTTCAACAAGGAGGAAATGCAGTGGACGCAGCCTGTGCCATGTTGGCTGCAACTTGCACCATGTGGGATGTTTTAAGTTGGGGAGGTGAAACGCAGGCTTTGCTTTATAACCCCCATTTAAAAAAAGTAATTGCAATCAATGCAATGGGGGTTGCTCCAACAGGAGCAACAGCTTCTTTTTTTAAGGATAAAGGGTATGCTTTTCCTCCTGAATATGGTCCTTTGGCGGCTACTACGCCTGGTACGCCCGGTGGTTTATGCTATATGTTAGCAAACTACGGAACAAAGAGTTTAAAAGAAATCTTAGCTCCAGCCATGGAGCTTGCTGCTGGTTACCCAATTGAAGCCCAGACTGCTAATAGTATTGAAAGGGCAAAAGATCGAATAAAGCAATGGAAATACAGCACCCGTGTTTTATTACCTCATCGGGGTGAAAAGAGAGAGGCTCCCTCTCCTGGTGAAGTTTTCAAACAACTTGATCTTTTGAATACGCTAACAAAAATGGTAGAAGCTGAAACTTTAGCATTACAAAAGGGAAAAAGCAGAAAAGATGCTATCATGGCTGCTTACAACCGCTTTTATAAGGGTGATATTGCAGCAGAGATCGTAAGAGGTGTACAGGAGGAGGGTGGATTGATAACCATGGAGGATCTTGCAAATTGGAAGCCTTTGGAGGAAGAACCTCTTACGATAAATTACAAAGGCATAGATATTTACAAGTTATCGCAATGGACACAAGGACCATCTTTCTTACAGGCTCTCCAAATATTGGAGGAGATTGATGTGAAGAAGCTTGGATATAATAGTCCACAGTACATTCATACATTATACCAAGTTTTGAACATGACTTTTGCTGATCGTGATTTTTATTACGGTGATCCTTATAAATTACCAGCTGAACCCATAGAAGGGTTGCTCAGCAAGGCTTATGCGAAAAGTCGGTTGTCCCAGCTTGATTCTGTTATGAATAACCCTACAGTAGGCCCTGGTGATCCATATCCTTTTCAGGCAGGAATTAATCCTTACACTCATCTTATTCAACAGCAATTGAAAATTACCCAAGATTCAACTCTTTTTCGCCAAATAACTCCATTGCATGATCAAGGGCTTGCTTCTAATCAAGTTACAGATTTTGTAAAGGAACAATTGTATCAGGACCGATTATGGAGGGGAACCACTACCATAGAGGCGGCCGATAAAGAAGGTTGGTTTGTCTCCATTACCCCTAGCGGTGGCTGGATTCCAGCAGTAATTGCCGGCAATACAGGTGTTGGTCTAAGTCAACGTATGCAAAGTTTTGTATTGGATAGCGTATTGAATCCATTCAATATTGTTGAGCCAGGAAAGAGGCCAAGGGTGACATTAACACCAACTATTGCAACAAAAGAAGGAGAACCTTTTCTTGCATTTGGTGTTCAAGGAGGTGATACACAAGATCAAAATCTAGTCCAGTTTTTTCTCAATATTGTGGAATTTGGAATGACTGTTCAGCAAGCTGCTGAGGCCCCTAATTTCAATACAAATCAATTATGGCTTTCTTTGGGAGGCTCTTCGTTATCAGATAGAAAACCCCGACCTGGCCAGCTTTTACTTAATAAGAGCACACCTGGTGCTACTATTGATGCGTTGAAAACAAAAGGTTATAAGATCAAAATAGAGGATAGAACAAGCGGCCCTATTAATGCGATTCTTTTTGATAAGCGTTACAAAACTTTATGGGGTGGTAGTAGCAACCATGGAGAAGACTATGGTATTGCCTGGTAAAAACAGTAGTATCTTTGTAAATAATAAATTTTTATGAAAGAAGTAGTAATTGTCGCTGCTGTAAGAACTCCTATGGGTAGTTTTGGTGGCTCCTTAAAGAGCTTGACAGCTCCCCAGTTAGGTTCAATCGCCATTAAGGGACTTTTATCAAAATTAAATTTAGATCCTTCGGCTGTAACTGATGTTTTTATGGGGTGTGTACTACAGGCCAATTTAGGCCAGGCTCCAGCAAGGCAAGCTGCAAAATTTGCTGGTTTAAATGACACCGTTAATTGTACCACTATCAATAAAGTATGTGCAAGTGGTATGAAGGCTATTTCCATGGGGGTGCAACATATCTTATTGGGCGATGCTGAGATTGTGGTTGCTGGGGGGATGGAAAGCATGAGTAATATTCCTTTTTATGTTGATACGTTGCGTTGGGGTAATAAGTATGGAAATACAAATTTGATTGATGGTCTCGCAAAAGATGGTCTTACGGATGTATATGATGGCAATGCCATGGGTATAGCTGCCGAACACTGTGCAAGTGAATGTGGAATTTCTAGAGAAATGCAAGATGAATTTGCCATTGAAAGTTATAAACGCTCTCAACAGGCCTGGAATAATGGTTTTTTCAATGAGGAGGTGATACCTGTGGAGATTCCACAACGAAAAGGAGACCCTTTGCTTGTAGTGAGAGATGATGAACCTTTTGCTGTTAAATTTGATAAGATTCCCAATTTATCCCCTGCGTTTAAGAAAGACGGCACCATAACTGCTGCAAATGCTTCAACAATGAATGATGGGGCTGCAGCTGTATTATTAATGACAAAAGAAAAAGCCTTATCCTTAGGCATAAAGCCATTGGCCTATATACGTGGGTATGCAGATGCAGAACAAGCACCACTATGGTTTACCACAAGTCCCTCTGTAGCGTTACCACTCGCTATTAAAAAAGCTGGATTAACCAAAGAGGATATCAACTATTGGGAACTAAACGAAGCCTTTTCTGTGGTTGGTATTGAGAATGCAAAAAGATTAGGAATTGACTCCTCTGTATTGAATGTAAATGGTGGCGCCGTTTCACTAGGACATCCATTGGGGTGCTCGGGTGCAAGAATTATGGTAACCCTTACACATGTTCTATCCCAGCGAAAGGCACATTATGGAGCCGCTGGAATTTGTAATGGTGGTGGTGGAGCCAGTGCAATGGTGATAGAGCAGTACATCTGATCTAAATGACTTGCCTATATCATAACATTGGTCTATTAGGTGGAGTGCATCAAAACAATATAGCACTTCGTGGTAAAGAGCTCGGTGTATTCCCCTGTTTAACCGATGCCTACTTGATTACCCAAGGTGAGTACATTTTAGATTTTGGGCTAATGCAAGATCTTCATCAAAAAAAAATTGATACAACCTCTCTTATCGATGTTAAAGGAGGGGCTTTGTTTCCCTCTTGGTGCGATAGTCACACTCACTTAGTTTTTGCGGGTAGTCGAGAAAGTGAGTTTGTTGATAAAATAAAAGGTAAGACCTATGCTGAGATTGCGGCTAAGGGTGGCGGTATACTAAATTCAGCTGCAAAACTTCAGCAAGCAAAGGAAGAGGATCTGTTCTATTCAGCACTCGACCGTCTTCGTGAGGTAGTCATGCTTGGAACCGGTGCTATCGAAATTAAAAGTGGCTATGGCTTGACGGTGGAGGCAGAGCTGAAAATGTTGCGTGTTATCAAGAGACTAAAAGATAGTTCTCCCATTTTAATTCGCTCTACTTTTCTTGGAGCGCATGCAATTCCTAATGAATTTAAAAATAATTCCGCAGGTTATATTCAGCTAATCATTGAGGAAATGATTCCAGCAATTGCTAAGGAGGGTTTGGCTGATTACATTGATGTCTTTTGTGAGAATGGATTTTTTACACCTGAACAAACTACCCAAATTTGTTTAGCGGGATTAGCCGCAGGTTTACGTCCTCGTTTACATGCCAATCAGCTTGGGATTTCTGGAGGAGTGCAAGTAGGGGTATCACTAGGTGCAATCAGTGTTGACCATTTGGAATCCATGGACCAAGAGGCCATTCAAGTTTTGTCTAACTCATCCACTATTGGCACACTTTTGCCGAATGCTTCCTATTTTTTGAGAATGCAGGATGCACCTGCAAGACAATTAATTGATGCTGGTGCAATAATTGCTTTGGCATCAGATTTTAATCCGGGATCTGCACCCTCTGGCAACATGAATGGGGTTGTTTCCCAGGCTTGTATTCGTATGAAAATGTTACCAGAGGAGGCTTTTAATGCCGCTACCATTAATGGTGCATTCGCCTTAGAGTTTGAAAAAACATGTGGTTCAATTCAAATTGGAAAGCTTGCTAACTTTTTTATTACTAAGCCCATTCCATCTCTATCTTATTATCCCTACGCATTTGGATCAAACTTGATTAATAAAATAGTTTTAAGGGGAACGGAAATTAATTCATCATTATTTTGATACTATGGAAGCAGTAAAACAACTTATTGAGTGTGTCCCAAATTTTAGCGAAGGCAACGATTTAGGTATCATCAATCAAATTACTAATGCAATTCAATCCGTAGAGGGGGTTCGTCTCTTGAATGTAGATCCAGGTAAGGCTACCAATAGAACAGTTGTAACTTTTGTAGGCGAGCCTAACGCTGTAGTTGAAGCTGCATTTAGAGCCATAGAAAAAGCTGGTGAATTAATAGATATGCGACTACACAAAGGCGAGCATCCTCGCATGGGCGCAACGGATGTATGCCCGTTTATCCCGATTGCGGGAATAACGCTTGAGGAAACTGCTCGCTATGCTCAACAACTTGCTAAGCGAGTAGGAGATGAATTGTCCATCCCTGTGTATTGCTATGAAGCAGCACAGCCTGATAAAAGCAGAAGTAACCTCTCTGTTATCAGAGCAGGTGAGTACGAGGGATTCTTCAAGAAAATAAAAGAGCCACAGTGGAAACCTGATTTTGGACCTCAAGAATTTGACCCCAAGCGAGGGGCAACTGTTGTTGGCGCAAGAGACTTTTTAATTGCATATAATGTCAATCTTAATACCACTTCAACAAGACGAGCAAACGCTGTGGCATTTGATATTAGAGAGGCTGGGCGTGTAAAAATGGAGAATGGAAAAAAAGTGCTTGACGATTCCGGAAATCCTATTTCAATTCCGGGCTCCTTGAAAGCGGTAAAAGCAATTGGGTGGTATATTGAGGAGTATGGAATTGCGCAGATATCCATGAACCTGACTAACATTAATATCACGCCATTGCATATTGCTTTTGATGAGGCTTGTAAGAGAGCTGCCGAGAGGGGCTTACGAGTAACAGGAAGTGAACTAGTTGGCCTTATTCCTTTAAAATCCATGCTAGATGCCGGTAAGTACTTTTTATTAAAACAAAAAAGGTCTACGGGGGTGTCAGAGGCTGAATTAATAGAAATAGCTGTCCGTTCTATGGGATTAAACGAGCTCAGTCCATTTAAACCAAGAGAACGTATAATTGAATATATACTTGAGGAGAATTCAAGTAAAGCATTAATAAATAAAACATTAAGCGATTTCGCTAATTTGACTGCAAGTGAAGCTCCGGCACCAGGCGGGGGCTCTGTTTCAGCGTATTTAGGTGCATTAGGGGTGTCCTTAGCCACAATGGTTGCTAATCTTTCCTCGCATAAAAAGGGTTGGGATGAACGATGGAGAGAATTTGGAGATCAAGCAGAAGTAGGACAACAGATAAAAGATAAATTGTTGAAGTTAGTTGACGCTGACACGGAGTCATTCAACGCTATCATGAGTGCGTTCTCACTTCCAAAATCCACAACAGAGGAAAAGTTAGCAAGAGGAAAAGCAATACAGGAAGCTACACGAAAAGCAATTGAAATTCCACTACAAGTTATGCAGTTGGCATTGGAGAGTATGGATTTAATAAAGTCGATGGCCGAATCAGGTAATCCAAATTCAGTATCAGATGCCGGGGTAGGAGCACTTTGTGCGCGAAGTGCAGTGATGGGGGCTTTTTTAAACGTGAAGATCAATTGTACAGGCTATGAGGATGTAAACTTTGTTCAGCAAATTTTAGAAACGGGACAGCGTATGGAACAAACAGCAATAGTGAAGGAGCAGGAGATACTACAACTAGTAAATGAAAAAATAAATAGTTAGCGCCCTTCATCAAATTGCATCATTTCCTCAAATAACTTTTCGTAATTCTCAGTGAGGAGCTTGCAGTTTTCAAGACAAGCTTGGTAGGCCGCCTCTAATTTTAGAAAATCTTCCTTATGTGCATATAGTTGAGGGTCTGCTAATTTCTGTTCTAGCTCTTTTTGTAATTGTGTTGCATCAGCTAGATCTTTTTCTGCTTGCTGAAATAGCTTTTGAATTCGTTGCGCTTCCTTCTTTTTTTCTTTTGAAATTGGGGGAGTTGGGGTTGCAGCAGTAGGTTGTTTAGCGGAAACTTTTTTTTCGGTAGTAGTAGCACGCTGTTTCTCCATTCTCTCTTTCCAATTTACCCACTCTTCGTATCCTCCTTTAAATTCCTTTACAATTCCATTGTCAATTTCCCATATTTTATTGGCAGTTTTAGAGATAAAATAACGGTCATGGCTTACCAGAATCAGTGTACCCTCGTATTTGTGCAGCGCCTCGATTAATAACTCACAACTGTGTAAATCCAAATGGTTGGTTGGTTCATCTAAAAGAAGAAAATTAGCTCTGCTTGTAATTACCTTGGCCAACGCAACGCGTGCTTTCTCTCCACCACTGAGTACTTTAATTTTTTTATCTACATCATCCCCGCTAAAAAGAAAACACCCGAGTAACGATCTGATTTCTAGATCGGTTAGTTGGCTACCACTAGTAGACATTTCTTCAAGCAGTGTATGCGTTAGCGTAAGCGATTCCAGCTGATGCTGCGCATAAAAGCTTTGGACTACATTATGACCATCAATTTTTTCTCCTTGATCATAGGGTTCCGTACCCGCTAAAATTCGAAGTAAGGTTGACTTTCCTTTTCCGTTCGCCCCAATTAATGCAATTTTATCACCTCGGTTAATTTCAACAGTTCCATCTTGGATTACTTGAAGCTCACCAAAGGTTTTTTTAATATTCTTTAATGTGACAATTATTTTACCAGGTGTTTTATCTAGACTAAAATTGATTTTTAAGTTTGGGCGAACTAATTGAGCGGGGTCTACTCTTTCAAGTTTGTCTAACTTCTTAATTAAACTTTGTGCCATCGCGGCTTTACTTGCCTTTGCTCGAAATCTTTCAACTAATCGCTCTTGCTGTCGAATGTAATCTTGCTGATTTTCATAAGCTTTCTGCTGCAATTCCATACGTACAGCTTTTTCTTTTTCGTAAAAGTCGTAGTTGCCTGTATAGAAGTGTAGCTGTTCCTGGTATAGTTCTACCACTTTTGTTACCATCCTATTCAAAAAGTACTTGTCATGGCTAACAATAACCACTGCCCCCGCATAATGAAGTAGATATTTTTCTAACCATTCAATGGAGGGAAGGTCCAGGTGGTTGGTGGGTTCATCCAAAAGGAGTAAGTCCGGTTTTGCTAGAATCATCTTTGCCAACAACACACGCATTCTCCATCCCCCGCTAAATTCTTGGTAAGGTCTTTCTAAGTCAGTAGGTGAAAATCCAAGACCCTGCAATACTTCTGCTGTTCGATGGTGAATTGTGTACCCATCAGCCGTTTCGAGTTGATGAAGTTTATCGGTATAGGCTTCGAGAATTTTTTCATCTCCTGTTTGCTCGAGCTCCTTGCCTAATAATTCTATTTCCTCTTCAAGCTTTAGGATGTTCTCAAAAGCTTGAAGAGCAACTTGCAAAATACTGTTTTGCGTGTTAAAGCTGAGGAGGTCTTGATGGAGATAACCAATACTGGTACCTCTACTTCTTTCCACACTTCCGGCGGATGGAAGATAATCGCCGACCAGCAACTTAAGTAATGTAGATTTTCCTGTTCCATTGTACCCAATTAATCCAATTCGCTCACCTGGTTGAATATGCCAGGTGGCATCGGCTACAATTACTCGAGCCCCAAATTCAAAAGTTACTTGTTGAAGTCCTGCTAACATAATTCCGCGCAAATGTATGATTTAAGAATAGGAGCCAACTATTTTGAACTAATTTTGTTGTTTATTCTATGTTTCGGCTTTCTTTATTTCTACTATTTGCCAGTCTTCCATTTTTGGCTAGCTCGCAACAACGATTTACATTAAATGGATACGTTCGTGACTCTGTTACAGGAGAGTCAATCAGTGGAGTTAGTATTAAAGTTATCGGCGGGACCAGTGCTACTGTTAGCAATTCCTATGGATTTTACTCAATCACATTACCAGCAGGCCAATATGAGTTTACAATTTCCCATATTTCTTACATCGCACGGAGCTTTTCTGTTTATTTGAATAATGAAACTTCGATGAATGTATCTCTTTCACCCCGAAACGCCGGTATGCAAGAGGTGGTTGTTTTTAGCAAGCGAAGAGACCAAAATGTTCGTTCAAGTCAATCAGGGCGGATTGACTTGTCCATCCAGCAAATAAAAAAGGTTCCAGCAATTTTTGGCGAAGTGGATATTCTTAAAACGTTTCAATTAATGCCGGGAGTTAGAAATGCAGGCGAAGGAAATGCTGGATTTTATGTAAGAGGAGGAGGGCCGGACCAGAACCTTATTTTACTTGACGATGCAATTGTTTACAATACGGGTCATTTATTTGGTTTCTTCTCTGTTTTCAATGGAGATGCCATACGTAATGCAACCCTTATAAAGGGTGGTATGCCTGCCCAATATGGAGGTAGACTTTCCTCTGTCCTCGATATCTCTATGAAAGAAGGAAACTTGTATAAATATCAATATGAAGGTGGAATAGGTTTGATTGCATCACGATTTTCTGCAGAGGGCCCAATTGAAAAAGGCGTATCGTCATTTATGATCTCTGGTAGACGTACATACATTGATGCCTTACTAAAACCATTTGTTTCAAAAGAAAGTAGTTTTTATGGTTCGGGGTATTATTTCTATGATTTGAATGCAAAATTTAATCATCGTTTCTCAAAAAAAGATCGCTTATTTGTCAGTAGCTACTTTGGTAGAGATGTATTTGATTTCTCTAATGCTAAGAGATCTTTTAGCACCTCGGTACCCTGGGGCAATGCAACAGGATCAGTACGATGGAATCATGTATTTGGCCCAAGACTTTTTGCTAACACAACTCTTGTTATAAATGATTATCGATTTCAATTCAACGCAACACAAGAAAGATTTAAAATTTCCCTTCGGTCTGGCATTAGAGACATAGGCATAAAATCAGATTTTGATTATTATCCAAATGCCAAACACCGTATCAAAACGGGATTCTTAATTACGCATCATCGCTTTTTACCGAATGTGTTTACTGGAAGTCAAGATTCGGTTGTTTTTAAACCCAATGATCAAAACGAGAAATATGCCTTAGAAAAAGCGGTCTATGTCCAGGATGACTGGCAAGTATCCGAAAAACTGCAATTTCATATTGGTCTTAGAGGGAGCCAGTTTACACAATTGGGACCTTTTATTAGGTATACTACTGATTTAAATGGAAATCGTATTGATAGTGTTACTTATAGAAAAAATCAAAATGTGGTTTCGTACGGTGGTCTTGAACCACGTTTTTCCGCACGATATCTTTTTACCGATAACTTTTCAATTAAAAGTTCCATCTCAAGAAATATACAATACATCCACCTTGTTACAAATGCAGGATCTACATTGCCAACTGATCTTTGGGTGCCAAGTACTTACTATGTAAAGCCTCAGATAAGTTGGCTCGCTACAATGGGTCTCTTTAAGAATTTTGCTGACAATCAAATTGAGACCTCTTTGGAGGTATACTACAAGGATATGCAGCGTCAGATTGAGTATCGGGAGGGCTATACTCCCTCCTTATCAGATCCCGAAACGGAATTTGTTTTTGGAAAAGGTTGGAGTTATGGTGCAGAATTCTTTATCAATAAAGTAAGGGGGTTAACTACTGGTTGGGTAGGCTATACACTTTCATGGACGTGGAGGAAATTCCCCGATATCAACCAAGGAATGCGCTACCCAGCTCGCTTTGACCGACGTCATGACCTTTCTGTTGTTTTAAATCGTACCCTTTCACCAAAATGGCAACTGGGAACAGTTTTTGTTTTTGGAACAGGAAATGCAATAACACTCCCTGAACGTTTTTATGTAATGAATGGAGTTTTGACACAGGAGTTTAGCAGAATTAATCAATACCGCATGCGGTCTTATCATCGCATGGATGTTTCTCTAACGTATCAGCCTAGTGAAAAGGCCGGAAAAAAAATGAAAAGTCAGTGGGTATTTAGTATTTATAATCTTTATAGCAGGCTGAATCCTTATTTTATCTACTATGATCAGGAGGGTAGTCTGCAAAACGCTAATCTTAGAATTACGGCCAAACAAGTTTCGCTCTTTCCAATAATCCCCTCGGTGACCTGGAATTATAAACTATAATTTCTTTTGTGGTTCGTAAACAAACCTAACCATTGCGTTACGTTTATCGTCTGCAGTAAGGTAAAGTTGATATCTATCTTTTCCTGCTTTAATGATCATTAGCGCTGTGTTAGGAGGAATTGTACCTAGGTTTTCACCAACCATAACAACTTCCTGAATTTTTCTTTTTGAGTCGATAGCCAATTGAATCGGTATAGCTTGAGTTCTTAACATTTGTCGATATACGATTGGCTTATTGTTGACATAAACAGAGATTGTATCCCCATCAATTTGACCATTGTCAAAAAATTCTATCTCTGCGGTACAACTATCGAGCTTAATCTCACGAACTAAAATATTGGTTTTATTTTGAGTCATGGCGGAGACGGCTGTACTATTAGTAACTTTTGTAAGTCGATTTAAAACAATAGAGCCAGGGTCACACGTGGTTTTTCCATCTGTTGCTTTATCAGCGGGAGAAGACCATATGCCTCGAATTTGTTCATCAGCAACAGCGGTTCCCCCTTTGTGATACGTTAGCAAATACTTTTTTTTGCAAGGAACGCAGTCCTGGTTAATCTTAAAATCAAGTATCACGCTTTCCTCCAACAATAATTGATTGCTATCCTTTAAATACTTTCCTGAAATACGTTTTTTCACATAGTTACTTGAGTCGGAAAAATGCAAGGCGGTACCTGATATTGTACCCAAGGAGTCTGTAAGGTCAAATTGGATATTATAAATTGGAAAACAGCCACTGGGAGCCATTACAAGACGACCCGCCCATTTACCGTTTAAATCTTGCCCAATAGTTAAAGCGGGAAAAAGTAGTAGTATTAGCAAGCGTAGCATCATGAGCTACCGAAGGTAAGGCTAAATAAAAATGGCTTGCTATTTTTCATACCTAAACCGTACAACCGCATTTTTTTGCTCTGTAGAAGTAAGCTGGACCCTGAACCGTTGACTACCTGCCTCAACAATCATCAGCGCTGTGTTAGGTGGAATTTTTCCTAAATTATCTGCTACCATGGTCAATTCTTGAATGTCGTTCTGATCGTCCATTTCAAGCGTGAGCGTAAGTGGGGTAGTAGATAGCCTTCTTTTAGATAAAGCCATTTTATTATTCAGATAAACGGTTACGGTGTCCCCATCAATTTCTCCATTGTCGAATAAGGAAACCTGAACCACTGGTTTTTTTACAGTAATCACTTGTATAAGATCGTTGAACCGATTATTACTTACTGAAGGAATACTAAGCGATTTAGAATATGCAGCAGTGTTGTTTTGAATCGTGCTGGTGGTGTCTTTTTTTGAAGTCACAATAGCTCCGCCTTGATCTTTTGAGGAGATCTCACTCTTAGAAGGAGAATTGTTTACCGTATTCGCTTTACGGGGAACAGGAGCTTCATTAATAATTATCTTTTTTGCAGTTGTATTTTGAAGAAATGGTTCCGAATAGAAATCGGATGAACTAACACGACGGAGATACACTTTACCACCCCCGCAGTCTTGCCCCTTTTCAATGCCCTCTGACTTAAATTCATGTTTGCTGGTAAAACTTCCTTCCAGGTACTCCTCACGGCCCGATCTTGAATAATCTAAACTGTAGTTCATCAGACAGCTCACAGATCCGTCCTCGGTTTTAATTTCGATTGTTTTTAATTCTTGAATTTGAAGAGATTTGTTTGCCTTATCCCACTGGCCACTCATGGTTGCTTTGCCGTAGTACACTGTTGTAAGATAAGAATATGAGACACCTTTTACTGCGGAACCGCTTTGTTTAATCTGAAACTCAACTTTGTATTGGCTCAAATCTTTTGTAATAAAATAGCCTTTCCAGATACCCGTGAGGTTCTGTCCCGAAGCGGGTTGAAGGAGTAAAAAAATAGCAAGAAATGAACCAATTGTTTGTTTGAATAACATAGGCGACTGCAAATATAAAATTTCGAAACGTGTATTTGATCCCATGGCCCTATTAGGGGTAATTTTAACATCCTATTTTCCCCTGTGTTTTACCCTTAAAATATGCTATTTTTGTTTTCTTTTTTCCGGTATAAACAATGATAAATATAACATTTCCAGACGGGGCCGTAAGGTCTTATGAGAAGGGAGTAACTCCTTTCGAAATAGCCCGAAGTATTGCAGAGGGCCTATCAAAAAAGGTATTGGCTGCCCAAGTTAATGGTGTGGTTACGGACGCAAACATTCCTATTGAGGAGGATGCATCTCTTCAGCTCTTAACCTGGACTGATACGGCTGGTAAATCAACATTTTGGCATTCTTCTGCTCACCTTATGGCTGAAGCAGTTGAATCAATTTTTCCGGGAGTTAAATTTTGGGTAGGTCCCGCAGTTGAAAATGGATTTTATTACGACATGGATCTAGGGGACAGAAAAATGTCTGAAGAGGATTTGCTATCTCTGGAAAAGAAGATGAACGAATTAGCGAAGAAGAGTAGCGCGTTCGTCAGAAAAAAAATATCTAAATCCGATGCTATAAAATATTTCAGTGAAAAAGGCGACGAGTACAAATTGGATTTATTAGCTGGATTGCAAGATGGAGAAATTACTTTCTATACACAAGGAGACTTTACCGATTTGTGCAGGGGGCCTCATATTCCCAACACTTCTTTTATAAAGGCTATAAAGCTCACTAGTATTGCAGGAGCGTACTGGAAAGGAAATGAGAAAAACAAAATGCTTACTCGTGTATATGGCATAACCTTTCCTTCCCAAAAAGAGTTAGATGAATACCTGGCCATGTTGGAAGAGGCTAAGAAAAGAGATCATCGCAAGCTTGGAAAAGAACTTGGAATTTACACCATGGATGATGATGTTGGGCCTGGCTTGCCGCTCTGGCTTCCCAATGGCACAATTATAATTGAGGAACTAGAAAAATTAGCAAAAGAGACTGAACAAGCAGCTGGCTATAAAAGGGTAGTTACTCCACATATTGCTAAAGAAAGTATGTATCTGACTAGTGGGCATCTTCCTTATTACGCAGATAGTATGTTTCCTCCCATGGAAATGGACGGGGAGAAGTACTATTTAAAAGCCATGAATTGCCCGCATCACCATAAAATTTATGATGCAGAACCAAAGAGTTACAAAGATCTTCCTTTCCGCATTGCAGAATATGGTACTTGTTATCGCTACGAGCAAAGTGGAGAGTTATTTGGCTTGATGCGGGTTCGTTGTTTGCATATGAACGATGCGCACATTTATTGTAGCAGAGAACAATTTTTTGAAGAGTTTCGTGCTGTCAATGAAATGTATCTGAAGTATTTCCAAATTTTTGGAATTCAGAAATATGTGATGCGTCTTAGCTTACATGATCCTTCCAAATTGGGACAGAAATATGTCAACGAACCTGTACTTTGGCAAGAGACTGAAGCCATGGTTAGAAAAGTGCTGGTTGATACTGGCACCCCTTTTATTGAGGTTCAAGATGAAGCTGCCTTTTACGGCCCTAAAATTGATGTTCAAATTTGGAGTACCATTGGTCGAGAATTTACATTGGCAACAAACCAAGTTGACTTTAACTCAGGTCTTAAGTTCAAGCTCACCTACACCAATAGTAGCAACGAGCCAGAGGTACCCTTGATAATACACAGGGCTCCCTTAGGCACCCATGAGCGGTTTATTGGATTTTTATTAGAACATTATGCGGGTCGTTTTCCGCTTTGGTTGTCTCCTGTTCAAGTAAAAGTGCTCCCCATAAGCGACAAATTTCTTCCCTATGCAAAACAAATTGAGCAGGTTTTAAAGGAAATCGGAATCCGTGTTGAAGTTGATGATCGAAATGAAAAAATTGGCAAAAAAATCAGGGATACAGAGCTTTCCAGAACTCCTTTTATGCTAGTAGTGGGTGAGAAAGAAATGCAGGAAAATAGTGTGTCTGTCCGCAGGCAAGGGCTAGGGGACCAAGGCATGCAATCGCTTGAATTATTCAAAAATCAAATAAGGGACGAAATTCAGTCCCGGAAAAGTTAAAAATTCTAATTTAGTCACCTAAAACCCTTCAATGACAGCACCACAGAAACCCGGAGGCGGATTTAACCGCCCACCCGGAAGCGGTCCGAGACCATTTCAAGGACCCGGAGGAAATCGATTCAGAGGTAAAATGCCTCCCAGAAAAGAAGCAGAGCATAGAATCAATCATTTTATACGTGCACAACAAGTAAGGCTTGTTGGAGATAATGTTGAAGTTGGAATTTATGCTGTCCAGGATGCACTACGACAAGCGCAAGAGCAAGGATTGGATCTTGTGGAGATATCTCCAAACGTTGATCCTCCTGTATGTAAGATCATTGACTATAATAAATTCCTTTACGACAAGAAGAAAAAGGAAAAAGAGATGAAGGCTAAGAGCAAGGCCTCGGAAGTCAAAGAGATTCGCTTTACGCCCAATACCGATGACCACGACTTTGATTTTAAAGCCAAGCATGCTGTTGAGTTTCTAAAAGAAGGAAACAAAGTAAAAGCTTACGTTCAATTCAAAGGACGTTCAATTCAATTCCAAGACAGAGGGCAGCTACTACTTTTAAAATTTGCAGAAAGACTAGCTGAAATCGGTGTATTGGAAAATATGCCAAAGATGGAAGGACGAAGAATGTTAGCCATGTTTGCGCCAAAAGGAAAGAAAAAATAAAATCAAAATCAACCCATATGCAAAACCTAAAAACGCAGTTTTTGCTGTGTTTCTGTAGCTTTTTATTCTTCTCAGTACAAGCGCAGCAACCAGCTCCCTCTCCTGCAAATGCGCAGCGACCAGATACTACAAGGCGTATGCCGGGTGCTCCTCCTGCTGCTTCTACAGCACCAAAGCCATATAAAGAGGTGATAACTGCAAAAGCTGAAACTAGTAAAGGAATATTTTGGGTACATAAAGTAGAAGACCGTTTTTATTTTGAAATCCCTGACACATTGCTATTACGTGATATGTTGGTGGTGAACAGAATATCCCAAGCACCGGCCGGGCTAAGAAGTGGAGGCAGTTTTTTCGGCTACGCAGGTGATCAAATTGGACAGAACGTAGTACGTTTTGAAAAAGGACCACGCAATCGAATTTTTCTTCGCACTATCTCTTATGCAGAGTATGCAAAGGATTCTACCTCTCCAATGTTTACTACTGTTTCAAAATCGAATGTTCAACCCATAGTTCAATCATTCGATATCAAGGCATTTGGTAAAGATTCATCTAGCTCGGTAATTGACATCACTGATTTTATTAGTGGTGATAATGATGTTTTGCATTTTAGTTCGTCCCTTAAATCTTCCTTACGAATTGCCGCCCTACAAGCAGATAAATCCTATGTGGTGGCTGTAAAGGCTTATCCTATCAATGTGGAAATTACCGCAGTAAAAACATATGGCAGAGGTCCAGCCATGCCCTCTGGCCCTGGTGGAATGATGCCAGGTGGCGGTGGTGGAGGAAATATGACAATGGAATTGAATAGCTCCATTGTTATACTTCCTAAAGTCCCTATGCAAGCTCGTTATTTTGATCCTCGCGTTGGGTTTTTCGCAATAGGATATACTGATTTCGATGCTAATCCACAAGGAGTAAAAAATGTTTCTCTCGTTAAACGCTGGAGATTAGAACCTAAGCCTGCAGATATTGAAAAATATAAGAAGGGTGAACTCGTTGAACCTGCAAAGCCAATCATATTCTACATTGATCCAGCCACTCCTGAAAAATGGGTGCCCTATTTAATACAAGGAGTCAATGACTGGCAGGTAGCATTCGAAAAAGCTGGTTTTAAAAATGCAATCATTGGCAAAAGAGCTCCTACAAAATCAGAGGATAGCACTTGGAGCCTTGATGATGCCAGAAATTCTGCAATCGTTTATAAGCCGTCTGATATTCCAAATGCTAGTGGACCTAGTATTTCAGATCCTCGTAGCGGAGAAATTATGGAGAGTCACATCAATTGGTACCATAATGTTATGCAGTTGCTCCGTAATTGGTACATGATTCAGTGTGCCCCCAATGACCCAAGAGCTCGACAATTGCAATTCCCTGATTCACTAATGGGAGAGTTGATACGATTTGTTTCCTCTCACGAAGTGGGCCATACGCTGGGACTACGTCATAATTATGGTTCCAGTTCTAGTGTCCCCGTGGAAAACTTGCGTAACAAAGCTTGGGTTGAAGCCAACGGCCACACACCATCTATTATGGATTATGCACGTTTTAATTATGTGGCACAACCGGAAGATAATATCAGCACAGCTGGTTTGTTCCCACGCATTGGCGACTATGATAAATGGGCAATAGAGTGGGGATATCGCCTTTTCCCAGAGTATAAAAGTCCTGATGCAGAGCAGTCTAAATTAAATGCTTGGGTAATTGAGAAATTAAAAGATAACAGACTTTGGTTTGGAACAGAAACAAACCCCGATGATCCTCGCTCACAAAGTGAGCAGGTGGGTGATGATGCGATGAAAGGAAGCTACTATGGAATTAAAAACTTACAGCGAATTGTTCCCAATCTTCAAAGTTGGACACGTGAAGCCAATGAGGATTACGAAGGAATGAAAACCATCTATCAAGAAGTAGTATCACAGTTTGCAAGATATAATGGTCATGTAGCTAAATACATTGCAGGTATCATGGAAACTCCAAAAACGCAGGAACAAGCTGGCCCTGTTTATGAACTGGTTAGTAAAGCCAAGCAAAAAGAAGCGTTGGATTTTTTACAAAAGCAATTATTCAATACACCAAATTGGCTTTTAGATCAGCAAGTTTTTGATAAAACAGGGCAGAGTGGATTGACAATTGTTGGTTCAGTACAGGATAATATTCTTAATCGGATTCTAAGCACCCGTACACTTACAAAATTAGTTGAGGCAGAAGCTTCCGCTGGAAAAAAAGCGTATGGTATCTTGGAATACATGGGAGACCTGAAATCTGGAATTTGGTCCGAAATAACTACTAAAAAACCAATTGATATTTATCGCAGGAATCTGCAAAAAACCTATGTAAATACTCTAATTGGAATATTAAATCCCCCTGCAGCTAACGCAGCTATTTCCTTTGGAGGGTTTGGACCTGCTGCCCCAAGCCTTGTAAGTGCAGAAAAATCAGACGTAAAGGCTGTAGTGAAGGCTCATTTGCAGCGTTTAAAGGCTGAGGCAGGAACAGCCGCATCCTTATACACAGATACAATGAGTAAAATCCATTTGCAAGATATTAGCGATAGGATTGCTAAAGCATTGGATCCAAAGTAAGTAGAAAGCATATCTTAATTTTAAAACCAGGCTCTTGCCTATGAAGAGTCTGGTTTTTTTATGCGTATTTGATTAGATTAGCCTACCTTTGCGCCTCTATTGCCTGAAGAGGTTCGAAAAAGGTCCCCCTGTGGGGAATGCCTCAAGGGTTAAACATTAATATTATTACCTATGCCAAAGGTAAAAACCAATTCTAGTGCCAAAAAACGCTTTAAAGTGACTGGTACTGGTAAAATCATGCATCAAAAGAGTTTCAAGCGTCACATTCTTACAAAAAAGTCCAAGAAAAGAAAAAGAAACATGCGATTAGATGGTACAGTTGCCAAATCCCATGTTGATTTTGTTAAACGCTTATTACGACTTAAGTAATCAAACTCTTTTAATTAAAATTAATTTCTGAATTATGCCACGTTCAAAAAATGCCGTCGCTTCTAAAGCAAGACGTAAAAAGATATTAAAACAGGCTAAAGGTTATTACGGTAAACGCAAAAACGTATTAACAGTAGCGAAAAACGTTGTAGAAAAAGGTATGACTTACATGTTTGTAGGTCGTAAATTGAAGAAACGCGAGTACCGTTCTCTATGGATTGCCCGTATCAATGCAGCAGTTCGTGAAGAAGGATTGACCTACTCTGTTTTTATCAAAAAATTACAAGAGAAGGGTATTGAACTAGATAGAAAGGTTCTTGCCGACCTTGCCATGAATAATCCCGAAACTTTTAAGGGACTAGTTAGTTCAGTGAAATAATACTGCGTTTGTGTTTATAAATTTAAAAGGGCCATGAGGCCCTTTTTTTATTCTTGGTTGGGTGCTAGTATTACTAAAATGGTGTATATAACGCCTGGAAGCCAAAACAGAAGAGTTAGCAAAAGGCTGATCCAAAATCTTGAATTAATTCGACCCTCTTTCAAAAAGACGGAAAGGGGTGGTAATAGGACCGCCAAAATTAATAATAAGGCAAGTTCAGTTTTTTCTACCTCAGCTTGTCTTACAATTTGTTTAACTCTATTTATGTAGCTTCTTTTAGATCTTGAAAAACTAGCCTTCTTTTGTAAAGCACCTTTGTTTTCTTTTGAAGAAATTACTACTGGCTTATAAGAAAAGGAGGCGTTTAGTTCAAGCGCTAAAAGCAATAATAAAGAGCCTAAAAAAAGGAAACGCATTTTGTGTGATTACATGATATCCATAGCCTTAACAAAAGCAGTGGTTTGGAAGGGTAGAATCAATGTTAACCATTCCCAATGAGCAGCAATCGCCCAAAGTAAGGCAGCGGTAGAAGCAAAGAACACTAACCACCAGATTCCTTTATTCTTTTTAGTTTGTTCCATTTTTTATTTTTTGCAAAATTAAAGCCTCTGCTTGAAATACTAAAATCAAAGGCTAAAAACTGTACTTGAATTGTTGATTTTCATTATTTTCGTAATGTGTTTCGTACACACATTAGCCTGACTGCTTAAACGATTGTGCCCCGTCTGCAATTCAATATAAAATTCCGCACCCAATATGGGCAGGAGCTCCTGGTAATGGGGAATAGCCCTGTCTTGGGTCAGTTGAAAAGAGAGCAGGCCGTGCCCATGAGGTTTTTGGATCAAGAAACCTGGCAACTTGATATTGACGTACCCTTAAGAGGAAAAAATACACAAATCCAGTACAAGTATTTACTAAAGAACCAAGATGGAACTTTATTATCTGAATGGGGTGACGATCGAGTAATATTGCTCCAACCCTCAACATCATCTTGCATTTTATATGATACCTGGAATCATGCTGGTGATTTTGAAAATGCGTTTTTCACCACTCCTTTTCAAGAGGTATTATTGACAAAACGCAAGGTTGCCTCAAAAAAACTGGCATCTGGTACACATATTTTTCGAGTTAAGGCCCCTTTGATTCAAACTAACCAACAGATTTGCTTGCTGGGAGATACACAGATGTTAGGTAATTGGTCAACACAGAAACCAATTCTTCTTCAGAAAAAAAACAATTGGTGGGAGGTTGCCCTTGATTTAGCAAATCAACAATTTCCAATTTCTTACAAATATGGGGTGTGGGATTCTGAGCTAGAGGAATTTATTCAATTTGAAGGGGGAGAAAACAGACAACTTCCTTTGCTATTAAGCCAACCATCCAGTTGTTTTTACATTCATGACGGCTTTATTCGATTACCTAATACCAGTTGGCGAGGTGCTGGTGTTTCTATACCGGTTTTTAGCCTTAGAACAAGACAAAGCTTTGGCATTGGGGAGTTTACAGATATTAAAAAATTAGCGGATTGGTCCCATGCTGCTGGGCTGCGTTTAATTCAGCTATTACCTATTAATGACACTATTGCAACTCAAACTTGGCAAGATTCTTATCCCTATGCTGCAATTTCAGCTTTTGCACTTCATCCAATTTACATAAATCTTGCACAGGTAGCTGGAACAAAACAGGCTGTGCTATTGCGACCACTTCGAAAAATTCAAGACCAACTAAACAGTAAACCAGCTATCGATTATGAGGCGGTGATAAGGATAAAACTAGAGACGCTTCAGAAACTATATGATGCATTAGGAACTGATACAATCGCAGACCCTAAATTCCAGGAGTTTTTTCAAAAAAATAGGCATTGGTTAAAACCCTATTCCGCATTTTGCTATTATCGCGACCAATTTGGTACTACTCAATTTGAAAATTGGCCTATTGGTTCAAAATATGAAGCAGAATCTGTTGAGCATTTATTTAAAAGCGTAGCGACTCGAACAAAAGTTCTATTCTATTCTTTTATTCAATTCCATTTGCACTTACAATTAAAAGAAGCCGTTGCTTATACGCATGAAAAAGGGCTAGTCCTTAAAGGCGACATTCCAATTGGAATTTATCGTTATGGGGTAGATGCATGGGTCAATCCCAGTTTATACAATATGGATTGGCAAGCTGGTGCACCTCCCGATGACTTTACTGCTATTGGCCAAAACTGGGGTTTCCCAACCTACAATTGGAAAAAGATGCAAGAGGATGGCTTTGCCTGGTGGAAGCAGCGGTTTGAACAGATGAGCCATTATTTTGATACTTTTCGAATTGACCACATTTTGGGCTTTTTTAGGATTTGGAGTATTCCTACTGATGCAGTACAAGGGGTTTTAGGGAGGTTTGTTCCTTGTCTTCCTATTAATCGTGATGAATTTTTAAGATGCGGTATTGAAATTGATTATAATCGCTATTGTAGATCGTATATAAACGAGGAAGTGCTTCTTGAGATTTTTGGCGAACAACAATTTAACGTAAAAGAACAATTCCTTATCCGAGATGCAGGGGGTAATTGGACGTTTTCGCCTCTATATGATTCCCAGTTGAAGGTGGAACGCTACTTTGATTCAATTGAAAAAAATCACATCGATGAGAAAATTAAAGCGGGACTTTTAGAGCTACATGCTAACATCATACTTTTTGAAGAGCCCAACTCAAATGGAAGTTTATTTCATTTTAGAATTGGTATTGAAAAAACTTGGTCATTTAAACAATTGACTAATGAGGTTAAAAGTAAATTGTTAGCATTATATCACGATTACTTCTACAGAAGGCAGGATCACTTTTGGTATCAGGAAGCAATGCAAAAACTTCCCTTTCTAAAAGAAGCAACTAATATGTTGATATGTGGAGAGGACCTGGGAATGGTACCGCACTGTGTGCCAGATGTAATGAAACAAACTGGAATCCTCAGCTTGGAAATACAACGAATGCCAAAAGATCCCACCCAGCAATTTTTCAATCCCGCACAAGCACCTTATTTATCTGTAGTTACGCCCTCTACTCATGATATGAGTACTATCCGAGGATGGTGGGAGGAGAATAGATCACGAACACAGCAGTTCTATAATCAAATCATGGAGCAGTGGGGAGAGGCTCCTCAGTTCTGTGAGGCTTGGATCAACAGGGCTATCGTAACACAACATTTAAGATCACCGGCCATGTGGAGCATTTTTCAATTACAGGATTTACTTGGAATGAGTGAATCAGTACGCAGAGTGGATCCACGTGAAGAAAGAATCAATGACCCCGCCAATCCAAAGCATTATTGGCAGTATCGATTACATCTTCATCTTGAAGATTTGATCGAAAACAAGGATTTTACGACACTAGTGCGGCAATCCGTTGTAGAAGCTGGTCGTATTTAGCCCATGGCTTCACTACCTTTGCGCAAAGTGCTTTATGCAATTGCGATATTGGACACACGAGCTATTATTTCGTCATCCTTTTACCATTTCAAAAGGTACTAAAACACATCAACCTACTTTAGTAGTTGAAATTGAAGTTGGAAACTGGCGAGGTTACGGAGAGGCACCAGCTATATCCTACTATGATGTTACCTTGGAAAAACTAGTCCAGTCTTTGGAAAAATACAGGATGGCAATTGAAAAGTTTGCCTTTACCGATCCTGAGCGTTTTTGGCATTTTTTACATCATTTGATTCCTAATGATCCTTTTTTGATTTGCGCGCTGGATATGGCTAGTTGGGATTTGTTTTCAAAGCGAAAAGGGGTTCCTCTCTACAAAGCATGGGGTGGCAACGGTGTTTCAGGGCCTCTAACCGATTTTACTATTGGATTGGATACCCCAGATCAGATGCTAAAAAAGCTACAAGAAAGGTCTTGGCCCATTTATAAAATTAAAGTCGGTTCTCCGGATGACATTGTCATTCTGGAAACGCTTCGATCGCATACCGGTGCTATATTTCGTGTTGATGCTAATGCAGCTTGGGATTTAGATACGGCAATAAAGCTATTACCTAAACTAGCTGAACTTGGAGTTGAATTAGTAGAACAGCCGCTGGCTAAAGATAATTGGGAAGACATGCAAAAACTTAAGTTGATGTCTCCGCTACCGCTTTTTGCTGACGAGTCTTGTGTCTCCGAACGAGATGTTGTAAAATGTCAAGATTGTTTTCATGGTATCAATATAAAATTGACTAAGTGTAGTGGAATTACTCCTGCTAGACGTATGATTAAACACGCACACCAGCTGGGACTAAAAGTGATGCTGGGGAGTATGAATGAATCTACAATTGGTTCTGCCGCTATTGGGCATTTAAGGGAATGGGTTGACTTCTTGGATATGGATGGACCTCTTTTGCTTGCAGAAGACCTGTCCACAGGTTTGTCCTTTCAAGAGGGAAAGGTAGCTCTACCCAATGGAAATGGGTTGGGTGTTGAGTATAGAGGACTTTTAAAAAATGAACAATAGAGCTCTACTATTTGTTGTAAAGCTTATATAAAATGTAAAATGGCCTGGAAAGATCAACAAGCTTTCATTGAAGCACTAGAAAAAAAAGGGGAATTAGTTAGAATTAGCACCTATGTAAATCCACATTTAGAAATTGCAGAGGTAACAGATCGCATAAGCAAATCAGGTGGGGGAGGAAAAGCTCTTTTATTTGAAAATACTGGAACAGAATTTCCGGTATTAATGAATGCTTATGGAAGCGAAAAGAGAATGTGCATGGCGCTGGGCGTAGATTCTCTTGATTCCGTTGCAAGAGAAATTGAAGATTTGTTTAAACTACTTGCTTCTCCAAAGGATAATATGCTTGACAAACTTCGCTTGCTCCCAAAACTGGGTCAATTTGCCAGTTGGATGCCTAAAGTAGTCAAGGGAAAAGGAGCTTGTCAAGAAGTTGTAGTTATGAATCCTGATTTGACAAAAATCCCGGTACTGACCTGTTGGCCTAAAGATGGGGGACCTTTTATTACATTACCCGTAATTCACACAAAAGATCCCGAAACAAATAGTAGAAATGTTGGGATGTATCGAATGCAGGTTTTTGGACCTACTTTAACAGGTATGCATTGGCATAAGCATAAAGTAAGTGCTAAACACTTTTCTGCTTACAAGAAGGCAGGTATTAAAATGCCTGTAGCTGTATCATTAGGAGGAGACCCAGTTTATGCGTATAGCGCAACTGCGCCGCTCCCCGAAAATGTTGATGAGTATATGTTGGCGGGGTTTCTTCGCAAAAAGAAGGTAGAATTGGTTCGGTGTATAACCCAGCCAGATATTGAAGTCCCTGCTGATGCTGACATTGTTATTGAAGGATATGTAGACCCTGCTGATGAGCTTATATGGGAAGGACCTTTTGGAGACCATACCGGTTACTATTCATTGCCAGATTGGTATCCTCGATTCCACGTAACTGCAATTACACATAGAAAGAATGCAGTATATCCAGCTACGATTGTTGGCATTCCTCCGCAGGAAGATGCTTGGCTTGGAAAAGCAACTGAAAGAATTTTCCTAGCCCCAATTAAAATGACCATGGTTCCAGAAATCATGGATATGGATATGCCCGTTGAAGGGGTTTTCCATAATCTTGTTATTACACAAATTCATAAAGAATATGCAGGACAAGGTCAAAAAGTAATGAATGCAATGTGGGGGGCTGGTCAAATGATGTTCAATAAAATTCTGGTACTAGCTGATCAAGAGATAAGTATTCAAGCATACAGAGAGTTGGCTACCTATGTATTTAAAAATCTCAATCCTGCTACCGATATTTCATTTTCAACTGGGCCAATGGATGTTTTAGATCATAGCTGTAGTAAAATGGGGTTCGGTGGTAAAATGTGTATCGATGGAACCTTTAAATTGACAGAAGAACTTGAGGAGGATTATCATTGCCCCCCTTTACATATTACCGCTGCGGAAATAAGAGATTTATTATTGGCACATTCGCCTTCAATACGGGAGGTTAATACGAAACTACTTGATCAAAATATACCTTGCATTTTGATTGCAGTAGAAAAAAATAAACAAGGCCATATACGCGAACTACATAATTCTATTGCCTCACTATCGCCTGTTGCCAGCATCAAGATGATTCTTTATGTAGAGCATACTGTAAATCCAAATGATTTGGCAACTAGTCTATGGCGCTTCTGTAATAATTTGGACCCCAAAAGGGATGCCTACCTCTTTAAATCAGCTGGTTATCCTTACACAGCTTGTTTGGGCTTAGACGGTACAAGAAAAACTAAAGAATTGGATAATTTTCAGCGAGACTGGCCAAATATTATTGTTGCTGATCAGCATACAATAGAAAGCATCGATAAAAAATGGGATCAACTGGGGCTAGGTGAATTTATTCCTTCTCCCTCATTAAAATACAAAGATCAACTTTATGGGGAAGAAGCAGTTGTTGAGTAAGCTGATTATTTGCGCAATTTTATTATTATTTCAAGTTAAACTGTTTGCGCAGCGTGAAAACACAGATTCAACAAAAGGGGAGTTGAAAATAAATCTACAAGGAGTTAGGAGCGAAAAAGGGGTTATTCTTTTATCCCTTTTCTCTACGCCGGCGGATTTTCCTACCAACGCTCAGCGTGCTGTTTTGAAACTACGCATTAGCGTCAAACAACTACAACAGCCCATAATAATTAAAAATATGAGACCTGGCACCTATGCCTTAGCCCTACTTCACGATGAAGATGAAAACGGAAAAATGAACACTACGTTTTTAGGTTTACCAAAAGAAGGGTATGGGTTCTCCAATAATGTAATGGGCATAGCAGGCCCTCCTAGTTTTGAGAAGGCTTCTTTTATGTTGCCATCAAAGGGTACAGCATTAACTGTTAAGGTCAAATACTAAAAAACCGCCTGGAGAGGCGGTTTGGACTTTAATTGTTTATAAAGCGATTAACATTGCTCGAGGCCAGAAAAAAAGAAAGCAGATTCAATGGCTGCGTTTGCATCGCTATCGCTACCATGAATTGCATTTTCGCCTACAGAGCTAGCAAATAATTTTCGGATTGTTCCTTCATCAGCTGCTGCAGGGTTAGTCGCCCCAATTAGCTTGCGGAAACTTTCAACTGCATTATCCTTTTCTAAAACTGCAGCAATAATTGGACCACTGCTCATGAATTCTACCAACTCACCATAAAAAGGTCGCTCACGATGAATGGCATAAAATTCACCGGCTTTATCTTTAGAGAGATGAAGCATTTTTAAAGCTTTAATTTTAAATCCCTCTTTAATTATTCTGTCTAGAATAGCGCCACTGTGTCCTTTACGAAAGGCGTCAGGCTTGATCATAGTGAAAGTACGGTTACTCATTCTTTATAAGTTTAGCGCCGCAAAGTTACAACTATCTTTCCATACCTTTGGAGTTACATGAAGCCAATTTCAGAACTTTTTCCTCTCCTTGCTCCCCCCAAAAAAGTAGTTATTACTACACACCAAAAGCCTGATGCAGATGCTATGGGGTCCTCACTAGCGCTTTGTCAGTACCTGAGAAAAAAAGGGCATGAGGCTACTGTTATCTCACCTACGAATTGGGCCGGATGGGTGAATTGGATGAATGGGACCTCCTCCGTGATTAATTATGAAAATGAAAAAGAGAAATCAGAAGCCATATTGAATGAAGCTGATTTTCTTTTTTGTCTTGATTTTAATGCCTTTCATCGAACTAAATCCTTGGCTGAAAAACTTTCACAAGCTACTTGCATCAAAGTGCTTATCGATCACCACCAAGAACCAGACTTATCGGCTTTTCAATATGGTGTCAGCGATACCTCAAAAAGTTCAACTTGTGAGATGATTTATGACTTTATTAAAGAGGCAGGTGATTTATCCGCTATAGATGTGCCCATAAGTGAGTGCATTTATGCTGGATTAGTGGGAGACACAGGCTCTTTTCGTTTTGCATCTGCACACGCTGGAGTACATGCAATAGTCGCCGACCTTAAACAACGTGGCTTGGATCACGGCCGTATTCATGAAGGTTTATATGATAATTTTCTAGAGAACCGACTCCGTTTCATAGGTCACGTTTTACTTCACCGGATGGAGATTTTCTATGAATACAACACAGCTTTAATTGCAATACCCAAGTCGGATTTACTAAAATTTCAAATTAAAACAGGTGATACAGAAGGGCTTGTAAACTACCCACAATCTATTCAAGGCATCAAAATGGTGGCATTAGTAATTGACCGAGACGAGGAAAGAAAGTGGAGCTTCAGAAGTAAAGGTTCATTTGATTGCAATACATTTGCTCGAACCTATTTTGAAGGGGGTGGCCATTTTAACGCTGCGGGTGGAAGAAGCAGTGATTCGCTCGATAAAACGGTAGCCCGATTTAAAGAAGTAATTAAAACACAACCATCACTCATTTAATCAGTATTTATGCATTCATCTTTGAAATTTTTAGCCACCACAATTTTGGCGGCTTCTATTATTGGATGTTCAGGCCCCGCCTATCAGAAAACGCCAGGTGGTATGCCTTACCAATTAATCAGAAGTAAGGACACCCAACAAGCAAGAATTGGCAATTACATTAAACTAAGTTTGACCCAAAAAATAAATGATAGCGTTTATTTTACAACGGGCAATCGTCTGCCAATCTATATTCCAGTACCCCCTCAGTCGCAGCCTTATGATATTTCAGAACTTTGGACTACACTTCATCGTGGGGATTCAGTGATTGCCACCCAAATGATGGATACTTTCCTAAAGAGACTACCAGCTGGTAATCTTCCTCCTGAATTTAAAAAAGGGGATCGAATCATAACTTACATTAAAGTATTGGGCATATTCAGTTCGGATAGCCTTAAAAGTTTAGATGAACAAAATGAAAACAAGGCTTACAGCGTTCGAGAAAAAACTGAAGTAGAAAAATTCCTAGGCGCTAAATTAAACTCGGTTCAACGTACGCCTGCTGGAGCATATGTGGAAGTAATCACAGCGGGTACTGGAGAATTGATCAAAAAGGGAGATTATGTTTCTGTAAACTATACGGGCAAAACTTTTGAAGGGAAAGTATTTGACAGTAACACGGATACAACTTTCAAACATGTTGAACCGCTCAAGTTTTCAGTAGGAGTTGGTCAAATGATCAAAGGTTTTGATGAAGCAATGCCGTTCTTGAGAAAAGGGGCTAAAGGGAAAATTTACATACCTTCTTTATTGGGGTATGGGGCTGCTCCACCTCCAGGCGGACCAATCAAGCCTTATGATCACCTGTTATTTGAAGTGGAGGTAACCGACGTACAAGAAAAAGCTCCTACGGCTAATTAGGATGAAGTTCGTTGTATAAACGAACCGCTTCCATAGCCTCTTTTACATCGTGTACTCTTAAAATTTTTGCACCTTTTTGTAAGCCAATGGCATGCAAAAAGGTGCTTCCATTTAAGGCCCCTGTGGGGTCTGTATCCAGGGTCTTGTATATGAATGATTTTCTGGATAATCCCAATAAAAGGGGAGCATCTATTTTTTGAAAGATTTCTAAATTAGCAATGATTTCAAAGTTTTGCTGAATAGTTTTTGAAAAGCCTATACCTGGATCAATAATCACTTGCTCAATTCCTGCTTGCAAACAAATATTTTTTCTCTCCGATAAAAAATCACACACTTCTTGCAGTAAGTGTTTGTAACGAGTGTTTAACTGCATGGTTTGAGGTTCTCCAACCATGTGCATGACTACGTAGGGAACTTTTAACCGAGATACAGTAGTTAGCATTTCCGTGTCAAGTAGCCCCGCACTAATATCATTGACCATATGAGCGCCCGCATTTATTGCTATTTCAGCTACCTGCGCATGATACGTGTCAATTGATAAAAAGGCCTGCGGAAATTCTTTTGCAATTCGCTCGATAGGAAGGGCAATTCTCCCACTTTCCTCCTCGGCCGTTAATCGTTGGCTGCCTGGCCTTGTACTTTGTCCACCAATGTCTAATATACTTGCTCCCGCTAGGAGCATTTGCTCAGCCTTTTTAAGTACCTCATCCATCAATCCAACACGACTGCCAGCAAAAAAAGAATCGGGTGTTATATTAAGTATCCCCATAACAATGGGTTTATCCACAACTATGGTCTTATCCTTGCTTTGTAGTAAATACATTACAGCTTCTTGTTTATTTTTGATAAAGGTACGAAAGTCACTAACCTATGCAGGACACGCCTAAACAATATGACTCAGTAATTGAATCTTGTAAAGAGATATTTCTAAAAAAATCCAACGACTACGGTACTTCTTGGAGAGTTCTTCGAACCATATCAGTGGTGGATCAGCTTTTCATTAAAGCTCAACGTATTCGGACCATACAGCAAAAAGGAACACAGCGGATTGAAGAAGACATCGCCGCTGAATTTCGCGGCATTATCAATTATGGTGTAATTGGTCTAATACAACTTCAGCTTCCTGCTGAAGGGAAAGAAGAGATTCCTCTTGAAGAATTAACATTGCTCTATAACGAGAAAATATCTATTGCTAAAAAGCTAATGCTAGATAAAAACCATGACTATGGTGAAGCCTGGCGAGATATGAGTCAGGAGAGTTTCGTAGATCTGATTTTAATGAAGCTGCAACGTATTAAACAAATACTTGCCAATGAAGGAAAGACATTAATTAGTGAGGGTATCGATGCGAACTACCTTGATATTATTAACTATGCTGTTTTTGCACTGATTCTCCTATGAATTGGCTCTATTTTTTTATCCGAATTTTTGTAAGTCTTTTATTTGTTTTTTCAGGCTTGATCAAAGTCAATGACCCCTTAGGGCTTAGCTATAAAATTCAGGAATATTTTGAGGTTTGGGATTTACACCTTTTGAATTCTACCTCACTTCCATTAGCGATACTTCTAAATACAGCTGAAGTAGGGCTTGGAATAGCACTACTTTTGAATTGGCGAATAAGAACAACCCATTTCTCATTATTAGTCCTTTTATTGTTCTTTACTGGCTTAACTGGGTATACTTACTGGACAGGATATCCCAAGAATTGTGGTTGTTTTGGGGATTGTTTACCACTTAGTCCACTGCAGTCCTTTGGAAAAGACGTCCTTTTATTAGTTCTCTTGGGTTTCTTAATGACTTTCCCTCGATTCAATAAAAAAGGAATAGTTATTCCTTTTAAGGGGTTTTATTGTTTATTGAGCGCTGGCATAAGTTTGATTTTTCAATATTACACCCTTACTCATTTACCCATCATTGATTGTCTTCCTTACAAAATTGGCGCAGATTTGAACGAGAATAGAAAAATTCCAGCTACGGCAATTCCTGATAGCACAATCATATATTTCACTTACAAGAAAAATAATCAACTGGTTAGATTTCCAGCATCAGAATTTCCTCCTGACTTCTCTTCGCAAACTTACCAGTTTATTAAGCGAGAAGATAAATTAATCCGTCCTGGAAAAGATATGGATCCACTGATTAAAGGGTTTGTATTAACAGGTCAATCTGGTATTGATTCTACGGATCATATCTTACAATTACCAGAAGTTATTTTAATTATCACCGAAAATGCTGCTTCCCTCAAAAGGGACTTTACCTCAATTGAAAAACTCCCTTCAAGAACTAATTATAATTCAATCCCTGTGTATATCATTACGGCTCAGCCTTCGGAAATAAAAGAATTATTAGCTGGGACAAAATTCAGTGGATGGTCTGTTTTTAGTTGTGACTTAAAAGCAATACAGACTGCTGCCCGTGTAAATCCAACCTTATTCTATCTAAGAAATGGGGTAGTTATTAGAAAAAAAGCAGCGCAGGATTTCTAACTCTACACAATTATTGGATAATAACTTCACGTACTAGCGGAGAGCCCAGCCAATCATTTACCTTTTTCATAATAGTTAAACGTTGGAACTGTAACTCGTTTTTTAAGGGACCTACTTTTGTGTGAATAAAAAGCTTGTCACCATGAAGCCGAACCTGGTCCGTATACCTTGCGATGGTTTTCCCAACCAATGCCTCCCAGGCATCTTGAATCTGAAGGGCTTGAAGCTGGTCTCCTAAACGACTTTCCTTTAGATAGAGCTGCAAGGCTTGCGCAAGAGAGTAGGTAGACATTATACAAAAATACAAGGTTTATACGCTGCAGATTTGATAGGGTAAGTTTAGTTTCTTAAGATTTGACTCAAGTCGTTCCACAGAAGTATCAGTTATAAAGACTTGTGATACAGTTTGCTGGCATACCAATTTTATAAGGTTATGGACTCTTTGATCATCCAATTTTTCAAAAAGATCATCGAGCAATAACAAGGGTGAACTCTCACTTTTATGCTCCAAAATATGTAACGCCGCTAGTTTCAAAGAAAAAAGTAAGCTTTTACGTTGGCCTTGTGATGCTATAGTTTTAAAGGTCTGATTTTCCATGGTAAAAAGAATATCATCACGGTGAGGGCCTTGCGTGGTGCGTTGCATTACTAAGTCCTTTGCTAAGTTTATTTTTAAAATATCAGCAAAGCTTTGATTATCCAATTGACTTTTAAATTGAACATTAATCTCCTCGCTAGCCTTATCCAGGCTTTTTGCAATTTTTCCGTGGAGTACTAAAATTTGTGGTGTTAGGTCTTCTATAGTTTTTTTTCGCAATTCATATAGGTAGGTCCCCACAGGTATCAGCTGCAAATCGATTGCCTCTAAAACAGTTGAGCTGCCAATTCTTTTTTCGGCCATTTCTTTCAACAAAGCATTCCGTTGTTGAATTAACTTATTGTAACTGATTAAATGACGGAGATAATTGGAATCGATTTGTGCAATTAATTGATCGAGATAGGAGCGTCTCTCTCTGCTTTCACCAGTAATTAAAGTGGTATCATCAGGAGCAATAAAGATTAATGGATAGCTGCCAATATGATCTGCCTGTCTAGATAGTTGCGTTTGATCTACACTGATCTCTTTTTTGCCATTCTCCCTAATAACACAGGTTACTACCTCATGCCTGCCAGCTCTTTCAAAAACACCCTCCAACCTAAAACCCTTTTCCCCCTGCTTGACTGAGGCGTGATCAACTCTGTTAAAATAACTTTTAGTCAAGCATAAAAAGTGTATTGCGTCTAATAAATTTGTTTTTCCAACTCCATTTAGCCCCGTAATTCCAATTATTCTCTCTTTAAAGAGAAACTGGCTGGAGGCATAGTTTTTAAATTGGGTAAGGGATAATTGGGCGAGGTGGGGCATACTGGGTTGCAATTTACCTAATGTGGGGTCTTTCCCTTATTTTTGCGACTCAAAATTGAACCCGGTGACCAGCAAATTTTCTAAGGAAACTTACCTCTACTGGTACGAGCTGATGCAACTAATCCGCCAGTTTGAATTAATGGCGGAGGAGAAATATAAAATGGAGGGTAAAATCAGGGGCTTCTTTCATGCATACGTGGGCCAAGAAGCAATTGCAGCAGGTTGCATGACGGCCACGCGTCCCTCAGACCTGTTCATTACGGCTTATCGTGATCATGGGCTGGCCATTGCAAAGGGCGTATCTGTGAACAGTTGTATGGCCGAATTGTATGGAAAAGCCACAGGGTGTGCTAAAGGAAAGGGGGGAAGCATGCACTTTTTTAGCAAAGACAATAATTTTTATGGTGGGCATGGAATAGTAGGGGCTCAGATTGGAACGGGCGCAGGACTGGCATTTGCTGAACAGTATCGCAACACTGATAATGTGGTGCTCACTTTTTTTGGTGATGGGGCGGCTAGGCAAGGAATGTTACATGAAACGTTTAACCTAGCAATGCTCTGGAAACTACCTGTTGTTTTTATTTGTGAGAATAACAATTATGCAATGGGTACATCGGTGCAAAGAACTTCTAACGTTATTGACATTTATAAGCTTGCGGATGCATATGAAATGCCAGCCGATATTATCGACGGAATGAGTGCGGAAGCTGTTCACAATGGAGTTAGTCGCGCGGTAAACCGAGCTCGAGAAAAAGGTGGTCCTACTTTATTAGAGATAAAAACTTACCGTTACAAGGGCCATTCTATTAGTGATCCTCAAAAGTATCGTAGCAAAGAGGAGGTGGATGAATACAAAGGCAAAGATCCTATTCAACAAATTTTGCAAACAATCTTAGCGGAGGGCCATGCAACCCAAGATGCATTGGATATCATTAACAAACGTGTAGATGAAATGGTATCCGCTTCTGTACAGTTCGCAGAGGAAAGCCCATGGCCAGATGAAAGTGAAGTATTGAAAGATGTTTATGTAGATCCCAACTATCCATTTATAACTGATTAAACTTGATATGGAAACAACGCAATCACCTAATGCAGTAATTAAACTTTGGAATCAGTACAGCAAACAAATTAGCCTTGTTGCGCTGGTTGTCATTTTTATCATAGGAGCTTGGTACGCTTACCAAGAATTTTATCAATTACCCAAAGAGAAAAAAGCAACTGAAGCCCTTTTTCGTGCCGAAGAATATTATCGTAAAGATTCAATTGCACTTGCTTTGAATGGCGATGGACAAAATCTGGGTTTTATTAAATTCATTGAAAAGCATAAAGGAACGCAAGCTGCTAATCTAGCTTGTTTCTATGCAGGAAGTTGCTATTTGAAAATCGGTGATAATGCAAAAGCAATTACTTACTTAGAAAAATTTTCAACCGATTCAAAAATAACACAGGCACGAGCTTACAAACTTTTAGGAGATGCTTACGCAGATAGCGGAAAGAACAAAGAAGCCTTAGCGTTTTATAAAAAAGCAGGATATCATTTTGAAAAAGATGAAATAAATTCTCCTGAATACCTTTTCATGGCTGCTTATTTCGCCGATCAAGTGTTAAAAGATAACACAGCGGCAATTGCTCTTTATGAGGAAATTAGAGCTAAATACCCTCGTAGTCAGCAATCCTTTGATGCTGAGAAGAACCTGGCCCGTTTAGGAGTTTATTCTAGTAAAGACTAAATCACGAACGTTGAACGTTCAGCTTTTCATACCTTGTTTTATTGATCAGCTGTATCCAGATACAGCTTTTAACATGATTAAGGTACTTGAAAAGGCCGGTTGTGTTGTTTCCTACAACCCAAGGCAAACCTGTTGTGGCCAAGCTGCCTTTAATGCTGGATACTGGGAGGAGGCAAAAGAAGTATGCCAAAAATTTATCGCTGATTTTAAAGGCAATGATCCAATTGTAGTTCCTAGTGCCTCTTGTGGTGGATTTGTCAAAAATTATTACGCCCGCTTATTCGATAACTCCTCCCTTCATCATGAGGTTCAAGAATTAAAACAACGAGTAGTCGAGTTTTCAAGTTTCCTTTGTCGAGATCTCCAGATAACCAATTTTGGGGCTCGTTTAAAGGGAAAAGCTACCTATCATGATTCTTGTGCTGCACTCAGGGAATGTAGTATCAAAGAGGAGCCGCGTAAACTATTAAAGCAAGTACAAGGACTAGAATTGGTGGAGATGAATGATACAGAGACTTGTTGTGGTTTTGGTGGAACATTTGCAGTAAAATTTGAGTCAATATCAATGGCAATGGGGGAGCAGAAAGTTGAAAACGCTTTGGCAACTGGGGCAGAATACTTGATTTCAACGGACCTTTCTTGCCTGATGCATGTTCAGGGGTATATCCAAAAGAAAAACTATAATTTAAAAACAATGCATTTGGCTGATGTATTGGCCGCAGGCTGGTAAAATTTTTCTATGGCTTATTGGTTATTAAAGTCGGAACCCTTCAAATACTCGTGGGAACAATTAGAGAAAGACAAAAAAACCTTCTGGGATGGAGTAAGAAATTATGCAGCCCGCAATAATCTTCGTGCCATGAAAAAAGGGGACTTGGCTTTTTTTTATCACAGCAATGAAGGGCTAGAGATTGTAGGTATAGTAAAAATTGTTAAGGAGGCTTACCAAGATCCCACAACGCAAGAGGATGCATGGGTTGCTGTAGATGTAGCACCGGTTAAGCGGCTAAAAAAACCTGTAACTTTAGCGCAGATTAAAGCGACCAAGCGATTACAAAATATTGCACTTATAAAACTGAGTCGCTTGTCAGTGCAACCTGTAACCACTGACGAGTGGAATACAATTCTGGAACTTTCAGCCTAGTGTTTAGAAGAGCAGGTTTCTGTTTCCTTGAAGCAAATTTTTTCTTTTTCCAGCAGAGGCAAAATTTGCGAGTAAAAAACAGACGATAAAGGGCGTTGCAAACCCGTTACTTTTAATTTATTTTTAAAGAAAAGCATTGCGGCGATGCCAAGTGGTAGACCAACCGTTTTTGCCATTGCAGTATCAGCAGCGTTATCTCCATCGAGTACCAGCGAACTTATTAGTGAGCAATTTTTCTCCTCCGTTGAATACAGAATTTCATGTTGCATAATTACCCTGTCCTGATCGGTTTCACTCATACCCAAATTACGTTCCAGCAATTCCTGTAAAAAAGAGGCGGGTGAATACGAGTTAGTCCGAGTCAAGGTGGCGCCAGCGCCTAGGCCAAGTGACACTATTTGATTTAAAAATAAGGGGTCCTCATCTAACCACTTTTGATATTGTACAGCTTGATTAGAGGCAGTGAGCATGCTTAAAATAATCTCAGGGGCATATGATGTTCGGTAAGTGTGTACTGGTTGATCCTGCGTAAGACCCAGGGATATTAGTTTTGTCCACCCCTTAATAAAATCTGGATGGCGAAGTGTTGTTCTTATAAAAGTGCTGACATCCTCAAGCCGATATAGCGAACAATATGGGATGGAATTTCTATTTGGATACCAGGCTAATAACCCTGCATTTTTTACAGCTACTTTTCTAACTTGATTAAAAACTTCTGCATAAGTCAGTTCAACGATAGCGCCATCTTGTTTAAAAATTGCCCCCTGCTTGCCAGCGGACACAACATTAGCAGGATTCCAGCTGATTTTATAATGCCATGGATTATTATCACATTGAGGGGAAACAAGTCCGCCGCAGTGAGAGATAAATGATGTTATTTTTCCTCCCTCGTCTCTAATTCTATCCAATATTGCCATGGCACTCATATGGTCAATTCCAGGGTCTAATCCCATTTCGTAGAGGAAAAGAAGCCCTTTACGCTCAATTTCTGTGTTGAGCATCTCAACTTCCTTGTCCAGATATGAGGCCGTAAAAAGGTGCTTTTGGTGCTTTAAACAGTCCTTAGCAACAAGGATATGTAAATGTGGGGGTAAGAGTGATATTACTAAATCTGCCTTTGAGATAGCTAACGACCTTTCTGTGTCATTTTTAACATCCAGACCTTGGGCAATACCCAACGGATTACTACCCAGTTTTTGACTGACCAGCTGCAAATCTGTATCCACAACAATCAATTTCCAATTCATTTCAGGGGCTAATTTGAGCAGGTACTTAATCAGTACCGTGGCACTCTTTCCTGCCCCGAATAAAAGGATGATTTTCATAGCTCAAATATCCCCCTTTTTAATTAACAGTAGTGGATAAAATAGGGGGTAAAAGACTCCCATTTTTACTCGGAAATAAGGCTTTAAAAAGGTAGATTTGCAGACCTTGTTTTTAATGTTCTAAACAAGCCGAAAATAGTAAAAATTAACATGGAAGAATTGCAGCAACCCCAGGAGACAAACGACCATAATCGTATTATTCCTGTAAACATTGAGGAGCAGATGAAAACCGCCTATATCGACTACTCCATGTCGGTTATCGTGGGTCGTGCGCTTCCTGACGTAAGAGATGGACTAAAACCAGTTCATCGCCGTGTTTTATATGCGATGAACGAGTTGGGATTAAGCCACAATAAGGCATACAAAAAATCTGCTCGTATTGTGGGAGAGGTACTTGGTAAATATCACCCACATGGAGATTCCTCAGTATACGATGCCATGGTTAGGATGGCCCAGGAATGGAGCATGCGCTATACATTGGTTGATGGCCAAGGGAATTATGGAAATCAGGATGGGGATGGTCCTGCAGCGATGCGTTATACTGAAGCTAGATTAGAAAAGCTAGCGGAACACATGCTGGATGATATCGAAAAAGAGACTGTTGACTTTCAATTAAATTTTGATGACTCAGAGGAAGAACCTACTGTTTTACCTACGCGAATACCGCAACTGTTAGTAAATGGATCCAGTGGGATTGCTGTAGGAATGGCCACCAATATGATGCCTCATAACCTGGGTGAAGTCATTGACGGGTGTGTGGCCTATATTGAAAATAAAAATTGCACTGTTGATGAGTTGATGGAATTTGTAAAAGCACCAGATTTTCCAACCGGTGGAGTTATCTATGGGATGGAGGGGGTAAAAGCGGCCATGCACTTTGGGAGAGGTCGTGTAGTTGTGAGAGGGAAAGTAAGTGTTGAAACTAAAAGTAGTGGCAAAGAACAGTTGATTATCACAGAAGTTCCTTATCAAGTTAATCGGGACGCTCTCACAAATAGAATTGGTGAACTTGTCAATGAAAAAGTAATTGAAGGAATTACGCATGTCAACAATGAATCGAACCAAAAAGAGGGCACCCGAGTTGTTATTGAATTGAGAAAGGATGCTATTGCGAACGTAATCATCAATCAACTATATAAACACACCGATTTACAAACTTCTTATGGCATCAATAATGTAGCTATTGTAAGAGGAAGACCTAGGACTTTAAACTTAAAAGATCTTATCCAGGAGTTTGTTGAGTTCAGACATGAGGTAGTGATACGAAGAGCTAAATACGAACTCGGAGAAGCACAAAAAAGAGCACATCTGTTAAAGGGTTATTTGATAGCATTAGATCACCTCGATGAAGTGATCGCATTGATCAGAAGCGCAGCCACTCCTGATGTTGCAAAAGAGAAATTAGTTAATGCAGGCTGGGGACTTGATGAAATTCAGGCCAAAGCCATCCTGGAAATGCGACTCCAACGTTTAACTGGAATGGAGCGTGACAAAATCCGCGAAGAGTTTGAGGAATTGATGAAGTTGATCCAATCATTGGAAGAGCTCCTAAGTGATGAATCAAAACGTTTTGCTTTGATCAAGCAGGAATTACTAGAGATCAAAGAAAAGTATGCTGATCCACGCAAGACGGAGATCACTTACTTAGATGATGAAGTAAAAATTAAAGACCTGATCAAGGAGGAGGATGTTGTAATCACCATATCGCACCTCGGATATATCAAGCGTACGCCAGCTGAGGAATATCGTTCACAAAAAAGAGGCGGGCGAGGTGTAATTGGTGGCAGAACAAGAGACGAGGATTATATTGAACATTTGTTTGTGGCATCAACCCATCACACGATGCTCTTTTTTACTGAAAAAGGTAGAGTGTACTGGCTAAATGTATATGAAATCCCAGAAGGTGAAAAGACAGGAAAGGGTAGGGCCATACAAAATCTCATGCAAATTCCGCCTGATGATAAAGTAAGAGCGATTCTAGATGTTAAGGACTTGAAAGATGAGACGTTTGTCAATGCGCACTACATAATACTTTGTACTAAAAAAGGAGTAATAAAGAAAACCGCGCTGGAAGATTTCAGCCGTCCCAGACAAACAGGGGTTAATGCAATCACTATTGTAGAGGGAGATGAATTGATTCAAGCCAGAATGACTGATGGTCAAAGTGAGATTATGATGGCCGTAAAAAGTGGTCGTGCAATACGATTCTCCGAAGAAAAGGTAAGACCAACAGGCAGAGGTGCGATTGGGGTTGCAGGTATAGAAGTGGAGGATGAGAAAGATGAAGTAGTAGGCATGGTTTGCGTTAATCCAAGTCTTCAAAACGAAAGAACCATTTTAGTCGTAAGTGATAAAGGTTTTGGAAAAAGAACCCCCATGGACGAATATCGATTTACTAACCGGGGAGGTAAAGGTGTTAAAACTATCAACGTTACAGAAAAAACTGGAAGTCTCGTTGGTATTTTGGATGTCGCTCCATCAGAAGATCTGATGATCACCTGCAAAAGCGGGGTTACCATCCGTATGCCAGTTAGCGGAATCAGTGAGCAAGGACGTGCCACACAAGGTGTCAAATTAATTAGACTTGATGAAGGAGATGAGATTGCTGCGATTACTAACCTCGATGATCAGGAGGTGGAGGAAAGCGAAAATTCTCCTACACAACCAGAAACAGATGAGCCCAACGTTGAAACAAACAATTAATGTATTTTTATAATCAACCTACTTATATGAAAAAAAGCTTGCTTATTATCCTAGCCATCCTTTTCGTATCAAAAGGATGGGCGCAAAACTATGATCCAATTAAGACATTGGTAATGCTAAATCAGCTCGATAAAGCAAAAACCGATTTGGACAAATCGTTCACTAACGCAAAATTCACCTCTAAGCCTGAGGCTTATTTATTAAAAACTACCATCTATGTCAATACGGCAATGATGGATGGCAAAAAAGATACACCCGCCGCAGTACAACTTGTAGAGGAGGCGGATGCTTCTTTTGGAAAGTATCGTGAACTTGATCCATCGCTTGCTCTTATCGGTGAACCCATTTATCAAAATGGTATCATCATGCTTTATTCTAATTTTTACACCATG
>CAZNUR010000001.1:162005-173863 GCA_964576375.1 uncultured Chitinophaga sp.
TGAACCCATTTATCAAAATGGTATCATCATGCTTTATTCTAATTTTTACACCATGGGATATGGCGATTACAATAACAAATCCTATGACAAAGCACTTGAAAAATTAAAAAAAGCAATTCAGTACTCAGATTTATTAGTAAAGCAAAAAGTTTTAACTTCTTCCCTTGATACCAATGTACTCATCTTAGCAGCCATCACTGCAGAAACGGGTGGTTATAAAGATGAAGCTGCCGCTTATTACACAAAACTGGCAGATGCTAAGGTTGGGGGCGAAGGTTATGAGGGCGTTTATCGCTATTTAGTTACCTATTATTTTGGTAAAAAGAATATGGATGGGTTTGAGAAATACAAAAAATTAGGAAAAGAAGTTTTCCCTAAAAGCGATTATTTTGATTTTGATAAAGTTGACTTTGCGGTTGGTTTGGTTAACACATTTTCAGAAAAATTAAAAGCCATAGATGAAGTATTGGCCACAGATCCCACAAACTTTAAGGCCAATCAGGTTTTAGGCGAAATTATTTTTGATACGTTGAATCCAAGAGACGAGGAAGGCGCTGTGTTGCCAGAAAATTATCTAGAACTCGAAAAAAAGATGGTTGATGCCTTTACACGTTCCTCAAAAGCAAAACCTGATAATGAGATCCCGCTTTTGTACATCGGGGATCATTTTATCAATAAAGCCAGTCGTATCGATGAAAAGCGAAATAAACATGCCCAAGAAATGAAGGCACGCACAAAGCCCGGAACAATGGCTTCTAAAGAGGATGTGGCTAAAAGAGATGCTTTAGATAAAGAATACGGCGATACCATGGATGGCGCCCGCGATCCATACTTGGCTGCCGCAACGATCTTCGCAGATCGAACCTCAAAAGGTGATTTAGAGCCTCGAGACAAACAACAGTACAAAAAAGTTGCCAGCTACCTTTCTGATATTTACAGCTTCAAAAAGGCTATGGCAGGGAAGGCTAAAAATTTAACCGATAAAGCTAAGTGGGAGGCGGAGGAGAAAAAATGGAATGAAAGGTACGAGTCGATAAAGAACTAACTTATGTAAGACCACCTCAAGGGGTGGTTTTATATACACCACACCATTTAACATAATATAAATTATAAGAATAAATGGTATTAATATAGGAGCCTTGACTTAATGGTACCAGGTACTTGTTTTAAAAGGGATTGTGCCTTAGCGGATAATTTACTTTCAATGTCAAGTACAACATAACCTATTAAATCATTGGTTTTCAAATATTGGCCAACTATATTTATATTATTACTTGAAAGGGCGGTGTTGATTGCGGAGAGAACTCCCGGAGTATTGCGATGGATATGCAAAACTCTATGGGCTCCTTCTTGTGGTGGTAAGGCTAAGGCTGGAACGGTGTGGGATCCAAAACTGATACCCCTTTCCAAATAATTGAAAAGCTTGTTACTTACGTCTTCGCCTATGTTTTGTTGCGCCTCCTCCGTACTGCCTCCGATATGTGGGGTAAGCAAAACATTGGGGATTTCCTGAAGTGGGGTTTTGAAGGAATCCCCATTTTTTTCGGGTTCGTCAGGAAAAACATCAATAGCAGCACCACCAAGTTGTTCGTCCCTCAAAGCTTTTTCAACGGCTATTAAATCAACTACCTCACCTCTGGCAAAGTTGATCAGAATTGCTCCTTTTTTAAAATTCTTTAAAAGCTGTTTATTAACTAAGTGTTCTGTTTGTTTTGTAGCGGGAATATGTAATGTAATAATATCAGCTTGTGAAACAAGTTCACGAATATTCCTTTTCTCAATGGCATTTCCCAGGGGAAGCTTCTTTTCTATATCATAATAAATGACCCGCATTCCCAGTGATTCGGCAAGTACACTCACTTGGCTTCCAATATTTCCGTAACCAATTATTCCTAGTGTCTTTCCTCTTAGTTCGTAGCTGTTTTTTGCATCTTTATACCAATGTCCTGCATGTGCAGCCTTGTTCTTCTCTGGAATTCTTCGAATTAACATAATCGAAGCTCCAATAACCAACTCTGCTACAGAGCGAGTATTTGAATAAGGGGCATTAAAAACAGCAACTCCACGGCTTGTAGCAGCTGCCAAGTCTACTTGATTGACACCGATACAAAAACATCCAATTGCCTGTAATTTTTTTGCCGCATCCAACACTGATTTAGTAATACGAGTTTTTGAGCGGATTCCTAGAATATGCACATCTCGAATTGCCTCAATTAGTTGTTCTTCCGAAAGGGCCTTACTGATACGTTCTGTTTGTATATAACCGTGTTGTTTGAAATTTCGAACTGCAGCTTCGCTGATATTCTCCAGGAATAAAATTTTGATTTTTTCTTTTGGATAGCTGGTTAAAGAGGCCATATGCATAAACAAATATACCTATAAAAAACAGGAGTCCCTACCTTTGAGCCGCTTGAAAAACAACCCTTTTTATAACTTGCTGTTTGTTCTGTTATTGGCACTCTCAGTTGTGTATAGCTCCTGTGTGTGGAAGGATAATAGTGCTACACATCCACTCCCCTACATAGCTCCTCCTCTACTTGCCATCAACGCTATTGAAAAACAACAATTGAGTAGCCGTGTAGCTTCTTACTTTCAGGAATCATTACTCCGTTATGAGGGTTTATTCAGTGGCGGAATCCTGGTAGCGAAAGGCGGACAAGTACTCTTTGAACATTATGCTGGCTATACGGATTATCCTAAAAAAAAGCAGCCCTTGCAAGAGGATAGTCCTTTACATATTGCGTCTACAAGTAAAACATTTACTGCCATAGCAATCCTCCAGTTGGTTGAACAAGGAAAATTATCCCTGGATGATTCGCTGCAAGTGTTTTTTGAAAATTGGCCCTACCCAGGCGTTACCATCAAACAACTGCTCACGCACCGTAGTGGACTGCCAAATTATGTCTACTTTATGGAGAGCGACAAAAGCCGTCAGTCTCCTTACGTGAATAATGAGGTAATCAATTGGATGATTCAACATAAACCTGCGCCACACGCAAGACCCAATACCCGTTTTGAATATTGTAATACCAACTATCTAATCCTGGCCACACTAATTGAGAAGGTCTCGGGTTATACTTACCCTGAATTTTTACGTCGTTCAATCTTTAATTATGTGGGAATGAAAAATACGTTTGTATTTCAACCTGCAGACACAGCAAAAGCGACACCTTCCTACGCTAATTCATCCCAAAAATGGCCGCTTGATCATCTTGATTTTACGTTTGGAGATAAAAATATTTATAGCACACCTCGTGATTTACTAAAATGGGACCAAGCATTATATACCCAACAGCTTGTTAGTGATTCATTATTAGATTTAGCATTTACGCCATATAGTTTTGAAAGGCCCGGCCAAAATAATTATGGCTTAGGCTTTCGTTTAAAACTTTATCCCAATCAGAAAAAAGTTATTTATCATTTTGGACGTTGGCATGGCAATAATGCTGCCTTTGCAAGGCTTACGGATGAGCGTGTGACCGTGATAATACTCGGTAATAAATTCAACCGTCAAATCTATACAGCGGCTAGCAGGTCTTACTCACTATTTGGGCCTTATGGGATGGAAAACAATCGTGACGAAGAATAGCTTTTTCTATTGTTGATTTCTTCTGAACTTTAGGAAGTGAAAATATTTTCTTCCGCTCAACTTAGGGACTGGGACCAATTTACGCTGCACCAAAACTCCATTTCGTCACTAGAATTAATGGAACGAGCAGCGCAAGCATGTTTTTCTTGGATTACTGAAAATTATCCAGCCGCAAAACAGTACACGATTTTTTGTGGAAAGGGAAACAATGGAGGAGATGGTCTTGCACTAGCACGTCTTTTATCAATTGCTGGTTGTAATATTCAGTTACATATTCTAGAATTTGGATTTCCAGGCACCCAAGATTTTCAACAGAATTTAGCAAGAGTTCATACCTGTTCTTCCATACAAATTCAATATATCCAACATGAAAGCCATATTTACCCTATTTGTCCAGGATCCATTGTTGTTGATGCGTTGTTTGGATCAGGCTTAAATCGAAAACTGGAGGGGTTAAGTGCTGCAGTAGTCAAAACAATAAATCAAACTAATAATCCCATTATTGCGCTAGATGTTCCAAGTGGGCTTTTTTGTGATCAATCCGCTGAAGGATTTCCAATTGTAAGAGCTACACATACACTAAGTTTTTCAGCTAAACTTGCTTTCTACGTCGGAGAGAGCAAACCCTTTATTGGACACTTACACTTGTTAGAAATAGGACTTAGCCATGATTTTGAGCAAACAAATCAAGCTAGATTTGAATTACTAAGCAAAGAAAAAATTCACTCTACTGTTAAGCCCCGGCATTTATTTACTCACAAAGGAAATTATGGTCATGGATTACTAATAGCAGGAAGTCCTGGTAAAATGGGCGCCTGCGCTTTAGCCGCTCGTGGAGCTCTTCGATCTGGCTTAGGACTGCTTACTTGCTTTATACCAGCATCTGAGAACACAATTATCCAGACGAGTGTACCAGAGGCCATGAGCATGACAGACTTCATCAACCCTGCTTTTCTAATGGAAGCTGAGCAGCTTTCAATTTTTCATTCTATTGCCATTGGTCCAGGATTTGGAGTAGAAAACGACCAAAAAAATAAATTGGAATTGCTACTGAATTCATATAAAAAACCAATTCTATTTGACGCCGATGCTTTAACCTTACTGTCAAAGCACCCATCCCTGCTTGATAAAATCCCCCCCTATTCCATCTTAACTCCACATCTTGGGGAATTTAAAAGGTTATTTGGCGAAACCAAAGACAGCTTTGACAAGATTGAGCTAGCAATAAAAAAGTCAAAGGAATTAAATGTGATCATAGTATTAAAAGGTCAACACACCTTGATTACCTCCCCACAAGAACCCTTTTACATTAATTCCACCGGTAATCCTGGAATGGCAAGGGGTGGCACGGGTGATGTACTAACGGGTGTTATTTTGGGGCTTTTAGCTCAAGGCTACTCGTCAATTGAAGCATCAGTAATTGGGGTATATCTTCATGGAAGAGCTGGTGATATTGCTGCTGCTAATTATACACAATACGGAATGACTACTAGTGATTTAATTGATTCTTTAGGGGCAGCATGGAAGGAATTATTATAAAAAAACACCCCTGGAAAAGGCACTTTGAGTACTGAAATTAGCTTGGTAAAATGCTGATTTTTACGCTTCTGATACCTATCTTTGCCGGCCGGTGAAATTAGCTTGTTTTGCTACTTTCACTACTATAATTTCAATCAGAACACATTAAACCGAACTGCAGAAACTTTTAGTATGGAAAAACTGATTTATTTGGTGCCATTATCGGGTCTGATCGGACTGATTTACACCCTTGTAAAGTTCAACTGGGTATCTAAGCAAGATGCTGGAACTGACCGAATGAAAGAAATTAGCAATTACATTGCTGAAGGAGCCATGGCCTTTTTAAAAGCTGAGTGGAAAATTCTTGGCTATTTTGTAGTCATTGTGGCTATGCTCTTGGCTTTAATGGCCAGCACCAACCCCCACTCACATTGGTCCATTTCAATTGCTTTTATTGTTGGAGCTGTATTCAGTGCCACAGCTGGTTACATTGGAATGAAGGTTGCTACTAAAGCTAACGTGCGAACAGCACAGGCAGCAAGAACTAGTCTTAGCAAAGCTTTACGTGTTTCGTTTACAGGAGGTGCTGTAATGGGTCTTGGTGTATCGGGTCTAGCAGTACTTGGATTAGGCGGTCTTTACATTATTCTAAAGCAATTGTTCGCACCTGATGCTGCAGTAGGATCTGATGAAATGATCCGTACCATCGAAGTGCTAACTGGATTTTCACTTGGAGCTGAATCTATAGCACTTTTTGCTCGTGTGGGAGGTGGTATTTATACAAAGGCTGCGGATGTTGGTGCTGATTTAGTTGGAAAAGTTGAAGCCGGTATCCCAGAAGATGATCCTAGAAATCCAGCCACAATTGCGGATAATGTAGGAGATAACGTCGGAGACGTTGCTGGAATGGGTGCTGATTTATTTGGATCATACGTTGCTACAGTATTAGCAACTATTGTTTTGGGCCAGCAAACAGTTGTAGTTTTTGGAACTGATTTACTTGGTGGTTACTCCCCTATAGTACTACCTATGTTGATTGCAGGGGTGGGAATTCTTTTCTCAATAATTGGAACTTGGTTCGTTCGTGTAAGCGACGCAGCTGGTATCAATACAGACAACGTTCAAAAAGCCCTTAACATGGGTAACTGGGGTTCTATTGTTCTTACTGCCGCAGCCTCAGCCGGACTAGTATATTTTGTACTTCCTGAGGCCATGGAACTTCGTGGTTTTATTTTTACTAAATGGGGGGTTTTAGGTGCCATTGGTGTTGGTTTATTGGTGGGTGCTCTTATGAGTATCATCACCGAATACTACACCGCTATGGGTAAAAGACCAGTATTATCTATTATTCGTCAATCCTCAACAGGACATGCCACAAATGTAATTGGCGGTCTAGCAGTTGGGATGGAATCGACATTTCTTCCAATTTTAGTATTGGCTGGTGGTATTTATGGCTCCTATCTTTTTGCAGGTCTATATGGCGTGGCAATTGCTGCTGCCGGTATGATGGCTACAACTGCTATGCAATTGGCAATTGATGCATTTGGTCCGATTGCTGATAACGCAGGTGGTATTGCCGAAATGAGCGAATTACCAAAGGAAGTACGTGAAAAAACTGACGTATTGGATGCGGTGGGCAACACAACTGCTGCTACTGGTAAAGGTTTTGCCATAGCTTCTGCTGCACTTACTGCATTGGCTCTATTTGCTGCATTTGTAGGAGTAGCAATGCCCAATAATCAACATATTGATATCTATAAAGCTGATGTACTAGCCTCCTTGTTTGTTGGAGGAATGATCCCCCTACTATTCTCATCATTGGCCATTCGTGCAGTTGGAGAAGCTGCTATGAGCATGGTGGAAGAAGTTAGAAGACAATTTAGAAGTATTCCAGGCATTATGGAGGGAACAGGAAAGCCGGAATATGATAAATGTGTTGCAATCTCCACAGAAGCCTCTATCAAAAAAATGATGTTGCCTGGTGCTATCACAATCATCTCCCCCCTATTAATTGGATTTTTGCTAGGTCCTGAGGCACTGGGTGGATTTCTTGCCGGTGCCACTGTTAGTGGAGTTTTAATGGGAATGTTCCAGAACAATGCTGGGGGTGCTTGGGATAATGCTAAAAAATCCTTTGAAAAAGGAGTGGAAATCAATGGGGAGACTTTTTACAAAAAATCAGAGCCGCATAAAGCTTCTGTTACTGGAGACACAGTTGGAGATCCTTTTAAAGACACCTCTGGCCCCTCTATGAACATCTTGATCAAATTAATGTCTATTGTCTCATTAGTAATTGCTCCCTCACTGGCCCAATTAGAAGAGAAAAAAGAGTTACCTCCTCCCCCTCCTCCAGTTTCACAGCCAGCAGGAAAATTGTTTCAATACGATCCTTTACATATCTTCATTGAAGTAAAGAATAACGATAATTGTTAAGAAGCTAATCATAACCATTACAGAAGTCCTACTGTTTCTACAGTGGGGCTTTTTTTTGCTTTTACAATTATGCTAGCTTGAAATAGATAAGCCTATGGCTACAATAACCAACACTGTAAAACCAACAGAGAGCGAATTAGAAATTTTATCCATTCTTTGGGAGAAAGGAGAAGCTACTGTTGCTGAGGTACATGCGACTCTTTCCGCATATAAAAAAACAGGATATACCACTACTCTTAAATTACTGCAATTAATGCTATTCAAAGGATTGGTTAATAGAAAAGAAATCGGAAGAAAGCATAGCTACTGGCCAGTTATTGATAAAGAAAGTTTATCTCGGAATCTAACGGAAAGATTGATTGGATATCTATTCAATGGTTCACCAGCCCAATTAGCAATAACAGCTATTCAATCGGCTACCTATGAATGCACAGAAGAGGATTTAAAAAGATTGCGAGTAATTGTTGATCAGAAAATCAACAAATAAATTCCTTTCGATCAATAACAGCGAGGACAGGCTTCACTGTATTTATTACCAAGCTGAAACCCAATTACAAGTTCGTGTGTACCATTATGAAATGGAGACAGAATATTGGCACCTGTATTATTGATGATATCACCACTAATTGGTAGATCATAAGAATAGCTGAGGGTAACGCGATTTCCCATATTTAATCCTAGCATTCCAGCATAACTATCTCTAAAACGATAACTGCCGCCCACCCATAAGATATCGCGATATTGCAATTTAGCGTTGAACTCTGGCTGTAAACCATTTCTACTACTACCCTTGATATATTTAGCCATCACTGAAGGAATCACATTGAAATCCTCCCCTAGCATAAATCGGTAACCTGCCGTCAAAAACAGATGAGGGATCAGTTTACTTTTAGTAAGAATAGCCGGATCATTGTTTACAAAACTGATAGTTTGAGGAATAATCTGCTGGGCAGAAAGACCAATGAAATAACTGCGTGCGTACAACCAAATTCCTGCAGCCATTTGTGGTCTTATCTTTCTTAGTTCGCCAGTAATTACAGAGCCGAATGCAGGATCAGTGGGGTCGCCAAAACCAGAGAAATCATGATTAGTCCTGTCGATTCGAATGGTAGTCAGACCAGCAGATAATCCTGCTGAAATATTAGTGGTTGGATTTAAACCAAGATGATAAGCATAGGAGGCAGCAGCAGATAAAAAATTGAAGCTTCCTGTTCTATCATTGATAACACTTAAACCTACTCCATGGTGTGGTTCAGCCGCTGTATAGTTTTCCCAATAAGCTTTACCGCGGGGATTATTCCCAGGAACTGCAAATGAGGTAGAACTTAGCCTATAATCATTTTTTCCAATTGGAGCATGTACGGTCAAATAAGTAGTTCGTGGCGCCCCTTTTAAGCCAACCCATTGATCCCTTCCCGATACCTTTAAATCTCCATAGTTATCAATACCAGCTATTGCAGGATTAATAATAAATGGATTAATTACGTATTGAGTATAATGAGGACGTTGTTGGGCTGTGGTTTGAAACTGCACCAACACAAGAAGTGATACTATGAATAGTTTAGCTCTCATTTTATCTAATAATATCTACGTAACCAGCTTTCTTTTTTCGACCATTTTTAGGGTCAATAACATAGTAATAAGTACCAACAGGCACGTCTATGCCATTTACTTTTCCATCCCAAGGAGTTCCATATCCTACAGACCGGAATATCAAATACCCGTATCGATTCACCACTTCAACTGTACAACCGGGATAACTATTTAAGAAAGGAATTACCCAAGTATCATGCACCCCATCTCCATTTGGAGAGAAAATATTCGGAACGGGAGGATCCTTCAATACTTTTATGAACATTGAACTAGTATCACTACAACCCTTGTTTGTGGTAACCGTCAATAAGTAGGTTATATCATCAGGAGGTCTAGCAATAGGATCTAAACGGGTTGGATCATCTAAGTAAGTGGGAGGAGTCCATGCAAAAGTTACCGGCATCGGGTAATTGTTTGGAGGAGCAATTTGAACTTGCCCCCCTTCCAGCATTAATTTATCAGGGCCAGCATCAGCATCAGGATAGCCATTTACAAAAACAGTTTTTGTAGCCACATTACTGCTACATCCGAAATTATTGATGATATAATGGCTTATGGTATAAGTTCCCGTATCAGCATAGGTATAGGAGAAGCTGCTAAGGGTTCGAATCGAAGCATCTCCCATATTCCAGTGATATTGAGAAATAGTACCATCAGCGCCATTACTGGTGCTGGTAAATAAGAAAGGACTACCTATACAAACATCTATAAAATCAGTAGTAAAAGAAGCTTGAGGTTGTGGGTGTATTGTGTTTAAAACAATGGTTGTGTCATGAATACAACCCTGTGCTGTTGTTACTTCCAGATTTACATTATACGGACCAAGATTTACGTAAACGTGGGCAGGATCCGTGACCGTTGAGTTATTGACAGTGCCACTGGCGGGGTCTCCAAAATCCCATAAATAAGTCAAGGAAGCTGGCGTTCCATTAGGAACAGCTGACAAGTTAGTAAACTGCACAGACGCATTCGGCAAACAGCTAATGGCAGGAAAACTAAAATTAGGTCTTGCTAATGGGTTGACAGTTACAGGGATGATCTTGTCAGCACTTACGCATCCATTAGAAGTAACAACATTTAATTTAACATTAAATGTACCATAAGTATTAAAGGTGTGCGTAAATGGTGCGGCCGTTGTGTTTACTTGTATTGGAGTGCCATCACCAAAATTCCATCTCCATTCTAAAATTGTGCCCTCTGTTGAGGCAGAGTTGTCTGTAAAGGTTACGGGCTGTTTTTCACAAACTGGGTTTGTAGTAACAGAAAAATCAGCCAAGGCACGTTCCCAAACTTTTATAGTTTGCGTTGCGCTATCCTTACAGCTACCCGTTGCAGAGGTGAACATATATTTAATAGTGTGTATTCCCTGACCAGCAACGGAGGGAGAAAATAAGCCACTTGAATTAACACCAGGCCCCGTGAATGCAAAACTTCCTGGCACATTTCCTATCTCAGTTGCTTGTGTAATTTGATAGGCAGGAGCGTCAAAACAAATATGAGGAATTGAGTTAAATCGAACTGAGGGAGCAGCATTAATAGTCACAGTGGTGAGTTTTTCATTCATACAGACCCCACCTGAATATGCCCTGTAACGGATCTGATAGGTACGAGTAAGGGGGCTTTGAAAGTTAGGATAGCGGTGACTATATACACGCCCAAAAACAGGGTTATTGTCAGTGTATACTGTTGTAGGACTACCAATATTGTCCCACCATATTTCTACTTTAGTAATTACTCCGGGAAATACTGTTGACCCATCTGTGATTCGAACTGAGTCATTCGCACATAGATTTGCTGGCTGATTTACGCTAAAATTAGCAGTGGGGAAACTACCATTTACAACAAGCTGCTGTACAATAGTGTCTTTACAAGATTGATTGGTAGTAATAATCAGAGAAACCTGATAACTTCCTACTGCGGTGTAACTATGTGGAGGGTTTTGCAGCGTTGATGTATTTGGATTACCCGGTGGCGTAGCATTGGGATCACCAAAGTTCCATAACCATGCTGTAATTGTAGAAGGTGTAGCGACAGTGCTGGTATCCGTAAACTGAGCATAGGTATCATTTAAGCAAACTTCAGGAATTATAAACCCGGCATTAGGCTTAGGATGTACTACCAGTGCAGGCAACGTATTTGTGCTGACACATCCATTTGAAGTAGTTACAGTTAAAGTCACATTGAATGTGCCTGCAGTAGAGAAATAATGTGATGGATTTTGTTGCGAAGACGTATTCAGGACCCCGCTCACTGGATCGTTGAAATCCCATTGCCAAGCAGTCAATGTTCCTACGTTGGGTGTGGACTGGTCGATAAAGTTTATAATACCTTCCTGGCAGACTGGACTGTTGGTTGTGTAAGCAGCAATAGGTAATGGCCATACGGTTACTGATGCAGTCCCGGTTTGTGGTTGAGAACAAGTAGTACTGCTAGCATCCGTTACGCTTTGTAAAGAATAAGTGAGTGTACCCGCAGTAGTGGTAGGTACAGATATTGTAACACTATTGCCGGAAGCGGTTGTAACACTTTGAACAGCACCTCCGTTTATAGTATAGTTAAAAGTATAGGGAGGCGTTGCTCCTGCCCCAGTGAAAGTAATTTGTGGTTGAGTAGCATTTAGACATACACTTGTAGTACCTGCAATTGTGGCCGTGGGCAAAGGATTAACAATTATTGTAGCAGTACCCGTTGCATTTTGTGTACAAGTAGAACCATTCGCATCTGT
>CAZNUR010000002.1:0-104096 GCA_964576375.1 uncultured Chitinophaga sp.
TACTCTTCGGCTAAGAAAAACAGTGGAAAATGATTTTACTCGCCTAACGCCGTTAAACTCGGGCTCATGGGCTACGCCCATTTCGCCCTCAAACAGCAACGGCGTTTTACGGCTCGTGCAATCATTTTCTGATCACTGTTTTTCAAACGCCTCATCGCAAGAATCAGCAAAAGGCAAAAACAATAAGCTAGGGTTTTATGTTTGTAGTAAGGTCCATGCTTTTGTGTAGGATTCTTATTATCTCAATTTTTTTAGGATCGATTTTTACAAAAAATATGATGTGTTCGCCGACCCTGTAGCCATATAATTCTGAGTTTAATCTGGAATATCTCCTTGCAATAAATCGGCCCATTGCGATTTTCTCACAAGAGTCAATGAGTAAAAAGTAATATTTATCTGCTTGCTGTTCTGACCAATTGCTTGATGTGTATTGCCAAATAGAACTTAGGTCATCTACTGCTTGGTTAGAGAAAACATAACTAGCCATTTTTGTTTTTTCGCATCTTCAGTTTTCTGAGGTGTTTGGCTGGACTGAAGTCATTAGCTATTCCGCTTTTTATTCCTGTGTTTATTGCTTTTTTCAACGCAATAAACTTTATCTCTTCTTCCTCCAGTAATCGCAATCCGGCTCGGATTACCTCGCTGGCATTTTTGTATCGTCCAGATGCCACTTTGTTATCTACAAATTCTTCAAAATGATCGCCAAGTGATACGGAAGTATTTCTGCTCATCATTTTTTATTTTACTAAAATTACCAAAAATTGGTACATGTTCAATGTGTTATCCACGCCAGTCGGTGTTAATTTCAGCGAATTATCCCGTACGAGGCTTCAAAAAAACAGCGAATAGAAAATGAGCGGCTGAGCCGTCAAACGCCGTTGCTGTTTGAGGGCGAAATGGGCGTAGCCCATGAGCCCGAGTTTAACGGCGTTAGGCGAAGACGATTATTTTCCGCTGTTTTTTTGCGCCGAGGAGGGCATGATTCGCTGAAATGAGCAATAGCCTTCCGAGGAAGGAATGAGCCGTTGAAATGTAATCGCAAAGACTATTTACCAAAGAAATTCTTAGCCATACCCGCCAGCATCGGATATTTTTCTGCTACGTAATCCTTCAGGATAAGAAGTACTTGTTTAGCTTGTTCGTCAGTAAGACCAGCTTCTGCTTTGAGTTTATCGATGAGTTCTTGCATGGCAATGTTTATTAAGCGACTTTTAAAAAATTGATTTTACTCTTGTCAAAATGGCGTTGGGCGTAATCCAGATCCAGGTGGAACTGTTTGACAGCTGCTGAAGGCAGTTCGTACATTGCATCGGTCAGGATGCTTTCACAAATACTGCGAAGACCACGAGCTCCCAACTTATATTCCATGGCTTTATTCACCATAAAGTCCAATACACCTTCTTCGATGGTTAGTTTGATTCCTTCCATTTCGAATAACCGTGTGTATTGTTTGATCAATGCATTCTTAGGTGTAGTCAATATCAACCGAAGGGTGGGGGCATCCAAGGGATCTAAGTGTGTGACCACCGGTAAGCGTCCTAGTAGTTCGGGAATCAGACCAAATTGTTTTAAGTCTGTAGCATTTACAAAGCGCAACAGATTTTTTTGACGACTCTCCTGTAATTCCTTGTCTACATTAAAACCAATGGTGTTGGTTTGCACACGACGTGCAATGATTTTGTCGATTCCGTCAAAGGCGCCTCCACAAATAAATAAGATATTCTGTGTGTTGATCTTGATTAGCTTTTGCTCAGGATGTTTGCGACCTCCTTGCGGGGGAACTAATACATCGGTGCCCTCGAGTAGTTTGAGCATGCCTTGTTGTACGCCTTCTCCGCTCACATCACGAGTGATGGAGGGATTATCTCCTTTGCGTGCAATCTTGTCGATCTCGTCGATATAAACAATGCCTCGTTCTGCAGCAGCTACATCATAATTACATACTTGTAGTAAGCGGGTGAGAATACTTTCTACATCCTCGCCTACATAGCCCGCTTCTGTGAAAACAGTAGCATCTACGATGGCGAAGGGAACATTGAGTAGCCGGGCAATACTTTTAGCAAGGAGAGTTTTACCGGTACCGGTTTCTCCTACCATTACAATATTGCTCTTTTCTATTTCAATTTCAGATTCCTTGACCTCTGCATTTTTCTGCTGAAGACGCTTATAGTGATTGTAAACGGCAACCGATAAAACTTTTTTGGCTTCGTCCTGTCCAATGACGTATTCGTCCAAAAACTTTTTTATTTCAATCGGTTTTTTGACTGTTAACTTAAAAGAGGATTTTGCTTTTTCTTCTTTAGCCGTTAGCTCCTGATCGATTATTTCACGGGCATGCTCTACACAGTTTTCACAGATATGACCTTCTTGACCCGCAATCAGGATTTTTACTTCGTCCCGACTACGGCCACAAAACGCACAATGCAGCGTATTCTTTGCCATGTTTATATTTTTTCGACCAGCTTATCTGCGATGCCGTACTCGATGGCTTGTTTAGCGTCCATCCAGTAATCGCGATCAAAATCTTTCATTATTTGATCGATACTCTTACCGCAGTTTTTAGCCAAGATGCCCGCTCCAATTTCTTTTACACGGCGTGTTTGTTCAGCTTGGATCTCCAAATCGGCACTGACGCCTCTGATGAATCCACCTAAAGAGGGTTGATGAATCATTACTTCGCCGTGAGGATAGATATATCGCTTTCCTTTGACGCCCCCACTGAGCAAAATACTGCCCATGGAAGCGGCGAGTCCCATACAAATTGTACTTACGGGACTGCTGATGAGTTGCATGGTATCATAAATCACCATACCACTGGTGACCACACCCCCAGGGCTATTGATGTAAAATTTAATTTCTGTACCTGGCTTGTCGGCTTCCAGTAATAACAGTTTGCTCACTACATCTTTGGCACTTTTGTCATCAACTACACCCCAGAGATATACTGCACGCTTTTCAAAAAAGTAACGCTCTAGTTTTTTACTGAACATACCAATATCAGATTTGGGTTGTTCTTCCTTTTCTTCTTCGTCTTCCATTTTCCAATTAGTGGAATAATAGTTTTCTCTCTTCATGGGATTAATCTTTCTTTTGTTTACGCGGATTGGTAACCAACACTTCGTCAACTAAACCATATTCCTTGGCCTCGATAGCGGTCATCCAATTATCGCGATCAAAATCTTTTTCAATTTGCTCTATTGATTTGCCGGTGTGTGATTGTACTACTTCGTACAGCTCTTTCTTGAGCTTTCGAATTTCCTTGACGGTGATTTCAATATCACTAGCTTGACCGCCAATGGCACCGCTCGGTTGGTGCATCATGATGCGAGAGTGCTTGAGAGCTGCACGCTTTCCTTTGGTTCCTGCTCCAAGCAACACACATGCCATAGAGGCAGCTACTCCAATACAAATAGTAGCAATATCGGGGCTTACGTATTGCATAGTGTCGTAAACACCTAATCCGGCATAAACGCTTCCGCCAGGGCTATTGATGTACATGTTAATATCGCGGGAACGGTCAGCTGAATCAAGGAAGAGTAACTGTGCAGTGATAATATTGGCAACTTCGTCATTGATGGGGTAGCCTAAAAAGATAATGCGGTCCATCATCAAACGGCTGTATACGTCCATCACGGCTACATTCAGTGAACGTTCCTCAATAATATTGGGCGTCATCCCGGTAACCAGGTGATTGGCATATTGGTGGAGGGTGTTACTGGAAATGCCCCGGTGCTTGACGGCATATTTCTCGAACTCGGATCGGGTGCTCATAGTATTGAATTTGAAATACGAACAGCAAATATCCGACCAAAAGGTGGCTTACCAAAATTATAGACAGGCTGTCAGGCTAGGGAACCCAAGAATCAATGATGATGGTGCTGGTGCTCCTCTACCATCTTGGTAAAGGCTTCTGCCTCAATCTTCTTATCGGCAGGTTTCAATAAGGCTGCACCCCATTCAAAAATCTTTTGCGTTTGGATACGGTGATAAGCATCTTCAACAAATTTGCGATCCTTCATCATCCGTTCGGTGTAATCGTTAACCCAAGGCTGGTCGTCGGCTAAACCGGCACCGCCCATATAACTGAAGAGTTGATTTTTGGCAAATCCGCGAATCTCTTCGGGGTCAACCTGGATATTGTTTTCGTTTACAATCTTTTCAGAAATCAGTGTCCACTTTAGTTGATTGGTAAATTTTGGGAAATCAGCTTCAACTTCCTCGTCTGTTTTTGGGGTTTCACCTTGTGTTTTAAGCCACTTTTTTAGGAAGCTTTCCGGGAAGTCCATTTTAGCATTGTCCAACAACTGGTGGTAAAGTTGATCGTGTAGTTGGTTGGTGGCCTGTCCTGCCCAATAGGCTTCAATCTCCTCTTTGATTTTACCACGAAATTCTTCAACGGTCTTTACTTCTTTACCGGGATAAAGCTGATTGAAGAATTCTTCGTTCAGTTCTTTTTTCTCAAGAATACCAACCTTAGTAAGAATGATGTTAAAATACTTTTCAGCGGATGCCGGATCTGCTTTATCAAGCCCCATGTCACTAATTATCCACTCTCTTTCTTTTTCCTCAAATGCTTCTTTCAAAGAAAGTGTGAGTTGGTCGCCCACTTTCTTTCCCATCCAGTTCGATCGTTTTTTTTCTGTGAAATATTTAACCAGCAGAGAGTTTTCTTTTGTTGCTCCTCCTTCAATGATAGTACCCTTTGCATCTGCCTCTACAAAATTTACATTGATGACATTCTCCTCGCTATTGATGATCTCCTCATCTTTCATGTTACCATAGCGATTCTGCAAACGGGTCACTTCATTGTCAATCATCTCCTCTGTTACCGTAACTACATAACGCGTAGTCTTTGCCTTGGCTAAATCGGGTAACTTGAATTCAGGCTTGAGTCCAATTTCAAAGTGAAAATTGTAGTCAAGCGGATTGTTTACATCTAGTTGTTGCAAATCAGTTTCAAGTGGCAACGGCTGTGCAAATATGCTCAGCTTTTCAGTTTGTATCCAACCAATCAATTCACGGTCTACCGTTTTTAGTACCTCGTCGGTGAATAGAGAAGGGCCATACATTTTTTTGATCAGCCCAGCTGGCACCATTCCTTTACGAAAGCCGGGAATATTGGCTTTGCGGCCATATTCTTTAAGTGCTTTTTCGAAAGAGGGGAGGTAGTCGGCTTTGTCTAGTTTTACAGAGATCTTGTCGTGCAGTTTGCCGATGTTAGATCGGGAGATGGTTGCCATAGAACGATTTAAGCGGTACTAAGTCCGGATGGAGGGACTCGAACCCCCACACCTTGCGGCATCAGATCCTAAGTCTGACGTGTCTACCAATTTCACCACATCCGGGTACCCCTAGTTAAGGGGCTGCAAATGTAGGTCTTTTTTTCACTTTTCCTCGTACAAAATCCCAGTTTGTTTAGTAAAAAAGACGGACGAACCGGGTATTTTTTTTACAAAAACCGTTAAAAAACTTAGATTTGGAAGCTAGGGTGCCCTTAAGTACCCTTTATCAACTAACTGCCGATGAGAAAAACTTTAACAGGGCTTTTGCTTTTTGCTGCTTTTTTAGCAACAAACGCCCAAAATCCTGCCACCACATTTACAATAGCAAACCGGGTAATTCAGTTGCCTTGTGGTACCACCTGTACGCCCATCAGTGTTCAAGTGCCGCATATTAAGCAGACCAGCAGCTACCTGGTTACCACGCCTTCTTATGTCCCATTTGCCTATACAACCCCAACGGGTAATGTGGTCAGCTCCATCTATATTGATGACACCTGGAGTCAGCCCATTGCGCTTCCGTTCAGTTTTTGTTTTTATAACAACAGTTTTACCTCTTTATTAATGGGGTCTAACTCCGCCCTCACATTTGACATCAGTCGTGCCGGTGGCGGAAGTGGCTATTCTATAAGCAGCACTACGGGCGCTATTCCCAACACTTTTTATGCGCCCAATATGATTTTTGGTCCTTATCACGACATTGATCCGGGACTTTCCTCAGCCAATAAAAAAATTGAATGGCGAATTGAAGGAACAGCACCAAAGCGCCGCTTTATTGCCAGCTATAATGATATGCCTTATTTCGGTTCTAGTTGTACCACACAACGCGCTACACACATGATGGTATTGTATGAGGGAACTGGAATCGTGGAAGTATACATTCAAGACAAACCATTTTGTACTTCATGGAATGGGGGAAATACAATTCTGGGGATGCAAGACGGCACGCGTACGCAAGCAGTGGCTGCTCCTGGAAAGAATGCTACCCAATGGGGAAGCACGGGTATGAATGAGTGTTATCGTTTTTTACCAAGTGGAGGTACTTCCCGGTTTAAATCTGCAAGACTGTTTGTTAATGGAACTCAGGTGGCAACTGGCGATACTAGCGCTGCTACTACCCCTGGAGCTCTCAACCTGAATTTTCAAAATGTATGCCCCACTGCTGATAGTACTGCTTATGTTGTACAAGTTACCTATGGAGACTGCAATAATCCGGCTAACGATGTAAGCTTCACCGATACGGTGTTTGTAAAGAAGGTGGCTCCAGGCGCTACTGTTGCCAAGACAGATCCAAACTGTGCACCCAATGGAACTATCACCGTCACAGCACAAGGGGGTACACCTCCGTATCAATATAGTATCAATGGGGGAACTACCTGGCAGACCTCTAACACCTTTACAGGTTTAGGAGGGGGTACTTACAATGTATTGGTGCGAGATGCTAATAACTGTGCCTCAGGTCCTCAGCCAGTGACACTGGCATTGTCAAATAATTTAGTGCAGGCTATTGCAAAAACAGATGCAAACTGTACAACTCCGGGTACAATAACCATTACTGCTACAGGAGGTGGTACTCCCCCGTATGAGTACAGTATTAATGGAGGTAATACGTGGCAATCTTCTAACGCCTTTACAGGTTTGGCAGGAGGAAATTATAATGTGGTTACGCGTAATCCTGTTACCACTTGCACAGCTACTACAGCCATTACTATCAATTTTACAAATACACTGACACTTGATCCTATAAATGGAACCAGTATTTGTTTTGGTAATTCTTTTACACCCACAGTAAATACAAACGCCACTGGTTTTAGCTGGACACCAACAACGGGTGTAAGTAATCCTTCCATTGCCGCCCCTTCATTTGCTCCGGCTACTACAACTGCTTATACATTAGAGGCACGCCTGGGCACCTGTTCTACGCGTCAGTCTATGAATATTACTATTTTCCCTGGTGCTACAGCCAATGCAGGACCTGATGCAATTATAATTGCTGGCGATGTTTATCCAATGCAAGCAACAGGTTCTGCTGGATCGTATCTCTGGACACCTTCTACTGGATTGAACAATCCAGCTATCTTAAATCCATCTGCTACACCTGCTACTACTACAACATATGCCCTGCGTGTAACCACTAACCAAGGTTGTATCGCCACCGACGATATGACAATCACGGTGGTTCCCTATTGTATTAAACCTATGAATGCTTTCACGCCAAACGGTGATGGTGTCAATGATCGCTGGTTAATTACTAATGGAAACTGTTTGATCAAAGCGAGGGCGCAAGTATTCAATCGCTACGGTGCTAAAGTATTTGAAGATTTGAATTATAAAAACACCTGGGATGGAACCTACAACGGCAAACCACTTCCGGATGGAACATATTATTATGTAATCAGCTTCCAATTGATAAATAATAAGGTGGAATCCAGAACTGGTAACGTAACTATTCTTCGTTGATCAACTATAACTAATTCAAATGAAAAAAATTCTTGCTATACTGCTGCTATTGACTAGTTACGCTGCCTGGAGTCAGCAGCTAATGACTTCCTCTCTCTATGACTTACAAGGTAATTTACACAACCCGGCTGTGGCGGGTGTTACCAAACAAACTACAATAGGTGCTTCGTACCGTAGTATGTGGAGTGGGATTGCCGGAAGTCCTGTTACAGCGTTGGTATATGGCTCCACTTTTTTGGAAAAAGCAAATATTGGAGTAGGCGCTTATTTATACAGTGATGTAACTGGACCAACTAGCAGAAGGGGAATACAAACTTCTTACGCTTATCACATACCCACTAACAACGGAGCTAATTTTTCAGTTGGTCTCGAAGCTCGCTTTCAACAATTTGCAATTGATAAGGCTATGTTGATAGATGCGCTGGGAAACGATCCGGTAATGGGTGGTGCAACTAATCGATTTAAAGGTGATGCAGGACTGGGTCTTGCATACACCACAAAAAAATGGCAACTCGGAGTTTCTGTAAGCCAGTTAATCCAATCCGCACTTGATTTTTATTCTGGTAGTCTTTCGCGCACAGAAGAAGCACGTTTATACCGACACTTCTACTTGCACGGATCTTACCAATGGAAGGTGGACGCTAACACTACAGTTACACCCAACTTTTTGGTTATTTATCTTCCTAATGCTCCTACTGAATTTCAAGCGGGTGCACGAATCGAGCATCGTGAACTTTTTTGGTGGGGACTTTCACTTCGTGCTCGTCAGAGCTGGATGTTATCCGCAGGTGTGAAAGTGCAGAAAAAGCTCATGCTGGGATATTCTTTTGATATCTATTCTTCGCCGCTGAGTGTATTTGACAGAGGTCCGAATGCACATGAGGTGTTACTCCGCTATCAGTTTTTGAAGTAAGTAAAGGGTCCCTTTTGTAGGGCTTTCACTGGGTATTAATTTGTAAATTCGTATCCCATGGAAGTCGTTGCTACCTTATCAAAGTATAATTTGAGTGGCGAGGAGGAGAAAAAACTCATCCTAAGGGAATATCGTTCCCTGCTGCGGCTCCTAAAATCCCGTTTAAAGCCCGGCGATAAAAAATTACTTCGTATTGCCTTTGAAATGGCTGCCGATGCGCATGTCACTATGCGTCGTAAAACAGGGGAGCCTTATATTCTACATCCCATTGCAGTCGCAAAAATTTGTGTGGAGGAAATCGGACTGGGTGTTCGTTCTACTATTTGTGCGCTCTTACATGATACTGTTGAAGACACTGATATCACTTTGGATGATATCAAGCGAGAGTTTGGAGAAGAGATTACCCGTATTGTAGACGGACTAACTAAAATAGATAATGTAATTGATGTCAATGCTTCGCAACAAGCGGAGAACTTCAAAAAAATCTTACTCACACTCACAGACGATCCGCGCGTTATATTAATCAAGCTCTCCGATCGCTTACACAATATGCGCACCTTGGATGTTATGAAGCGGGAGAAGCAACTAAAAATAGCTTCGGAAACTATTTTTATTTACGCACCGCTGGCCCATCGCATGGGATTGTACAATATTAAAACTGAGTTGGAAGATTTATCCATGAAGTACATGGAGCCTGATACCTATCGGGATATTGCAAGAAAGTTGGCAGAGACAAAAAGAGATCGGACTCGCTACATCAATGATTTTATTCGTCCTATCAAAGAAAAGTTGGATCAGGCTGGTATCAAAGGCGAGATTTATGGTAGACCTAAAAGCATTCACTCCATTTGGAATAAAATGAAAAAGAAAGGAGTGGATTTTGAGGAGGTTTACGATTTGTTTGCCATCCGAGTTATATTAGATTCACTACCGGAAAAAGAGAAAGAGGAGTGTTGGAAAGTTTATTCCTTAATCACTGATGAATACAGCCCCTCTCCAGAGCGACTGAGAGATTGGTTAAGCAATCCTAAGTCGAATGGCTATGAAGCACTGCATACTACCGTGATGGGACCACAGGGAAAATGGGTGGAGGTGCAAATTCGCTCACAGCGCATGAATGAAATTGCAGAGAAAGGACTTGCTGCACACTGGAAATATAAGGAAGGTACTCAAGATGAAAGTCGATTTGATAAGTGGTTTCAGCAAATTCGTGAGGTGATCTCCAACCAAGAAACAGATGGCATAGATTTTCTACAGGATTTTAAAACTAGCTTTCTTGCAGAAGAAATATACGTATACACCCCAAAGGGCGATGTAAAAATGTTGCCCGTTGGTTCAACAGCATTGGATTTTGCGTTCTCCATTCATAGTGCTATCGGGGTAAAAACAATTGGTGCCAAAGTCAATCATAAGTTGGTGCCTATCAGCCATAAATTGCAAAGTGGAGATCAGGTTGAAATTATTACCAGCAACAAACAAAAAGCTTCTGAGGATTGGCTTGGTTTTGTAGTTACTTCTAAAGCAAAGGGTCGAATTCGGGATGCATTAAAGGAGGACAAAAGAAAAATTGCCGACGAGGGAAAGTATATTCTTCAACGTAAGTTGGAGGGAATGGGAGCAGCACTTTCTCAGCATAATATGGACGAACTTATGCAGTGGTATAAGATTGGCTCTAGTCTGGATTTGCTATATCAAATTGCTGTAAAGACAATTGATCTCAAGGATTTGCGGAACTTCAAAGTGAGCGGCGATAAAATTGAAGCTCCTAAACCTATTAAGCCAGTTGTTGCAGTTGTCGATAAACCTGATATCATCCCGCATCACTTGCTTCCAAAAAAGGATACGGAACTCATCATTTTTGGTGAACGAAGCGATAAAGTGGTTTATAATTTAGCCAATTGTTGCAAGCCAATTCCCGGAGACGATGTGTTTGGTTTTGTTACCACAGGTAAGGGTTTGACTATCCATCGAACTAACTGTCCCAACGCAGCCAAGTTATTAGCCAGTTATGGGCATCGGGTGGTTAAAACTAAATGGGCTAAGAACAAGGAGATTTCATTCCTCACCGGTATCAAAATAGTCGGTTTGGATGATGTGGGGGTAGTTAGTATGATTACTAATTTGATAAGTGGCGAGTTGAAAATTAATATTGCTGCCCTGACTATTGAAGCAAAAGAGGGACTATTTAGAGGAAACATACGTTTGTATGTCCATGATAAAGAAGAGCTTGAGCGATTGGTGCTGGCACTTTTGGGCTTGCCCGGTGTGGAATCGGTTGAGCGTTATGATATGGAGGACATACCCTCTTAATTTCCTGCATATTTCTTAACTTGTAGAGCTAAAATTCAACTGCTCAAATCGCCTGCAATGATTCAACATGCCAAGCGGGTTTTTGCTTTATTAGTATTAACCAGCACTCACTTCATTTCTTTCGCTCAAAGCTTTACACTCAATTGCACGCGTGATACATTAGTGCCTAGTTGCCCTGCAAATTTTTGTTTCACATTAAAAGGGCGTTTACCTGATATAAAAAAACAAACCAGCACTTATACAATTAATCCCACAAGTACTATCCCTGGTTGTTTTCCTGTTTATGTTGCTCCCAATGATCCACAGGGAACCCCTACTAATTTAACAGTTGACGATACATACACTCCCTTGATTACGATGGGCTTTCCATTCTCATTTTATGGAAATACATATACCACGCTTGCCGCCAGCACCAACGGTTACCTGACATTTGATGCATCACGTGCCGGCCTGTATGCTGCTTGGGGTATTAATGCCGACTTACCCAGTGGTAACTACGACCGAGCCACCATTATGGGGCCCAATCATGATTTGTTTCCGACAACCAGCCAACCTAACCAACGAATCCAATATCAAGTTTTTGGAACGGCACCTCACCGGAGATGGATTCTTAGTTTCAATGAAGTTCGATTATTCTCTTGTACCAGCTTAACGCAGAACACACATCAGATTGTTTTGTACGAATCTTTGAATGTGATTGAAGTATTGGTTTATAGTAAACAAACCTGTCCTACTTGGAATAGTGGTCGTGCTATCATTGGTATTCAGGACTGGGATCGAACTTCCGGAATGATGGCACCTGGTCGCACTGCGTTGGGTCCATCTTGGGGTAGTATTAACATGAATGAAAGCTGGCGCTTTGTTCCAAATGATGGTCCCTCCTTGTTGAAAAGAGTCGAGTTGGTGGATAATACAGGAGCAATTGTTGCCACTGTTTTACCAGCAGCTACAGTAAACCTGGGAAATGGAAATTTAGAGGTTTCTTTCCCTAATATTTGTCCTCCGGCTGGCGCAATCACAAACTATGTGATTCGCTCTGTCTATGAAAAATTTGATGATCCCACTGTTGAAATCTTTGGAACGGATACTGTTCGAGTAAATCGTGCTGCTGGACTTGCGGCTACAGCTACTCCTACACCGGCTTCTTGTGGAAATGCAAATGGTATCATTACTATTGGAGCGCCTTCTGGGGGCACCTCTCCCTATCAGTATTCAATTGACGGCACTAACTGGCAAAGCAGCAATGTGTTTAATAGTCTTGCTGCGGGTTCTTATACAGTTACTGTTCGTGATGCACCAGGTGTGTGTACAATCAGCATTCCAGTTACAATTGCCTCTGCGGGGCAGTTAGCAACAACCATAGGAGCAGCCCCCACTGCTTGTACGGGCGTTAATAATGGGAGTATTACAATTTCAGCAGCAGCAGGTGCTGGTCCCCATACTTTTAAATTGGATGCGAATCCTGCAATACAAGGAACCTTGCCTTTTACTTTTAGTAATGTAACGGCAGGCAATCACACGGTGGTTGTAACGGATCTGGCCACTGGCTGTTCTTCTGGAACTCAAACAATAAATGTTGCCGTAGGTGCTGGTGTTGCTGCCACCACTTCAACAGTTGCAAGTTCATGCCCCACAGCTACAAATGGCAGTATCATTATTAACGCTACTGCAGGTACTGCTCCCTTTACTTTCCAACTAGATGGCGGAGCTATTCAATCTGGAGCGAATCCTTTTACATTTAGCAATGTGGCGCCCGGCTCACATACTATTGTAGTAAGAGATAACTTAGGTTGCCAGCTTAACAGAACACTCGTCGTAGCGGCCGGACCTCCTATATCGGCCAGTATTGCTGCTGTACCAACAAGTTGTGAGGGGGCTATCAATGGTACACTTACAGTTACGCCGTTAGGGGGTACAGCTCCTTTTGAATTTTCAATTGATGGAGGACCATTTATACCGGCAGCCTCCCCCTATACATTTAGCGGTCTTTCTGCAGGGAATCATTCAGTTTTAGTACGGGATGCTCTTGGTTGTGTGAGCAATGCTTCTGTTGTTGCTGTTTCTCCAGGACCAACCTTAACCACTACGGCTTCTTCAACAGCTGCGCTTTGTAATGGAGGCAGTACAGGAACCTTATCTGTAGTAACTCCAACCGTGGGAACAGCTCCATATCAATATTCCTTAGATGGTGTTTCCTGGCAAAGTAGTAATCAATTTACGGGTGTTGCTGCGGGAACCTATACAATTCGATTCCGAGAGAGTAGCGGTTGTGTTGGTACCACATCAGTAGTTGTGACAGAACCCACCTTGATTAATACCACCACCAATACGGTTCCTGTGGTTTGTAATGGTCAATCGAATGGCCAGTTAAGTATTTCAACCAATGGGGGCGTTCCACCTTATCAATTTAGTGTCGATGGAACTAACTGGCAGTCTGCCACCTCTTTTAACTTGGCTGCTGGAAATTATACGCTTAGCATTAAAGATGCTAATAATTGTACACGTACTACTCCTATTGTAATCACAGAGCCTACCGCATTAACTTCCAGTGCTACTACCACTAATGCTACTTGTAATGGTGGTAATGATGGTGGTTTAGTAGTAACGGCAGCTGGAGGAAATGGTAGTTTCAGTTATTCAATTGATGGGGGAGTAAGTTGGCAAACTTCCAATACATTTTCTCTTGCCCCAGGTACCTATACTGTTCAGGTGAAAGATGCCTTGAACTGTTTAAGTACATTAACCGCAGTAGTAGGGCTTACTAATGATCTAACTTTTACACCACAAAATGATGTGACTATTTGTGAAAGTAAATCTACACAGCTAACGGCTGTATCTAACGGCTTGCAATACGATTGGACTCCTGCCACCGGACTCAGCGCGGTGAATATCTTCAATCCGGTTGCCTCGCCCGTGAGCACTACTCAATATGTTGTTACAATTACATTAGGTAGATGTGTTGATCGAGACACTGTTGTGGTGCGTGTAAATCCTGCTCCTATTCCTGATGCTGGTCCGGATCGTGTAATTTGTTATGGACAATCTCTAACCCTACAAGGCTCAGGCGGAACAGTCTATCGTTGGGCACCTTCAACATATTTGAATAATCCAACACTGCCCAATGCTATTTCTACTCCTGATCGGGATATATTTTATGTGCTTTCAATATTATCGGATGCCAATGGTTGTGCAGCGTTGGTTACGGATACGGTGCGGATAGGTGTTACTCCTCCCATACAGGTTAAAACATTCCCTGCAGATACAATTGGATATCCTGGCGATCAATTTTTATTATTGGCTGTTCCTAACGATCCTGCAGTAACATTCTACACCTGGACTCCTGCCGTGGGACTTAGCAATGCGCTGGTAAAGGACCCTACAGTAACTATCGGGGCCATAGGTTCGGATGTTCGTTACAAAGTGGTGGCCTCCACAAATGAGGGATGCAAAGGCGAGGCTTATGTGAATGTGCGGGTGTATAAGGGGCCTGATATTTATGTACCTTCTGGATTTACTCCCAATGGCGACGGTAAAAATGATAAGTTTACCCCTTTCCCTGTGGGAATGAAAAGCTATAATTACTTCCGAATCTTTAATCGATGGGGTCAGATTGTATTCCAGACACGCAAACTAATGGACGGATGGGATGGTACCATCGGTGGACAATTACAGCCTGAGGGAATTTATATCTGGATGATTGAAGGCTTGACAAAGGACAACCGAATTATTACCAAAAAAGGTTCGGTAATGCTGATTAAATAGACCTATTTTCGCGACGCATATTTTTACAACATGGTCGATGTTATCTTGGGCCTCCAATGGGGCGATGAAGGAAAGGGTAAGATTGTCGATTTCTTTGCTAAAGACTATCAAGTTGTGGCTCGTTTTCAGGGCGGCCCCAATGCAGGACACACCCTATATGTCAATGATAAAAAATTAGTACTCCATCAGATCCCTTCTGGAATTTTTCATCCAGGGATTGTCAATTTGATTGGCAATGGAGTAGTGTTGGATCCCGTAACATTAAAGCGTGAATGTGAGAGTGTAGCCGCTTTTGGTGTGGATGTAAAGAAAAATTTATTTATTGCGGATCGTACACACATCATTGTTCCCACACATCGTGCATTAGATAAAGCTGCAGAGCTTTCAAAGGGAAATCAGAAAATTGGTTCCACGTTAAAAGGAATTGGTCCGGCCTACATGGATAAAACGGGTCGCAACGGATTACGTGTTGGGGATTTGCTGGATAAGAATTTTACTACTCAATACATCAAACTTCGTTTAAAGCACCAGCGCCTACTGGATAGTTTTGGTTTTCAAGAAGATATTAGTGCCTGGGAAGAAGAGTTTTTTGAGGCTATTGAATTCTTACGCCAGCTCAATATTGTAAACGGCGAGTACTTTATCAATGAAAAAATAAAAGCAGGCCAAAAAGTATTGGCAGAAGGAGCGCAGGGAAGTATGTTGGATATAGATTTTGGAACCTTTCCCTATGTTACTTCTTCCAACACGATTGCTGCGGGTGTGTGTAATGGACTGGGTATTGCACCGCGTCAAATCGGTGAAGTAATTGGTGTGACCAAGGCTTACTGTACACGCGTAGGCAGTGGTCCCTTTCCTACCGAGCTGGAAGATGCTACGGGTGAAGAATTACGTCGCATTGGAAATGAGTTTGGTGCTACTACGGGAAGACCACGTCGTTGTGGCTGGATTGACCTGGTTGCTCTTCGTTATGCTTGTATGATCAACGGGGTAACCCAAATTGTGATGACCAAGGCGGACGTCTTAGATTCATTTGCTGAATTATCTGTTTGTACTGCCTATGAGGTAGAGGGAAAGAAAACAACAGAGATTCCTTATCAATTAGAACGAACAAAACCAACGCCCTGTTGGGAAAAGTTTCCAGGCTGGAGTGTAACAACCAGTGCTTGTAAAACATATCAGTCGCTCCCCGACCCAATGAAGACGTATGTAAATTTTATTAATACATACCTAGGCGTGGACGTGAAATATATCTCAAATGGTCCAGGGCGTGATCAGTTGGTTACTGTTACCCAATAAAAAAAGAATTTAAAAATTTGGCGATTTAAAAACTTCGCTGAAATTTTACAATACTAATCCGATTCTGCTATGGCAATAAAATCAGAAAAGGCAAAAAAGCTTGCTACTACTACCGAAAAAATTTCCGGTCGTGCTGCTGCAAAGGATTCTTCAAAATCCAAAAATAGTCAACAAGAAGATGAGGAGGATGATCTAGAAGAGGATGATTGGGAAAAGCAAGAGGATGATAATTGGGATCCAGACTTTGACGAATTTGATTTACCAAAGTCAAAAGGTAAAAAAGGGCCTGCTAAAAAGGGAGAAGAGGAAGATGATTTTAAAATTGAAGAAGATGAATTTGGGGATGATCTCTTCAATGATAAAGACCTGGACGAAGAAGATGATTTTTAATCTAGCGAATTTTTCCGCGCAGTAAAAGCTGTAAGCTTTCTTCTAAAATATTTTTCTTGTTTTCTTCAAAGGCTTGCATACAAGGTATTGATAGCCTCAGCAAATAGTTACCCCGAATTGAAATAGTTTCATCAAACGAGGGATTGAATCGTTTGAACTCCACCGGGTCTACTCCCGTGTATTTCAGAATGGCTTCTTTCTTGTATCGTCCTTCCAAAAGAAGGGTGGTAGTGCCTTGCTGGTCTGCTGCAGATAAAGGCCTTGCTAATCGCTCCTCTTGTACCAAGGCCTCTTGTCTTGTTAATGTGGTTGCTCCGCCCTCACCCTCAAATACATAATGGGTGGCTATGAATTTTTTGACATGATTCATGGACTCAGCGGGAAGGTATCGTTGCAGTTTCCAAAAGTCTTGGCTTCCGCTCAGTCTAATTGCTCTGCTTACGGCACCCTCTCCTCCGTTATAGGCTGCAATCACCAATAACCAATCTTGAAACTGTTTGTAGAGGTCATTTAAATAGCGGGCAGCTGCTTTGGTGCTTTTGACGTAATCCATCCGTTCGTCCAGGGCTGCAGAAATATTTAGGCCATATCTTTTTCCTGTTGCCGGCATAAACTGCCAAGGTCCTACCGCACCTGCCCAGGAAATGGCAGTGGACTGTAAGCCAGATTCAATTACAGCCAAGTACTTTAATTGACCGGGTAATCCATTTTCTGCCAATACCTGATCCATCATGTTGAAATAGGGAAGACCCCAATCTTTCATTTTACGTAAACCGGGGCCGTAGCGTTGCATATAGCCTTCCACAAAAGTGATTGCCTGTGGATTGAGCTTAACACCAGTATGGGAACTCCAACTTGTGCTATCAAAAAGCTGGTTAAAACCACGTGGACCCTTTTGTGCATGAAGGGTGGTGATGCAGAACAAAAAAAGGAAAACCAGGGCGAGACATCGTCCTTGATTTACCAATGGGGGCATAAACTAAAAAGGAATTATTCCTTAACGGAGCGAGTTACGTCGTTGGCACTATCCTCAATTTCCTTCTTCACATTATTCTTGGCATCATTAAACTCACGTACACCTTTGCCAAGCCCTTTCATTAGTTCAGGAATCTTACGACCTCCAAATAATAAAAGCACGATAACCAGGATGATGATGATTTCGTTGGTTCCGAGCATGCCTAGCAGAATGGGATTAGTCATAATCTAAAATTGTATGTGTAAAGATAAGGCAGCCATGAAATAACCGGAATAAAAAATCCCGTTCCTTTAAGAACGGGATTCGATTTAACAAGTTTAGTTGAATTAAGCTTCAGTGGTTTCTGCAACCGCCATTCTTTTCTCGCGAATACGGGCACTCTTACCACTACGTTTACGCTGGTAGAAGAGTTTAGCACGACGAACCTGTCCTGTTTTATTTAATTCGATTGATTCGATGTTGGGTGAGAAGAAAGGAAACACTCTTTCCACGCCTACTCCGTCAGAGATCTTACGAACGGTAAAGCTGGCAGTGCTTCCAGTTCCCTGCTTCTTGATTACATCACCTTTGAAGGACTGGATACGCTCCTTGTTACCTTCAATGATTTTATAATTGACAGTGATGTTATCGCCGGGTTTGAAAGCCGGAAATTCCTTTTTTGCCGTCAGCTGCTCGTGTACAAAGGCAATGGCGTTCATGTGTAAAAGTTTTAAGGAGGGCAAAGGTAGTGAAAATCACCCTATCGGGCAACATTTACTGCTCTTTTTTCCCGAATAACCGTCACCTTGATTTGGCCAGGGAAGGTCATCTCTGTTTGGATTTTTTGGGCTATTTCAAAAGACAATCTATCTGATTCCTGGTCACTTACCTTCTCAGCCTCAACAATTACGCGCAATTCACGGCCGGCCTGGATGGCATAGGCTTTTTCAACGCCATTGTAGGACATTGCCAGATTTTCCAAGTCCTTGATACGTTGGATGTACTGTTGCATAATCTCCCTTCTGGCTCCCGGACGCGCTCCAGAGATAGCGTCGCAGGCCTGTATAATGGGGGAGATTACATACTGCATTTCCATCTCGTCGTGGTGTGCTCCAATGGCATTGACCACGGCAGGGTTCTCGCCGTATTTTTCAGCCAGTTTTGCCCCAAGTAAAGCGTGACTCAATTCACTTTCCTCATCGGGTACTTTTCCAATATCATGGAGAAGTCCGGCACGTTTTGCAAGCTTGGGATTAAGCCCCAACTCAGCGGCCATGGTGGCGCAAAGGTTAGCTGTTTCACGGCTGTGCATTAGCAAATTTTGTCCATAGGACGAACGGAAACGCATTCTTCCCACCATTCTGATCAGCTCCTTGTGAAGCCCATGGATACCCAGCTCAATAACGGTACGTTCCCCGATTTCCATCACCTGCTCCTCAATTTGCTTACGTGTTTTCTCCACCACCTCTTCAATACGGGCGGGGTGTATACGGCCGTCAGCAACCAGTCTTTGTAAGCTTAAACGGGCAATCTCGCGACGAAGGGGATCAAAACTTGATAAAAGAATGGCTTCCGGTGTATCATCTACAATCAGATCCACCCCGGTGGCTGCCTCAATTGCACGGATGTTCCTTCCTTCTCTTCCAATGATCTGGCCTTTTATCTCGTCACTCTCCAGATTGAATACGGTAATTGAGTTTTCAATTGCCTGCTCAGCGGCGGTCCGCTGAATGGTTTGGATGATGATTTTTCTAGCTTCTTTCTGGGCTTTTTGTTTAGCATCCTCGATAATTTCCTGTTGCAGTGCCAGGGCCTTGGTTTGCGTTTCGTTACGCAGGCTTTCAATCAGTTGCGCCCTTGCATCATCTGCAGAAAGGTTGGCAATTTTTTCTAAACGACGAATATGTTCTTCCTGGTGTTTTTCAAGCTCCGCTCTTTTGTTATTGACCTGCTCAAGTTGACGGTTAAGATTCTCCTTCAGCGTTTCGTTCTCCCGGATTTGCTTGTCCAGGTTATTCTCCTTTTGGCTGATGGATTGTTCTTTCTGGCGAATCCGATTCTCTGATTCGATTACCTTTTTATTCCGGTCAAGCACCTCCCGTTCATGGGCAGATTTTAACTGAACGAACTTTTCTTTTGCCTCTAATTCTTTTTCCTTCCGAACTGTTTCGGCTCTGAGTTCAGCCTCTTTTAAAATTGTTTGTGCTTGAATTTCAGCTTCTTCTACTTGCTTACGACTCCCCTTTGCAAAGAAGACTCGTCCCGCCAGGAGGCCAACCCCTCCTGCGATTACGCCAATAAGGGCGTACAATATATTGGGATCCATTGAATTTTTGATTTAGTTGTTTCACAATGCTTGTTCCACAAATGCGTGGTCTACAAAGGTATGAAAAGATGCGTATATTGGTACCCATAATTTACCCCATGCGCACACTACTTTTGGCCTGTTTGGCCCTTCCGATTTCCCTGTTTGCACAGGATAATGCCAAATCCTTGTCAATCAAGGGAAGCTTGACCAATGTACAACCACAGCCAGAGATGGTTTATCTGTTTCACCGGGCGGGGGGGACTATGGTAACCGATAGTGCGAAGGTTCTTGAAGGGGCCTATTCATTTGAAATAAAAATGGAAGAACCTGAGTTGTTGCGAATGCGCGTAAAGTATCCGGCTCCCAAGGATGCTTCCACAAAACCCACGCCCATGGTACAGGCAAGAGACATGGTCTCTGTTTTTACCGGTCCGGGTCGTATTCGTATCAACTCTACGGATTCTTTTAGTAATGTGGCCGTGAAAGGTTCTAAACAACACGAGGCATACCTGGCTATGCAGGCTGCACAAAAGCCATTTGATGAGCAGTTGAAAGTACTCTATCAGGATTACTCAAAAGCTAACGCTGCCAAGGATATTGCAAAACGGGATCGTGTGGAAGCCATCATTGATAGCCTTGACGAAGTAATGCGTGAGGCAGTGATGGGGGATTTGGTACGAAAAAATCCTTCATCTCCTGTTGCGTTTCTTGCTTTACAACAATATGCCGGCTGGGATTTAAATCCTGATAAAATTGAACCACTTTTTAATTCTTTACCGGAAGCCGTCCGTGCATATCCCTCCGCTAAGAGTTTCAAGGAACAATTGGAAACGGCAAAATTGACTGGAATTGGTCGTATGGCTCCGGAGTTCACACAGAACGACACTTTGGATCAGCCCGTTCAACTTTCCTCGTTTAAAGGTCGTTACCTGCTGGTAGATTTCTGGGCCAGTTGGTGTGGTCCTTGCCGGCAGGAAAATCCCAATGTGGTAAAAGTGTTCAATCAATACAAGGACAAGAATTTTCATGTTCTTGGAGTTTCATTGGATCGCGCCGGACAAAAAGATAAATGGATGAAAGCGATTCATGACGATAACCTGACTTGGTCACACGTGAGTGATCTTAAGTTCTGGGAAAATGCAGTGGCAAAGCAATATGGTATTCGCGCTATTCCTCAGAATCTATTATTGGATCCTTCTGGAAAAATTATTGCTAAGAATCTACGCGGTGAAGCTTTAGTAAAAAAAATGGAGGAATTGCTAGGTGGAAAATAATTGAATGGCTATGGTTGGAGTCCTGATTCAATCAGGCCTTCCAATATTTCTAATCCTTTTCGAATAGATGGGTCTTCCTGGTTTGAAGCTGGGGAGGTTGTTGCAGGTTGTTGTGTGGCGTACCAAATCATGGTCATAGCAATGTAATCCTGCATGTCTTTACCCACATACATCGATTTCAACTCCATGATTTTATCATTGATCTGTTGGAGTGTTTTTCTAACCACCGCTTCGTCCTTGGGTTCCACCTTGATGCGGTAGGTTCTGTCTCCAATTTGTGCGGATATGGGTATTAATTCTGCCATGAGTTTATTCTCCTAGTTGGGCAATACAACGATCAATTTCGCGGATGTACTGATTGATTTTTTTCTCCATTTCTTTCTTATCCTGATTCTCCAGTGATCCGCTATTCATTTTAAGAAGGCTTATCTGCTCCTGTAACTGTGTAACCTGCGCACTTAACGTTTCTTTTTCTTCTGAATTACTGGCTAACTGTTCACGTAAGGCCTGGTTCTCTGCACGCAGCTTTTGTTGAACCTGCACCAACTGCTGCAGTTTTTGTTGTATTCGTTCCAGATCGTGTTGAAGCGTACTCATTTTCTCAAATTAATACCCAGCTCTTTTTCCAGATTGGCCAGGATTTTATTCATCCACTCTTCAATTTCTTTATCGGTTAATGTTCTCGCTGCATGTTGGAACGTGAAATTAACTGCCATGGATTTTTTATCAACGCCCAGCTTGTCGCTCTCGAATATATCAAAGAGTTTGATATCCTGCAGGCTTTCGATTCGGATCTTTTGCACAGTCGATTGAATCTGTTCCCAGGTTAAATTACGAGGCGCGATCAAGGCCAGATCCCTTTGTACAGCAGGAAAACGTGGAATTTCCCGGATGGTGCGATGCTGTTGATTGGATTGTGTCGCTATCAAGTTCCAGTTGAGTTCAGCATAGAAAACGGGTTGTTTAATTCCCATTCTCTCCAGTATTTTGGGAGCCACCTCGCCTCCGTAGCCAATGGTTTGGTTAGCATGCCACCAGGTAATTCCGTAGCGAATTGCTGTGCTGGTTTCTATTTCTTGCTCACTGCAATAGAGTCCTAACCCTTTCAATAGGGCCTCAACAGCTCCTTTGAGTGTATAGAAATCTGATACCGCTGCTCCTTGCCTCCAACTACTTTCTTGTTTTTGACCAGTGATTACCAGGCAACATCTTTCCAACTCCTCAAATTGTTCACTGTCTTTACGGTTATATATTTTTCCAAATTCATATAGCCGAAGATTTAAATTTCGGTGGTTGAGGTTATGTGCTACTACTTCCAATGCAGTTTCAAGTAGGCGGGGACGTAAGCAATTCAACTCCGCACTCAAACTATTGATCATGGTCACTAACTCCGGGCTATTAGGGTAATAGGCGGCATTGGTAATAGAGTTGGTCATGATCTCCTGAAATCCCATGCCAGCTAATTGGTTGGCACTTTTTTCTCTCAGGGTGGCTTTCCAGCCCTCGGGATCGATGGCAGGTGATAATTTAATCTGTGTAGGAATTTCAATATTATCAAGACCATCAATCCGAATGACCTCTTCAACAATATCAGCTTGTAAACTAATATCCGTTTTATGGGTGGGTACTACTACAGTAAATTGTTCTGCATCTTCTTTTGTCCATTCAAATCCTAAACTGGTCAATATTTTTTTTACTGCAGCAGGCGTGTAAGCTTTACCACTGAGTTTAGAGAGCATGGACCAGCTAACTACTACTGTTTTTTTAGGTTGTGGAGTAGGGTAGCAATCAATTAGAGAACCCATCACTTTACCACCTGCTATCTCTGTAATTAATTGAACAGCTCTCTCCAACACACGGACTGTGGCTTCTATATCAGTTCCTTTTTCAAAGCGAGTGGCTGCGTCCGTTCTTAGTCCGTGTCTAAATGAAGTTTTACGAATAGCGATGCCTTCGAAAAACGCACTTTCAATAAATAAGGAGCGAGTGGATTCCTTTACACCGCTATGAAGACCTCCGAAAACACCAGCTATACACATGCCTTCATTTGCATTGCAAATCATCAGATCTTCCTGATTCAATTTGCGGGAATTTCCATCCAATGTAACAAAGTCAGTTCCGGTTGGAAGATTTTTTACAATAATTTGATTACCTGCTATAGCTTCCGCATCAAAAGCATGAAGAGGTTGTCCCGTTTCGTGTTGGATATAATTAGTGATGTCAACAATATTATTGATAGGACGAACACCAATAGCCTTTAATCTTTTTTGTAACCAGGTTGGAGATGGTCCGACTTTTATTCCCTCAATTGAAATACCTGAATAACGAGGGCAGGCGTTGGTATTTTCAACCGTCACCTGCACGGGTGCAGGTTGATTGTCTTTTTGCAAAGGGGTAGAGACAGGAAAAAGAGGAGCAATGTTTTTATTCTCGTGATGGTTAATGTAAGCACATACATCGCGGGCAACTCCCCAATGACTCATGGCATCCATGCGGTTGGGAGTCAGACCAATCTCATAGATGATATCCTCATATAAGTTGAAATACGCTGAAGCGGGAGTGCCTGGAACTGCTGCTGCATCCAGGACCATAATTCCTGCATGACTGTCGCCCAATCCAATTTCGTCCTCCGCACAAATCATACCATGACTCTCCTCACCTCTGATCTTTGCTACACGCATGGTTAGTGGCTCGCCTTGTGTGGGGTATATAGTAGTGCCCACGGGTGCTACAACCACTTTTTGACCAGCAGCTACATTGGGTGCTCCGCAAACAATGGATAGGGGTTGTTCCTGACCGATATTAACTTTTGTGAGTGTTAGTTTATCTGCGTTTGGATGTTTAGTGGTGCTAATCACTTCTCCAATCACTAAACCTCGCAGACCTCCCTTTGCTTCTTCATAGGAATGCATACTCTCTACTTCCAGTCCAATGGAGGTGAGTAGTTGACTCAGCTTTTCAGGAGCTGGTTTTTCAGGCAGATAGTCGCAAAGCCATTTGTAGGAGAGAGTCATCTTCGAACCGAAATTTACTGGTTGCGAAGATAATGGAAAGGGGCTTGTTTACATTCGGTAACAAACTGCGTTGATGTTCATCCCGGCACCTACCGAGGCAAACAAAACAATATCCCCCTTTTCCAGGGAGTGTTCCTTCCAATGTCCTTTTTTTACCAGATCGAACAAGGTGGGAATGGTTGCCACAGAGCTATTTCCCAGTTTGTGAATGCTCATGGGCATGATGTGCTCAGGAATATCTTTGAGACCATAAAGACGGAACAGTCTTTTAATGATGCCTTCATCCATTTTTTCATTGGCCTGATGGATAAATACTTTTTTTACAGCGGTGATTGAGATACCTGCTTTATCAAGGCAATCCTTCATGGCGGCAGGAACGTGTTGCATAGCATACTCATACACCTTGCGACCTTTCATTTTGATATAACGAACCCGTGGATCTGCCTCAGGTAGGTTACTTTTTCCAAGAAATAGATAATAGGCCTCTTCCGTACAATGGCTTTGTACACTGGCAGCTAGTATGCCGGGGCCATCTGGCTGATCGGGCTTGGATTCTAACACTGCTGCGCCTGCTCCATCTGAGAAGATCATGCTATCTCGGTCAAAATGATCTACTACCCGGCTTAGTGTTTCGGTTCCAATAACCAACGCTTTTTTGGCTACTCCGGCTTTGATAAAGGCATCTGCCTGGATCACACCCTGCAACCAACCCGGACATCCAAATAAAATATCATAGGCAACGCAAGAGGGATTTTGTATACCCAGTTCATGTTTTACTCTGGAAGCCAACGCTGGAAGAATATCAGTTTGAATGGTATCCTTAACTACGTTTCCAAAATTATGTGCTACGATCAACTGATCTAACTCTTCTGGATTAATGCCGCTTTCCTCCAAGGCAAGTTTAGCGGCGGCCACGGCCATATCTGAGGCATTTACTTTTTCCTCGGCATAACGTCTTTCCTCTATCCCGGTAATTTCTTTAAACTTTTCTACGATCTCGTTTCCGTCTGCATCAATCTTTTTTTGATCTTCAGCATAGAAAGTTTGTGCAACAAATTCCTGGTTTGTTTTAATAACCGGAGGAATATAACAACCGGTACCTGTTATCACCGTTTGATTTGCCATACTTGTAAATATAGTACCCTTTTGTAAGAACATCCGTTAGTGTCCATCACTAGCAAATATCTTCTTACTTTTAGGGCTCAAATTCATCCTATGTCTAACCAATTGCTAAAAGGAAAAAAAGGAATCATATTTGGTGCACTTGACGAACGTTCTATTGCCTGGAGAACAGCACTTCGTTGTCAGGAAGAAGGGGCACAGTTGGTACTTACAAATGCACCTGTGGCTTTGCGTATGGGTGAGATCAATAAGTTGTCCGCGGCTTGTGGTAATGCTCCTGTAATTGGTGCTGATGTTACCAATATGGATGATCTTAAAAATTTGTTTGAGCAATCCATGCAACATTTTGGAGGTAAGATTGATTTTGTGTTGCACTCTATCGGAATGAGTTTGAATGTTAGAAAAGGCAAGCACTATACTGAAATGAATTATGAGTGGAATGGTAAGACGTTGGATATATCCGCTATGAGCTTACACCGTGTGTTGCGCACGGCTTGGGATTTGGATGCCTTGAATGAGTGGGGAAGTGTAGTGGCTCTAAGTTATATAGCAGCGCAACGAGTTTTTCCTGACTACAACGAAATGGCAGATGCAAAGGCACTATTGGAAAGTGTGACACGCAGTTTTGGTTATCACTATGGTGTAAAAAGAAAGGTGAGAGTCAATACGGTTTCGCAATCTCCTACACGTACTACGGCTGGTAGTGGAGTAAAAGGCTTTGATGGATTTATGAATTATGCCGAAGCTATGAGTCCGCTGGGTAATGCAGGTGCAGATGATTGTGCTAACTACTGTATCACCTTATTCAGTGATATGACACGATACGTGACTATGCAAAATCTGTTCCACGATGGTGGATTCAGCTTTACGGGCGTAACGCAAACGGTAATTGAGAAAATGGAAAAGTAATTTTCCGAATTGATTAGTACTCGTCCTCGTTGAATAGAAAGTCGTCTTGCGTAGGATAATCGGGCCATATGTCCTCGATGGTCTCGTAGACATCACCTTCGTCCTCTAACTCTTGTAAATTCTCTACGACCTCGATCGGGGCGCCAGATCGGATTGCGTAATCGATCAACTCATCTTTTGTAGCAGGCCAAGGGGCGTCTTCCAAAAACGAGGCCAACTCAAGTGTCCAAAACATAGTCCGATTTTTGCGCAAATGTAATCGGATTAGGTTATTTTCCAAATAACCTTTCTACAAGATCCTGTTTTGAGGGGATTTTGATAGTTTCGGGACATAATTATTACCCTTGTTAAAGGCTACCGGTATTTATAAGAAATATGGCGCTGTGGAGGTGCTGCGCGGGTTGGATCTTGAGCTAAGTAGGGGCCAGTTGGCCACCATCGTGGGGCCATCGGGCTGTGGTAAAAGCACACTCCTACATATTTTAGGAACATTGGATCGTGCAGACCAGGGGGTTGTAGAACTGGATGGGGTAGATCTGGCCACGCTTGATGGAACAGGATTGGCAAATTTCAGAAATCAAAAAATTGGTTTTGTTTTTCAATTTCATCACTTACTTCCAGAGTTTACGGCCATTGAGAATGTGAGTATACCAGCTTGGATTGCCGGACGAAAAAGAACGGAGGTAAAAAAAGCAGCTACTGATTTATTGGAAATTCTTGGTTTGAAGGATAGGCTTCTACATAAACCTTCGGAATTATCAGGAGGTGAACAACAACGCGTGGCTGTAGCCAGAGCATTAATTAACCAGCCCTCTATAGTATTGGCAGATGAACCTACGGGTAATTTGGATGGTGTACATGCAAAAGAATTGCACGCACTGTTCCATTCTCTCAAAAAAGAATTGGGGCAAACCTTTTTAATAGTAACTCACAATGAGGAGTTGGCTGCACAGAGTGACCGTGTACTCACCATGCGAGATGGAAAATTTGTGATTTAGCCGTTGATACGCGGCTTCCAGGGCACTTCTGCTGCACCTAATTGTTGTCCGATATAGCGTGCCAGCACAAACAAATAATCACTCAGTCGGTTTAGATAGATGATAACTAAGGGTTCCACCTGGATTCCTTCATATCCCATGCGAACACAGCAACGTTCGGTTCTTCTGCAAATACAACGTAAAACATGGAGATGAGAAACGGTGGGATGACCAGCAGGAAGAATAAAGCTTTTCATCTCGGGTAATTCAGCCGTCATTCGGTCAATTTCTTTTTCAAGTAACACCACATCGTCTTGGCGAAGGTCAGGAAGTGCTAGTCCGGGCTCCTTTTCCGGGTCGCAGGCAAGACAAGATCCCACGGTAAACAAACGGTCCTGGATTTCAGCCAATATTTTTTTAGTGGGTTTGTCTTCAATCAGATCATGACAGACCCCTAGGTAGGAGTTTAATTCGTCAACAGTTCCATAGGCTTCAATCCGAAGATGAGATTTGGGAACTTTTGTTCCACCGATCAAAGAGGTGGTGCCACTGTCGCCTGTTTTGGTATAGATTCTAAACGCCATTACACTGTTTCATTAAGGTTGCAAAAGTAATGTAACAATGGCGTAGGCCGAAGGTTCGGTCCACTCTAAAAAAAATCAAGCGTGAACAGCCGACTTTGCAAAGAGAGGGTTTAGCTTATCTGTTTCAATTACACCATCTCTTAAACGAACAATACGGCGGGAGTGGTTGGCAATATCTTCTTCGTGTGTAACAATTACAATGGTGTTGCCGTTTTGATAGATTTCCTCGAATATTTCCATGATCTCACCTGAAGTGCGGCTATCCAGATTACCCGTAGGTTCATCTGCCAAAATAATAGATGGATCGTTAACCAGCGCTCTTGCAATGGCCACACGTTGACATTGCCCGCCCGATAATTCGTTGGGGCGGTGATGACTGCGGTCGGTGAGTTTTACAAGTTCTAGCATCTGCATGGCTTTTTCCAGACGTTCTTTCTTTTTCATACCTGCATAGACCAAAGGCAGTGCCACGTTTTCAGCAGCCGTTAATCGTGGCAGCAGATTGAATTGCTGGAATACAAAACCAATTTCTTTATTTCTAACCTCGGCCAAGGCATCGTCCTCCATTTGACTCACATCATTATTGTTCAAGACATAGCGACCAGCAGTAGGAGTGTCCAAACAACCAATGATGTTCATCAGTGTGCTTTTCCCAGAGCCTGACGGGCCCATGAGTGCTACATACTCGTTCTTAAAAATATCCAATGACAACCCCTTCAATACAGGCAACTCATGTTTGCCCATGAAGTAACTTTTTTTGATTTCTTCCAAGTGAATAATACTGGCTGCCATATGTTGTTTTTGTAACGTTGGGCAAAGATAACTGATCCCTTTTGCTATCTTCGCCCCCAATGGACAAGCAGAAGCAAATTGTGATGAGCGGTATTCGCCCCACAGGGTATTTGCACCTTGGAAATTATTTTGGGGCGCTTCGTAATTATGTAAAAATGCAGGAAGTATATCCCTGTTTTTTTATGGTAGCCGATTTACATTCATTGACCACACATCCGGATACCGCTGCACTAAAAGAGAATGTGCATCGAGTATTGGCGGAAAATATTGCTTGTGGACTCAATCCAGATCTGGTGGCCCTTTATTGTCAGAGCCATGTTCCTGAAACAGCCGAGCTTTATCTTTATCTGAACATGCTTGCCTATAAGGGGGAGCTTGAAAAAACTGTCACCTTCAAGGATAAGGCGCGCCTCCACCCGGAAAACGTGAATGCAGGATTGCTAACTTATCCGGTTTTACAAACTGCAGATATTATTTTACACAGAGCCTCTTTGGTCCCTGTTGGAAAAGATCAGGAGCAACACCTTGAGATGGCCCGAAATTTTGTGCAGCGATTCAACCATCGCTATGGCGAGGTGTTTCCGGAGCCACAGGCTTTCAATTTTGGTAATGAACTGGTAAAAGTACCTAGCTTGGATGGCACCGGTAAAATGAGCAAAAGTGAAAACAACCTGGCTACACTTTACCTGGCTGATGATGATGATACAATTCGTAAAAAAGTGATGAAGGCAAAGACGGATGCAGGTCCTTCAGCGCCTAATACGCCAAAGCCAGATTATATTGAGAATCTTTTTTTACTGATGGAGCTGGTCAGTGAAGCTGGTACTATTGCTTCATTTGAAGAGGCTTATAAAGGTTGCACCATTCGCTACGGGGATTTGAAAAAACAACTGGCAGAGGATATGATTCGATTCATGGCTCCCATTCGCGAAAAGGCAGCGGCGCTCCAACAGGATAAAACTTATTTGGAAAAGGTCATGAAGCAAGGCGCAGAAAAGGCACGTGCCAGCGCAGCTGCTACAATGGATATAGTAAGAAAGGCCATGGGGCTGAACTATTATTGATTTTTCCTACTTTTAACCCCCACCTAAAAATTGGCTTCGGCCCCTCGGCATGGCAAAGGCAAAGAAACCCAAACATATTGCAATAGCTGGTAACATTGGAGCGGGTAAAACAACCCTCACCGAGATTCTCAGCAAACATTACAAATGGATTCCTCATTTTGAAGATGTTGATCATAATCCCTACCTCATGGATTTCTATGAGGATATGCCACGTTGGAGTTTCAATTTGCAGGTTTACTTTTTGAATAGCCGTCTCAAGCAGTTAGTGGAAATTCAACAGGGAACGGAAACAGTTATACAGGATCGTACCATCTATGAGGATGCCAACATCTTTGCGCCTAACCTCCATGAAATGGGTTTGATGAGTAAACGAGATTTTGACAACTATTATAACTTCTTCCAAACTCTTAAAACGCTGGTACAGCCTCCTGATCTGCTGATTTATCTCCAAGCCTCTGTGCCAACCCTGGTTGGTCAAATTCAAAAACGGGGTCGCGATTATGAGGAGAACATACGGCTTGATTATTTAAAAAAGCTGAACGAGTATTACAACAAGTGGATCGCTAATTATAAAGAGGGTAAGCTGTTGGTGATTGATGTGGACAAGATCAAATTTGCTGAACGGGAAGAGGACTTGGGGGAGATTATTAGCAAAGTTGACGGAGCGCTCTACGGATTATTCTAGTAAACTTATAACCAGGACCCGTTCTATTTTAAGGGAGTACTTGGTGATCTTGATTAATTATTAGTATGAAATACTATCCACTGAATTCGGCACTGTTCACCGAAAACCGCACCCGTTTTTCTAAAGCATTGCCTCCTCGCACGTTGGCAGTTTTTGTAAGCAACGATGCATTTCCCTCTAATGGAGACGCATTGCACGCGTTTAAACAGAACAGTGATTTATATTGGTTAACCGGTATTGAGCAGGAAGAAACCATGGTGGTATTGTTTCCGGATAATCCAGATCCAAAATATCGAGAGGTGTTGGTATTAGTTCGTCCCAATGAGCTGAAAGAAAAGTGGGATGGCAGACAATTACGGATCAAAGAGGCGCAAGCTATTAGTGGGATTAAAACGATTGTATGGTTGGATAGTATTGATGCCTTGTTGCAAACCTGGGTGCATTTAGCGGATACTATTTGTTTAGACAGTAATGAAAATGATCGTAAGGCTAGTTTAATCAGGACGCGTGAATATCGTTTCATTGAGGAAATGAAGCAGCGATACCCCTTACATCAATATTGTCGCGCAGCAAAAATTATGCGTGATTTACGCGCTATCAAAACACCACTGGAGGTGGAGGTACTTGAAAAAGCCATTCATATTACCGAGCAAACTTTTCGACACCTGCTTGGATTTGTAAAGCCAGGTGTTATGGAATATCAGATAGAAGCAGAGATTTGGCACTCCTTTTTAAATCAACGGGCAACGGGACCTGCTTATCACAGTATTATTGCAAGTGGTGATCGTGCAAGAACCTTGCATTATATTGCTAACAATCAGGAATGTAAAGCCGGGGAGTTGTTATTGATGGATTTTGGTGCTGAATATGGAGGCTATTGTGCAGATCTTACTCGAACTATTCCAGTGAGTGGAAAGTTTACACGTCGTCAAAAGAGTGTATACAATGCCTGTCTGCATTTGCACAATTATGCAAAGAGTATTTTAAAGCCCGGTATTTCCATTGTGGCGTACACGGATAAAATAGGGGAAGAGGCCACGCAGCAATTTTTGAAACTCGGCTTACTCCGGAAGTCTGATGTAAAGAATGAAGATCCTGAGAATCGAGCGTATCGCAAATATCTTTATCATGGTATATCCCACCATTTGGGAATTGATGTGCATGATCTGGGTACTCGAACAGAACCTATAAAAGCGGGTATGGTATTTACCATCGAGCCCGGTATATACATTGAAGAGGAACAAATGGGTGTCCGAATAGAGAATAATGTTTGGATTACTAAATCTGGCAATAAGGATTTGATGAAAAATATTCCCATCGAGGCGGATGAAATTGAGGCCTTGATGAAAAAATAATTATGGTGAAGCAAATTCCTAATCTGTTCACCTTGTTGAACCTGGTATTTGGTTGTATGGCCTGCGTAGCTGCTTTACAACCGGGTATCATCCTGGCAGCTGACAACAATGGCCAACTCTATTATGATGTGCCAGAGCAGATTTGGCTGGCCTCTCTTTTTATTATGGCAGGTGCAATTGTCGATTATTTTGATGGGTTGTTGGCCCGTTTGCTAAAAGCCAGCTCAGTAATGGGTCGTGAATTAGATTCATTGTCCGATGTGGTGAGTTTCGGTGTGGCCCCTTCTTTAATTCTTTATCAGTTTTTACGCTTGTCCTGGGCGCAAGAGGAACAAGGGCTTGATCAATCGGTTTTATTGCTGTGGCCTGCATTTTTACTACCGGTAGCCGCTGCCTGGCGTTTAGCAAGATTCAACTTGAATCAGGCTGCCAGTTCGTCCTCTTATTTCAAAGGATTGCCTGTTCCTGCAGCGGGACTCTTTGTGGCTTCGCTTCCACTCGTATACTGGGAAGTGAACCAAGCTTGGGTGCCTGCCTTACTGCTCAATGCAGTTTTTTTATATAGTGTAATTTTGGTGTTGGCTGCACTGATGATTTCTCAGGTTCCCATCCTTGCTTTTAAATTCAATTCATTTGCATGGAAAGAGAATAAACTTCGTTACGGAATATTGTTTTTGTCAATTGTACTGCTTTTGTTTTTGCAGTGGCTGGCTATTCCGCTAATCATTCTAATTTATGTTCTCCTATCTTTGTTTTTTAAAAAGTTGTTTGCATGAGTTATATCGCAGAAATTAAAGTGATGCCCCATAAAGAACTCTTGGATCCGCAGGGTAAAGCCGTATTGGGTGGTTTGTCCAACCTGGGTTTAGCAGGGGTTGCCGATGTGCGAGTGGGAAAGAGTATAACCTTGCAAATTGAAGCGGAATCTGTGGCAGCTGCTGAAGCAATTGCAAAGGAGGCCGCTGAAAAATTACTGGCTAATCCAGTGATGGAGTATTTTGAGGTTCGCTGCGAAAAGGCCTGATTCAATTTAAAAACACGGCACGTGACGGTTATCGAGCATACTGATTCTGGTCCGTCTAATTTATCTCCTTCTACAGCGCTGTATTTGGTTCCCACACCCATTGGAAATTTACGAGACATTACGCTTCGTGCCTTGGATGTATTGCAGGCAGTCGATTTAATTTTGGCTGAGGATACGCGAACCAGTGCCGTCTTATTACAGCATTACAATATTCAAAAACCCGTTAGCCCTTATCACCAGCACAACGAACACAAAGTATTACAGCATCTGGTGGATCAACTCAAAAACGGCAAGCGAATGGCACTGATTACGGATGCTGGAACGCCTGGAATCTCTGACCCTGCCTTTTTGTTGGTGCGTGCTTGTGTGCAAGCAGGTGTTCAAGTGGAAACCTTGCCCGGCGCTACTGCATTTGTTCCTGCCTTAGTGAATAGTGGCATCCCCTCCACTCGTTTTTGTTTTGAAGGATTTCTTCCGCTCAAGAAGGGTCGCCAAACTTTATTAAAGGCATTGGCTGAGGAAGAAAGAACAATTATTCTTTACGAGTCTCCGCAGCGATTGATCAAGACGCTGGAAGAATGTTGCATTTATTTTGGGGAAGATCGACGTTGTAGTGTAAGTCGAGAATTAACAAAACGGTTTGAAGAAAATTTTAGAGGAAGTATACGAGACTGTATAAATCATTTTTCTGCTGGTGCTATCAAAGGTGAAATAGTGATTGTGCTTGCGGGGAAATCCTAATTAAAAAACCATTCAAGATGAAACGACTATTCAGCACGCTGCCATTTATTTTCTTTTCTGTTGTTGCGCTGGCGCAATCTGCTGCCTGGCAGCAACGGGTAAACTACAAGATGGAAGTAGATATGAATGTCAATACCAATCGTTTTACAGGTACACAGCGGTTAGACTATTGGAATAACTCTCCAGATACGCTACATCGTGTATTTTTTCATCTTTACTTTAATGCCTTTCGTCCGGAAAGTATGATGGATACTCGAAGTCGCCGTCAGGGTACTATTCAAGTGGGTCGTGGTGTAGACTGGGATGGTCGGGTAAAAGATAGGATTGTTAACCTCAAGCCTGAGGAATATGGCGAGCAGACCGTAAAGGTGCTAAAGATGAACGGCAGGGTACAGCAATTGAAAGAACATGAAACAATTTTAGAGGTAGTATTGGATAACCCAATTCTTCCCAAGAGTAAAGTAGTTTTTGATTTACAGTTTGAGGGACAGGTGCCTTTGCAAATTCGTCGCAGTGGCCGGGATAACCCAAGTTCAAGAGTTCGTTATTCAATGAGTCAATGGTATCCAAAGATTTGTGCCTATGATGAGGATGGCTGGCATCCGACTCCCTATGTTGGAAGAGAGTTTTATGGGGTGTGGGGGAACTTTGATGTGAAAATTAGTATTGATAAGCGATATATACTGGGAGGAACTGGTTATCTGCAAAATCCGCAAGAAATTGGTTACGGCTATGAGTTACCCGGACAACTGGTAAAAAGACCAACTGGCGAGAAATTGACCTGGCATTTTATGGCACCACAAGTACATGACTTTATGTGGGCGGCCGATCCGGATTATATTCATCGTACGCTGAAAATTCGCGATAGCATCCCTGCTACAAAAACATCGCCGGCACTTCCTGCGCTGACGCTTCATTTGTTATACAAGCCTACGAATGAGAAGGCAGAAAACTGGGAAAAAATATTACCCGATGCCGCACGCGCCTTACCATTTATTGAAAAACATTTTGGCATCTATCCTTATAAGCAATATTCATTTGTACATGGTGGGGATGGGGGAATGGAATACCCTATGTCTACTTTATTAATTGGGCCCGGAGCTTGGTTACATGAGTGGATGCATAATTGGTACCAAGGACTCCTTGCCACCAACGAATCATTATATGCATGGATGGACGAAGGATTCACTACGTATGCAGAAGATCGTATCAGCGCTTTTCTAGAAAATGATTCTTCTTTTGCGTATGCGGGTTCTTACCGTGGCTATGTGAATTTGGCAAAGAGTGGTCGCGAGGAGCCCCTTACTACGCATGCTGATCATTTCAATACCAATGCGGCGTATGGAGCTGCGGCTTATTCCAAAGGTGCCGTATTTATGGAACAGTTAGGCTATATCACAGGAGCAGCTGTACGTGATCAAATTTTGCTTGATTACTACGATAAATGGAAATTCAAACATCCTACGGTTCATGATTTTATTCGGTTAGCAGAAAAAAGAAGTGGTTTAAAATTGGATTGGTACAAAGAGTATTGGGTAAATAGCGTTAAAACTATTGACTATGCAATCGATAGCCTCTGGGAGGAAAAGGGGTTGACCCAAGTTCGTTTAAAACGAATTGGTCTCATGCCGATGCCAATTGATCTTCAACTGACATTTGCAGACGGTACAAAAGAGCTGCACTATATCCCGCTTGACTTACAATACGGACAAAAACCGCAAGAGGATAATTCGGTTCCCCGTGTTGTTTATCCGGCATGGAAATGGACACATGGTACTTATACAATAACTACCCCCCGTAAACTAACCACTTTGCAAGTAGTAGAGATTGATCCCTCGCAACGATTGGCCGATCTCGATCGAAAAAATAACCAGTTAAAACTAAATTGGGCACAACCCGGAACCATGTCCGTCCAATAGCCTAACGAGGAACGTAGAGCAAAAATTTTTCCTCAAAAAAAGGCAGCGGAAATAGTTGTGTTAAGGGTAGTTGCCGTGGTTTTGTTCCACTGGCTTGTATTTCTGCAGCCAAATCACCTCCTTTTAAGCAAAGTAATCCTGGTGCTAGCTCATTACCGGGCACACGATGTCTGCTATTGAGCAGGGGCTTGCTCCAGCTCCACAATTCTTTTAAGGGCGCTACGGCTCTTGAAACGGCAAAGTCAAATTTTCTGTTTTTGATTTCCTCTGCACGTGTGTGTTGTGTAGTTAGATTCTTAAGACCAATGGAGTGGGCAATAGCCTCTACTACTTTTAGTTTTTTAGCAATGCTATCTACTAAATGGAATTCTACCTCTGGAAAAAAAATAGCAAGTGGTAAACCGGGAAAACCTCCCCCTGTTCCAATATCAATCACCGTGCTGCCTTTTGCAAAATTTCCTACGGCAGCTATACTGAGTGAGTGTAATACGTGGCGTTCATACAATGCATCTATATCCTTTCGGGAGATCACATTTATTTTTTCATTCCACTCGGTATAAAGTGGTCCCAGTTGCTCCAATTGATGAAGTTGTACAGATGTGAATTCAGTAAAGTACTGTTGAAGTAGTGACAAGCCAGAAGGGAATGTAGCATTCGCCTGCGTCATTTTAGTTCCAGTTTTTTGCTGGTCTTCTCCACAGGGCTGGAAAGAAAAGCAGGTAATAGAAAAACATCCACATGTCTAGAAACAAAAACCATGGCCAAAGGTCTTTTTCGTCCAGTTTTGCCATGGCTTTATAAAGGATAAAAGCTTGTGGGAGTAATTTCAAGACAGCAACGCCAGCTACCCACTGCCAATTAGAGAAAGCAAGAGCTAGTCCCAGTAGCGGGTAAAATAAAAATTGAGAAATAAAGTAAAGTCCCAAAAGAAATTTATGGAGTGGCTTATAATATTTTGCTGTTGTATAGTGACGGGCTTTTTGGTTGAGCCAGCTGCTCCAGGTTGTTTTAGGAATGGATCTGGTGATAGCTTCTCGATCAATCACCACTGCTGTATTATGTTTGTTGGCCAACTTGTTTACAAATAGATCGTCGTCCCCGCTGGGAATATGATTGATGGAGGAGAACCCTTTGTTGCGCAAAAAAAGATCTTTTCGGTAAGAGAGATTTCTTCCTACTCCCATATAAGGAATACCGGCTAGTGCATAAGACAAGTACTGTAATGCAGTGTGAAAAGTTTCAAATCGAATAAGTTTATTCAATAAGCCCTTTCTTCGATGATAACCCCCATAGCCAAGAACAATCTCGGTGCCTTCCCCATAAGGCTCTTGCATTTTTTGTATCCAATGTTCGCTGGATGGTACACAGTCAGCGTCGGTGAGTAGCAGAATCTCGTGATTCGCTTCCCGGATTCCTATGGAGAGCGGATATTTTTTGCCGGCAATCAATTTTGCTTCCTGTGTTAATTCAACAATTTGCAGGTTTTTAAATGTTCGTTTTAATTCCTGTAAAATGAATTTTGAGTCATCCACGGAATTATCATTGACCACTACTACTTCCTTGCTACTGGGGTATTGCTGGACTAAAACGCCAGGAAGGTTTCGGGCAAGATTTTCATCCTCATCCCTGGCACAAATCACTACTGAAACGGGATGTTGGCGTTGTGTGGGTTTTTCTTTCTTTTTAAAAAAAGCGAGTCGACTAAAAAACCAAGTGTAGTAAAACAATTGAACAAGGGCTGCGGCCGAAAACGCGTAGAAAAGTAAATCTCTCCAGTCGATCATCAACATAGCGGCGAAGATAATAAGATACTTGTATCTTGCGCGAACAATGGCGGCCTTACAATTTACACTGGAAAAAACAGACGCGGGATCAAGTGCCAGGGCTGGGCTTATCAAAACCGATCACGGGGATATTGCTACCCCAATTTTTATGCCGGTAGGTACTGTGGGAAGCGTAAAGGCCGTTTCACAGCAACAACTCCGTGAAGCCGTACAGGCTCAAATAATTTTAGGTAATACCTACCATCTTTATTTGCGTCCGGGGATGAATGTGCTGGAAGCGGCCGGGGGCTTGCATCGTTTTATGGGTTGGGACCGACCCATCTTGACAGATAGTGGCGGCTACCAAGTTTTTTCATTAGCGGGTACCCGCAAAATCAATGAAGAGGGGGTTACCTTTCAATCTCATATTGACGGTAGTCGTCATCTCTTTACTCCTGAGTCGGTCATGGATATTCAGCGAAGCATTGGTGCCGATATCATAATGGCTTTTGATGAATGCCCGCCGGGGGACTGCGACTACAACTACGCAAAAAAGTCACTTGCTTTAACAAATCGGTGGCTGGATCGTTGTTTTAAACAGTTTGATCTAACGGCTCCTAAATATGGCTATACTCAAAACCTCTTTCCTATTGTACAAGGTGCCGCTTTTAAAGATTTACGTAAAGAGTCTTGCGAGTATATTATTGCCAAGGATGCAGTAGGTCACGCCATTGGTGGTTTGAGTGTGGGCGAACCGGAGGCAGTTTTATATGACATTTGCGGTTGGTGCTGTGAACACTTGCCTGCACAAAAACCTCGCTATCTCATGGGTGTAGGTACCCCTTGGAATATTTTGGAGTGTATTAGTTTGGGGGTAGATATGTTTGACTGTGTAATGCCAACTCGGAATGGCAGAAATGCAATGTTATTTACCAGAGAGGGGGTTGTGAATATAGATAATAAAAAATGGGAGACTGATTTTTCCCCATTGGAAACGGGAATTGATTCGCCCATTAGTGAATATTATAGCAGAGCGTATCTCCGTCACTTAATTAAATCCAAAGAATTTTTGGGTTATACCATTGCCAGTATTCACAACCTGGCTTTTTATCGGTGGCTGGTAACCGAAGCGAGAAACAGGATTTTTGCAGGTGATTTTGCTACCTGGAAAAAAGAAATGATGGTGAAACTCCAACACCGTTGCTGATTTCTTTGCCTACTTTTGATTATGCAGCAGCTCGATCGCTATATCCTTAAAAAGTTTTTGGTAACGTTTGTATTCTGCATGTTGCTTTTTACAGCTGTGGCCGTTGCGGTGGATATCAGTGAAAAAACAGACGATTTTGTTCAATCTGGACTGACCTCCCGGCAACTTTTTGATCAGTATTACATTGGATTTATTCCCCACATCTGGAGCCTGCTTTTTCCTTTATTTGTTTTTATTGCTGTTATTTTCTTTACCTCCAAAATGGCAACTCAATCTGAGATCATTGCTATTTTATCGAGTGGCACTAGTTATAATCGCTTTCTACGACCTTACTTTATAGGCGGATTTTTACTGGCTTTATTGTGGTGGGTGGGAAACCGGTATTGGATTCCCAAGGCAAATGTGATACGGGGGCAATTTCAGTCAACATACTTAGACAGAAACGATCCCTCCCGATTTGTTGCTTTCAGTAACTGTATCAATTGTTTTTACCTAAGGGTCGACACCAATGCATTTGTGGGCATTCGGGATTATGATACGGTCAGTAAAAGCGCTCGTGGGCTTTTTTTAGAGCGTGTGCAGGATGGACGGCTTTCATATAATCTTCGTGCTGAGAATATGATGTGGGACACACTCACAAAAAAATGGAAGTTATACCGTGCTACAGAGCGATATCTTGACTCCGTTGGGGAGCGGGTTCGTTTCTATGATACATTTTTATTAAAGTTGAACCTTAATCCAGCAGAGCTTCGTCGCGACGACTATCTCAAGGACAAATTGACAACACCCGATTTAGTTGCCCATATTCGTAGAGAGGAATTAAGAGGTACCGAAGGTCTTGACACATTGAAAGTAGAGCGCTACAAGCGAACAGCAGGTGCTTTTAGTGTGGTGCTGTTAACTTTAATTGGAGTGACTATCGCAAGTAGAAAAACCAGGGGTGGGAGCGGAATGCACCTGGCTCTTGGTATAATCATAGCCTCCCTTTTTATCATGTCCGACCGTTTTTCTACGGTATTTGCTGTAAAGGGAAACCTGCACCCGCTGTTGGCGGCCTGGCTGCCTAACCTGGTTTTTTCCCTGGTTGCCCTCCGGCTCTATCGAACCACGCCAAAATAGGCTGGGTTTTCATTTTTTATAACAGTGTTAAGTTTTGTCCGGCAGTTGCCCTGACCTACCTTTGCGCATCTAATTTTCACAACTAAATATTGCAGCCATATGGGAATCATGAAGGATAGATTTTTAGAAAAGTCAACTGCTTTATCTGCCGATATCAAGAACATACTGAAGGAGCATGGCAATAAAGTTATTGGAGAAGTTACCCTCTCTCAGGTTTATCAGGGAATGAGGGGTATCACTGGACTAGTTACAGAAACCTCTTTGTTGGACTCACAAGAGGGAATTCGTTTTCGGGGCTACTCCATACCCGATTTACAAGCTAAATTACCGAAGGCACCTGGTGGTAGTGAACCACTCCCTGAGGGTTTATTTTATTTAATGCTAATTGGGGAACTTCCAACTGAAGAGGAAGCTAATCACGTTACAAATATCTTACAACGCAGAAGTCATGTTCCCTCCCATGTATTTGAAGCGATTGATGCGTTGCCGCTAACCACACATCCAATGACCATGTTTGTGATTGGTGTAATGGCCCTTCAAACAGAAAGTTATTTTCAAAAGCGTTACGCAGAGGGAATAAACAAGAAAGATTATTGGTTACCAGTTTTTGACGACAGTATTGTACTCCTTTCTCGTTTACCTCGTATTGCTGCCTACATCTATCGTAGAAAGTATAAAAATGGAGATCATATACAGCCCAATGGATTATTGGACTGGGCAGGCAATTTTGCACACATGCTCGGTTATGAGGATGAAAGCTTTAAAGAGCTGATGCGCTTGTACATGACCATTCATGCTGATCATGAGGGTGGAAACGTTTCGGCTCATACCACACACTTAGTGGGGTCTGCATTAAGCGATCCTTATCTGGCTTATGCAGCAGGAATGAATGGATTAGCGGGTCCGCTGCATGGTTTAGCGAATCAGGAAGTGATCAAGTGGATTTTTGAAATGCAAAAAGAGTTGAATACAGAGGCGCCTACAAAAGATCAAATTGCTGCATACGTAAAAAGTACACTCAGTGCCGGTAAAGTAGTGCCCGGTTATGGGCATGCCGTATTACGTAAAACAGATCCTCGTTTTACAGCACAAATGGAATTTGGCAAGAAGCATATGTCTGATGATAAATTGGTCAATACGGTTTGGAATATTTATGAAGTGGTACCACCGATCCTACAAGATCTTGGTAAAGTAAAAAATCCTTGGCCCAATGTCGATGCACATAGTGGTGCTTTGTTGGTACATTATGGAATGGTTGAATACGAATTTTATACTGTATTATTTGCTGTGAGCCGTGCATTGGGAGTACTTGCCAGTTTGTGTTGGGATCGTGCACTGGGCTTATCTATCGAGCGTCCAAAATCTGTTACTACTGATGCAGTCAAGAAGTGGCTGGATGGTAAGGAGCAGATCTGGGGTGAATAAGGATTATCGGTATATTTGCCGCCCTCGGGGAATTAGCTCAGTTGGCTAGAGCGCTTGCATGGCATGCAAGAGGTCACCGGTTCGACTCCGGTATTCTCCACCAACAATTTTTCACGCTATTTCATGAGCGTACTTAAGCAACTAGCCGAATATTTATACCTGCGAAAAAAGGATCCTTCAAGGCCTAAGTCGGCTTGGATTGGTTATATGCACGGCATCAACCGAATCAGTCTTTTCATTTTTCTACTCTGTTTGATAATCCTTGCTGTTAAACTTATTTTCTAGCTAGCGTAAGGATGGAAGTGGCTGCTTTTTTAGAAGCAGGTTCTTCTTGCTGCAAAAGTGTACGGAGCTTTGCATATCCCTCCAAAATAGTATTGCGGGCAGGGGAGGGAGTAAGAATTTTCTGTAACGAAGCGGTGAGTGCGGGAATAGTCAGCTTGTACTGTATTAGTTCTTCTACTAATGGTTGATTTAAAATAAGATTCACCAGCGAGATGTATTTGATCTTAATTACGCGCTTCCCTATTTCATAAGACAGGGCTGATCCCTTGTAACAAACCACTTGTGGTATTTGTAATAACGCGGTTTCTAGGGTGGCAGTTCCGGAGGTAACCAACGCTGCCTGTGATTGGCGTAGCAGGTCGTATGTTTTACCAGTAACAAACAATACGTTTGGATACTGAGACTGCCATGCACTATAAAATTCCTCCGTGAGCCCTGGTGCTTTTGCTACCACAAATTGGTAGTCATTAAAGTGTTCACTTACCGCCAACATAAGCGGTAATTTTTGATTGATCTCTTGTTGTCTACTTCCAGGTAATAATGCAACAATCGGCCGAGTGGTTGATATAGGAGTAGGAGGGTATAGTTGGGCTTGGTCAATAGCCTCCAATAATGGATGGCCCACATACTCTATTTCCCAATTCCATCGATTTTGGAAGTAATCTTTTTCAAAAGGTAAAATGGCCATTAGGTGGTCAATACAGGTCTTCATTTTTTTTACGCGTCCTTCTTTCCAGGCCCAGACCTGTGGCGAAATATAGTAAGCTACTTTATAGCCATTCTTTTTTGCCCATGGAGCAATGGTTAAGTTAAACCCGGGATAATCAATCAGCACAATTACATCAGGATTGAATGCTCGAATATCTTTTTTACAAAATTGGATATTGCGAAAGATGGCCGGGAGATTTTTTACTACTTCAGCAAAACCCATGAAGGCTAACTGGCTGTAGTGCTTGACAATTGTAGCCCCCGCTTGTTGCATTTGTTCGCCCCCCCAAGCTTGGATGATTGCCTTCGGGTCCATTGCCCGGATAGCGGATATCAACCTCCCTCCATGTAAATCTCCAGAGGCTTCTCCTGCAATGATGTAGTAACGCATGCGTTTAGTTAAGCAGCTTGAGCAAAAGAATTCCAATGCCATAAAGCACGGTAATTATAAAAATTCCTTTTGCGGTGAGATCGCGTTGTGTGTTCACATAAAATGTAAATAGTACGGCATTGACTAGCAAGCTCATTGAACCAATGGAGGTGATAAGTCTATTTTCATGAATAAAAGAATCCAAGAACTCCAAAAGTGTAAAAGATGGAAAAAGGTAATAGTAGAGAAAAATGAGTCCTACCAGGGGGCCTCCGAATCCTAGTGCCAGTCCCAGTTTTAAATTATCTTTTGTAAAAATCATTTTTCCCATGTAGCTTTTAATTGTTTTAAATAAACGGTATGTGTCAAATCATATTGTACGGGCACTATGCTTACAAAATTGTTTGCCAGCGCCCACACATCCGTATCTTTTCCTTTATCAAAATTCTGAAATTCTCCCGTTAGCCAATAGTATTGACGACCATGTGGATCGTTTCGCTGCACGTAATTCTCCTCGTATTTTGCATAGGCTTGTCTACACAGTTTTATTCCTTTCAGTAGTTCAAGGGGCTTTGCCGGAATATTTACATTCAGCACGGTATGCTTACCCAGTTTTGTTTGGAGCATTAATTCTACCACTTGTCTGGCATAGTGACGCGCTCCCGAAAAATCAGCCTCAATGCTATAATCCAGTAGTGAGAAGCCAGCAGAAGGAATATCTTCAATGGCAGCCTCTACGGCTGCAGACATGGTTCCGGAGTAGATGACGTTTATGCTGTGATTGGCACCATGGTTAATCCCGCTCAAGCAGAGGTCTGGTTTGCGATGTAGTACTTTGTCAACAGCTAATTTCACACAATCTACAGGGGTGCCGGAGCAAGAATAAGATTCGATACCCTCAAAATGGTGGGTTTTATGCAGGCGAAGTGGCTCGCCAATTGTTATGGCATGTCCCATCCCTGATTGAGGTTTGTCTGGAGCTACCACTACAATCTTCCCAATATCTTTTACAGACTCGACAAGGTTGCGAATGCCGGGGGCTGTAATGCCATCATCGTTGGTGATCAAGATGATAGGCTTTTCTTTTCCAGTTACTTTGGCTCTTTGGGTTTTGGGACGGGGGCTTGATTTTTTTGTACTCATAACGCTGTAAAACTCCCTCTTTTTTAGGCGCAGACCAAGATGAGAGCTAAAAAATTTGGAAAATCTAAAAATATTAGTATTTTGCAACTAAATAAATTAGAGTCCCATGTCCTACTCCAATCAAAATCTTAAGTATCTCCGCAAACAGCGGGGCTGGACACAAGAAGAGTTTGCCACTAAGCTCAATATCAAAAGATCCTTGTTAGGAGCCTACGAGGAGGAAAGAGCCGAACCCCGTTATGAGGTATTGGAAGCAGTTTGTGATTTATTCAAATTGACCATGGATGATTTGCTTCGAAAAGATTTGAGTGATCAAAAAGCTAATTATTTGAGTCAACGCAGAGCCATGAAAATGGCATCAGGACCTGCCGAGATTCCCTTTGTGCCTGTGAAGGCGGCAGCTGGTTATCTGGCAGGTTATGCAGATCCTGAATTTATCGATGAACTAAATACGTTCACCTTGCCCATGCTGACAGGTGGAAACTTCAGGGCCTTTGAGATCATTGGTGACTCCATGTTACCAACACCCAGCGGATCCGTGATTGTGGGAGAGAAGGTGAATGACCTTGAGGAAGTTAAAAATGATACGCCCTGTATTGTGGTTTCCCGTAACGAAGGGATCGTGTATAAGCGTGTGCAGAAAAATGGAAAACAAAAAGACAAACTTACTTTAGTGAGTGATAATCCGGTGTTTCATCCTTACACGGTCAACACAGAGGAAGTGATTGAAATGTGGCAGGCTCAGGTGGTTATTTCCAAGGCCAATTCTCAACACCGCTGGGATATGAACCAGCTTGCGAATGTGGTATCTGATTTACAACAGCAAGTATCTAGTCTGCAGAAAAAAATGAATTAGTGCCAAGCAGGAAGTCAGGGAATCAATTTAAGAATCCCATCTTGCCATTTCAGGAAGTATAGTTTTTTGTTCTCGAAATAATGTAACTGTTTTTCGTTTCCAAAAACGGGTTGCAACTGTAGCTCCCTGAATAATTCAAATTCCCTGGAGCCCAATTGTGTTGCAATATTGTTTTTGTACTTGAGTAAAAGATTGGCGTACTTCCAAACTGCTTCATAACCACGTAGTGCCATGTCGCTGGGACGGGCATAAAGTGTGGAGGCAAAAAATCGCTGGACTTGTTGACTTATGGAGTCAGTGCGTGAGTTATAGTAGGGTGTACAGTAAGTAATATCTACGCCTCTAAATTCTGGTTTTGAAAACTCTTTGATGTCGTCCCAAGTAGGAAGTCCAAACAAACTCGCTTTATAACGTTGTTTAGTTAGTGTAGCTAATTGTGCAGCTAAACGTTTTCCAAAATTCTCGTCCAAGGTCCCTGCAATGCAAATTGTAGGTCTAATGGTATCTAGTTTTGCACTGAGTTGGTTAACAGAAAAGCTATCTGTTAAATCGATATAGGTCCATTTGGCAACTTTTTTTAATTGATTATTTTCCTCCCAATAACGTCGTATCCGATCCTCCAATTCGCCTTTTTTCCGAAACACCACAACTTGTTGCTTTCCATATTTATTTTGAATATGATCAGCAAGTGCAATACACTGCGTACGGAGTGTGGAGTTTAATAGTACCAGAAATGGATTTTCGGTGATACCAGCATCGTTTGGTAGGTTTACGTTTATTACTGGTATATTATTCTTTAATCCATAGGTAGCTATAGTGCGAAGCTCCGCCGCATTGCAATGCGTGAGAATCAGATCAAGGGGTGGCCCCTCTAATTTTTCTAGCTGCGTTTGAATAGTTTGTTTAGCAGCGCGTGTATCGAGGGCTACCAATTGGATGGGAGCTCTTTTTTTATTCAGTGAATCTAGCGCAAGCAGGGCTCCTTCGTAAAATTCGAGTCCAGGTAATAAATATTTTGGGAAAGTTTTTGAAGGAAACTTGAAATTACTTTTTTGATCAAATGCAGAGTCCAGCAACAAAGGCAATAAGAGTCCAATACGAAATTGCTTTTTGGGAATACTGTTTTGTGCAGTCAACGACTGTGTGAACAGCATACTTGTTAATAACAGCATCCAAAAGATGCGAATCCCTTTCATATAATTAGAGGTGAATTACTCCCACTCGATCGTTGCCGGCGGCTTACTACTAATATCGTAAACGACCCGATTAATTCCTTTGACGTGGTTGATGATTTCGTTGGACACGTGTGCTAAAAAATCGTAGGGTAGGTGCGCCCAATCGGCAGTCATTCCATCTACACTGGTCACGGCTCTCAGTGCTACAGTATATTCGTAAGTACGTTCATCTCCCATGACCCCCACGCTTTTGACAGGTAAAAGAATTACTCCAGCTTGCCAAACGGCATCATATAATCCCTTATCTCTTAACGCTTGAATAAATACCTGGTCTGCTGCTTGTAGTAAGTGCACACGGTCTGCAGTTACTTCACCTAATATACGAATAGCCAGTCCCGGACCTGGGAAGGGATGACGATGGATCATGGCAGGAGGAATTCCCAACTCTAACCCAATCTTTCTTACTTCATCCTTAAATAAAAGACGCAGCGGCTCCACTAATTCAAGATGTAGATGCTCGGGAAGTCCACCTACATTATGGTGTGATTTGATGGTAACAGAGGGACCATGTACCGAAACGCTTTCGATTACATCGGGATAAATAGTGCCCTGTCCCAATAACTCTATATTTTCTAATTGTGCTGCTTCTTCTTGAAATACATCAATGAAAAGAGATCCGATTGCTTTACGTTTTGCTTCTGGATCAGTTTTGCCCGCTAAGCTTTTGTAAAAACGTTCACTGGCATCAATACCTTTCACGGGTAATCCAATTTCCTGATACGTTTTTAAAACTGCATTGAATTCGTCCTTTCGTAATACGCCGTTGTCAACAAAAATTCCAGTTAACTGATTGCCAATGGCACGGTGAATAAGCGTAGCAGCAACCGTTGAGTCCACTCCTCCACTTAGCGCCATGATTACTCGGCGCTTACCTATTTGCGTGCGTAATGCATTAACAGTGTCTGTGATAAAATGGGCAGGTGTCCAATCCTGTTTACAACCACAGATTTCCAGCAAGAAGTTTTTTAAGAATGTTTTTCCTTGCGTAGAATGATAAACCTCTGGATGAAATTGCACACCATAAAGAGGATTGCCCAGCTCTTGTTTTTTAAAGGCGGCTACAGGGATACTATCGGTGTCAGCCAATAGTTCGTACCCCGCTGGCAAGTTTTTAATAGAGTCACTGTGACTCATCCATACCTGCGATTGCGGATCCATTCCTTTGAAAATGACATCTTCCTTTATTCTTCGGAGCTGTGCACGTCCGTATTCACGTTTGTTGCTTTTAGCAACCAATCCTCCAAAACACTTTGCAGTGAGCTGAGCTCCATAGCAAATCCCTAGTACGGGAACTTGCGCGTTTAAAGATGCTATATCAACTAAGGGTGCTTTCTCGTCATTCACAGAGGCTGGTGAGCCAGACAGGATAATTCCCTTTAAGCTCGGCTCGAACACCACGGTGTGATGGTAAGGTACTATCTCGCAGTATACATTAGCCTCTCGTATTGCTCTTGCGATCAACTGCGTGTACTGAGATCCAAAATCCAGGATCAGAATCTTTTCGGTCATGTGGGAGCGAAGGTAGCAAAAAAAAGTCCGGTCGTTAAGACCGGACTAAAGGAGTAAATTGAATCGACGGATCAACCGTCAATGATTTAGAAGTCTCCGTTGTTGAAGCTGTCGCGATTGTAGTCGCCACCGCCACGGTTACCGCGATAGCCACCGCCACCGCCGCCGAAGCTGCGCTTCTTGAATCCACCACCGCCACCACTGCCTTCAGGCTTAGGACGGCTTTCGTTCACAACCACGTTACGGCCATCCACCGCTGTTCCGTTAAGAGCAGCGATAGCAGCTTGTGCTTGATCATCGTTTGGCATTTCCACAAAACCGAAACCTTTGCTACGGCCTGTGAATTTGTCGGTGATGATTTTTGCTGTGGTTACTTCACCATGGGCTGAAAAAAGATTGAGCAGATCCTGATCTTTAAGGTTCCAGCTCAGATTTCCTACGTAAATGTTCATCTTGTTAGGTTTTAAAAAATAAACAGTGTCAACAGTAAACAGTACCTAAAGAACATTCTACGTATTCGAATCGTTCCGGACTTGTGAAACTGAAAGAGCACCAATAACGGGGCAAAGTAACGTTTTTTTTAGTTCGCTCCACCACTTTGTGCAGGTTATCCCAAAAAGTTCTTGCAATTCCTTGACTGGCACTCGCTTAGGGGGAATAAAAAAGTCCTCCGGAGAGGACTTTGCAGTTGGTTTTGGATAAATAACTTATTCAGCGACTACTTCAAAGCTTACTTCAGCTGACTTACCATTACCGAAATCGATAACAGCTTTGTAGCTTCCGAGTTCTTTAACTTCTTCAGCAATAGAGATTTTCTTACGATCGATCTCATATCCTTTTTGCTCACGAATAGCACGGCTGATTTGAAGGCTGGTAACGCTTCCGAAGATTTTACCGCTGGTACCCGATTTGGCTCCCAAACGGATAGGACCTTCGTTGAGTTTTGCAATTACACTGTTGATTTCAGCCAGCATTTGTGCTTCTTTCTTGTGGAATTGCTTAAGACGCTCTTCCAGTTGCTTTTGATTGCTGGGACTGTTTTCTACGGCCATTTTGCGAGGGATCAAAAAGTTACGGGCATACCCGTTTTTAACTTTTACTACCTCGTTGGCTGCTCCCAGGTTATCTACATCCTTGATTAAAATGACTTCCATTTTTTTTCTTTTGTTCACCTGCCCAGTGCTTTCACACTGTCTTCCTTAATATAAGGAGTTAGGGTGAGGTTATTTTAAAAGATCAGTTACGTAAGGCAGAAGAGCCATTTGACGGGCCTTCTTTACGGCATCAGAAACTTTGCGCTGAAATTTCAGGCTGTTTCCTGTAAGGCGGCGTGGCAATAATTTACCTTGCTCATTGAGGAATTTCTTAAGAAATTCTACATCCTTATAGTCAACATAGCGGATACCATATTTCTTGAAACGGCAGAATTTTTTGACACGCTTGTCAGTCTTGATGGCCGTCAGGTATTTGATTTCATTCTTTGCCATGCGATTAGGCCTCCACTGCTTTTTGTTGATTAGATTTTACGCCACTTCTCTTACGGGCATTGTACTCGACGGCGTATTTGTCGAGTTTTGTGCACAAATGACGGAGTACAGTTTCGTCGCGTAACAACTGAATTTTCAATTTTTCATTGAACTCAGGAGCTGCACTGTACTCAAGGACCCAATAAAGACCTGTAGTCTTTTTTTGAATGGGGTAAGCAAGGGATTTAAGGCCCCAGGCATTCTCAGCGACAACGGCGCCACCAGCTTCGGTGACCAGCTTAGCAATCTTTTTTTGCTGGGATTTGAACTCGTCGTCACTCAGAACAGGGGTGAAAATCACCATCAGTTCATAGTTGTTCATGTACCAATTTTTGTTTCCGGCTTGATGCCGAAAAAGGTTAACAATTCGGTTTATCCCATTGGACAATCTCACCGGAGTGAGAAAGAATCTGCGAATCCAGATTTGGGGGCGGCAAAGATAGGGGAAATCTGTTTATGCCACAAGCTTTGGCTATTTGATAGAATTGAGCGAGGATTACTTTGCTAATTCCTTGATAACCAATAAATAAGTTGGAAAGTGGTCGCTGTAACCTCCACGGTAACTGTTTCCATCCCAGGTGCGCATGGGATATCCTTTAAATCGACCACTATTTTCAACCAGGAATTCTTTATTAAAAACATGGGGTTGATACAGAAAAAAACCATTTTGTTCTTTGTCTAGCCAGGGTTTTGAAACAATAATCTGATCAAAAAGTCCCCAGGCATCCTGATAGGCCAGCGTGCCAATTCCCTTTCTGTATAAATCTAGCCAAGGATTAAATAAGGCACCTGGTTGATCCAGTTGGTCCTTGTCTACGGCTCTCAATACTTTTTCAACGCTCTTGTTGATGGGATCATCATTGAGGTCTCCCATTACAATAATTTTTGCAGCAGGTTCTTTGAGCAGTATGCTATCAATGTGTTTACGGCATACTGTGGCAGCAGCGATTCTTCCAGGCTCACTTCTTTTTTCACCTCCACTTCGACTTGGCCAGTGGTTTACGTATAAATGAATGACCTCGCCATTTAATTTCCCTTTCACCCATAAAATATCTCTGGTGTAATAAGCGTCCTTGGATCCAGCGGGAAGAGATACAAAGAGTTTATCGCTTGCCAATACTGAAAAGTAAGTTGGGTTGTAGAGAAGTCCTACGTCAACTCCCCGAGCATCTTTGGAGTCATAGTGAACATATTGATAATTTCTTTTTACAATCAGTGGCTCCTTGACCAGGTCTTTAAGCACTGTATCGTTTTCAATCTCTGCTACACCCAAGAGGGCGGGTCCGTCTGGTGTAAATGTGGTACCCATTTGTGAAATGACAGAGGCTAGTTTGTTCAGCTTATCTCTGTAAATAGCCGTGTTATAATTTCTGATTCCGCCAGGTAGAAATTCCTCATCATTGATCAATGAATTATCAATGGTGTCAAATAGGTTTTCAAGGTTATAAAATCCTATGATTGCAGACTTGTATTGCTTTTTTTGAGCCAAGCCAACCACATTCCAAAAAAGAAATGGTAGGAGTAATAGGTATTTTTTCATAATCAGACCCAACAGGGCCCTAAAACTACAACTTACTTCCACTATAAGGGTCTCATTTGTTGCCTAAAATGTGTTTAACTTTTAATAACCGGTTTATATCTAGCTAATAACTTCGCTCCACCCTAAACTACACTGCATGCGTATTGTCGCGTTGTTTACCATTCTTCTTGGTTTTCATTTTATCACCTTTGCGCAGGTTGATTCTACCGCCCGAAAAGACACTGCAATTTTAGATGAGGTAAAAGATGCCTTACTTGATAATATCCCTACCATCACCCTTGATGAGGGGGATATGGGCGATGCCGGCGGACAAAATGTTTCCTCCTTGCTCACCGCTGGACGCGATCCTTTTTTCTCTGCAGCTTCATTCAATTTTAGTGCTGTTCGTTTTAGAATCAGAGGTTACGAGAATGATCATTTCAGTACTTTCTTGAATGGGATTCCTATGGATAATTTGGATAATGGGTTTACTCCTTTTGGTTTGTGGGGTGGATTGAACGATGTGATGCGTAATCGTGATATCACATGGGGTTTGCGTAACAGCACTTTTACCTTTGGAGACATTGGAGGGAATACAAATATTGATGCACGCGCCAGTAAACAACGTGCGCAAACTCAATTGAGTTATGCTGCATCCAACCGCAACTACAATAACCGAATCATGCTCACCCACTCTACTGGTCTCAGTAAAAAGGGTTGGGCTTTTACAATCAGTGGAAGTCGTCGATGGGCCGATGAAGGGTATGTGCCAGGAACCTATTATGATGGTTGGGCATTTTTTGCCGGCGTTGATAAAAAAATTAATAGGCGTCATTTAGTTTCGCTGACCGTATTTGACGCACCAACGGAAAATGGAAGACAGGGCGCCTCTGTTCAGGAGATGATTGACTTGGCTGGAACCCCATATTATAACCCTAATTGGGGGTATCAAAATGGGAAGAAGCGCAATGTGAGTGTAGGAAGAACACATCAGCCGGTGGCAATCTTTAATCACGAGTTCACCATTCGTAATAATACCAGTTTGACTACTGCATTAAGTTTTTCTACGGGTAATCGCTCTGTATCTGGCTTTGATTGGTACAATGCTGCTGATCCTCGGCCAGATTATTATCGCTATTTGCCCAGCTATGCAGGCGTTTGGGCTAACTCTCCCGATTGGGCCCAGGCTGAGCGTCTCTCAACCCTCATGCGAAACGATATAAACCTTAGGCAAATCAACTGGCAGCGATTGTATGACATCAATCGTTCAAGTTATACCACCATTAAAGATGCCAATGGTATTATTGGGAACGATGTGAGTGGGAATCGATCAAGATATATCGTTGAGAACCGGATGATTAACACAACACGCTTTAATTTCAATAGTGTATTGAATACGCGTGTTGGAGATCATTTGGATTTGACAGCAGGAATCTCTTATCAAACACAACAGAATCATTACTATAAAAAAGTTGAGGATTTGTTGGGGGGAGATTTTTATGTGAACCTCAATCAGTTTGCAGAGCGTGATTTTGGGGTGGGCAGTGGCGTGAACCAATTTGACGTAGACCGTCCCAACCGAATATTACAGGCTGGAGATCGTTTTGGCTATGATTATAATTTGAATATTTCTCGCGCTGCCTCCTGGTTACAGGGTGTTTTTAAATTTAATAAACTTGATTTCTTTTTGGCGGGCAATCTCTATGCCACTTCTTTTTATAGACAAGGGAATGTTCGAAATGGAATTTTTCCTAACGAGTCTTTAGGGAAAGGTACTGTCAATAATTTTTTGGATTATGCAGGAAAGGCAGGGATCACGTATAAGATCAACGGAAGAAATTATGTATTCGTTAATGGTGCTTATGTAACCCGAGCTCCCTATTTTGAAAATGTATACATCTCCCCACGCACGCGCAATGCACAACAATCAGATTTGCAAAGTGAGGAGATCTTGACGGGGGAAGCTGCTTACGTGCTTAACGCTCCAAAAATCAAAGCAAGGATTGGCGGTTATTATACGCAGATTAAAAAAGGAATGGACATCATGATGTTCTATCATGACTTCTACCAGAATTTTGTCAATTATGCAATTCGCGGGATTGACCGCTTGCATTTTGGTGGCGAATTTGGTCTTGAGGTAAAACTTTCTCCTACCTTAACGATCAACGCTGCAGCTGCAATTGGACGATATTATTTCGATAGCCGTCAGCAAGCTATTGTAACGGTTGATAATAATGCCGCCGTACTAGGCAGGGATATTATTTACATGGAGAATTTTAAAGTGCCCTCTACGCCAATGGAGGCCTATAGTGTTTCTCTGAACTATCGCTCCCCGAAATTTTGGTTTATCAGCTTAACGGGTAGTTATTTTGACCAGTCCTATTTGAGTATGAATCCGCTTCGACGTACCTGGGACGCGTTACAGTACTTAACACCGGGTACTGCAGACTATAAATCTGTTTTTGATCAAACTAAATTTGACGCACAGTATACTGTTGACTTTTTTGGAGGCTATTCTTGGAAATTGCCTCGTGCCTATGAGGTGAACAAAAAGTCTACCTTTTTGATTTTTAATGTGGGTATTAACAACCTCTTGAATAATCAAAAAATAATTACAGGTGGCTTTGAGCAGCTTCGCTATGATCAGCAGCTGATTGCGGCTGATCCGGTACAGGTAGGAAAGTTTCCGCCTCGATTGTTTTATGCATATGGATTAAACTTTTTTGCAAGCGCTACACTTCGTTTTTAATAATTGAATTAACGTCTACTTATGTCAATCCGATTAAAAATCTCATTACTTCCGATCAGCTTATTTTTTTTCACAACTACGTTGCTCTCTTGTGATAAACAGCCAATAGGTCCAACGGGTCCTGACCCAATAGTGCCAAGTCCTACCAGTGAGCTGATGAAGATTGCTGATTTCCGTGCTCTCTATCCCGGCACAGGTACTGTACTTGTTCCAGTAGGAACAAAAAAAATAAGAGGAGTAGTTATTTCTAATAGTGCTAATGAAGCAATAGGTAATTTCCGAATACAAGATGAAAATGGAGGTGGAATGTATCTCTATACTGTTGTTGGATCTCCTGTGTATCCACTTGGATCGGTGCTCGAAATTGATGCAGCTGGAGTTGGACAACTGCTACTTTACAATGGTGATTTGGAGTTAAAAAGTGTCCCCATGGACAAGATTGTAGTAGTTCCGCTTACACTGACTATAACTCCACGAGTCACCACTTGCGCAGAAATTATTGCTAATCGTAATTCCTGGTCTTCCACTTTAGTTCGTGTGAATAACTTAACTAGTATAACGCAGTCTTCTACGAATGCTACGGGTACCACTTATACGGTAACGGATGCTACAGGAAGTTTAACAGTTTTTGTTAGAGCTGCTTCCGGTATTACTGTTAATACCGCTGCACGATCTATCACGGGGTATGTCTCAATTTTTAAAACGGCAACGCAAGATGCTACGCAAATTGGTATTCGTAGTACAGCCGATATTCAATAAATATTTTTTCCATGCTTAAGTTCAAATTTTCAATTGGGTATATAGCACTTGTAGCGTTGCTGTCATTGGCTTTGTCAGCTTGCAAAAAAAGTTATGACGAACCCGCGCCGACAGGAGACCCTGCTATTGTTTCTACCCTCAGCATTAAGGATCTTAAGACCCGCTACACTGCTGGTGCAGCAGTGGCCATTACGGATGATCAAGTAATCGAAGGAGTAGTAGTTTGTGATGATAGAAGTGGGAATTATTACCAACAAATTGCAATCCAAGATGCAACAGGGGGTATTTTATTACGTTTGAGTAGTGCAAATCTTTTCAACACATACCCTGTTGGTCGCCGGTTGTTTGTGAAAGTAAAGGGACTCTTTTTGGGTCAGTATAACGGCACATTGCAATTAGGAGGCGGTATTGATTCGGCGTATTTAAATCAAGGAGGAGTCACGCTATTGGCTTATAATCTTTTTGATAAGCACATCATCAAAGGAGCATTAAATCAATCTGTCACACCAATTGATGTGTCTGCCACCCAACTCACTACTTCTTTGCAAGACCGCTACGTCAGTACCTTGATTCGACTCACTGATATGGAGTTTGCCATTGGCGATACTGGAAAAAATTATGCCGACGCTGGTCAATCTGGAAATAGAATTGTGCAAGGTTGTTCAGCACCCAGCACTAACCGAATTACGCTTCGTACGAGCAACTATTCCGATTTTGCTGATGTAAAAGTTCCCGCCGGTAATGGATCTATTGTTGGAGTCTATTCTTATTTTGGATCTACTCGACAATTAACCATTAGAGATACAACTGATGTTCGTTTTACTGCTTCTCGTTGTGGAACGGGCCCAACTACGCTGCTTTCTATTGCGGATCTTCGTGCACTTTATGCAGGTACTACCGTCTATGCGCCTAGCAATAGAAGAATCACAGGTGTTGTGATTAGTGATCGTTCCACTAACAATTTGAATGCACAGAACATTTATATCCAGCAGGGTACTGGCTTGGCGGGTATCTGTGTTCGTTTTTCTGGCGCACATTCCTTTGACTTGGGAGACTCCATTGATATCAATGTTACTGGACAGGAGTTATCAGAGTTCAATGGCTTACTACAACTTAATAATGTTCCACTGAGTTATGCAACCCGGGTTTCTACTGGAAAAACAATTACACCAAGAACTACCACTTTTACGGCTATTCAAACAAATTTTAGAGCCTGGGAATCTACCTTGGTGCGAATCGTAAACATCACTTCCTTGGTTGGAGGTACCTCTGGACGTTGGGGAGGAAGTGTAACCATGACAGACGCTACAGGTACACTGATAGCTTTTACAGCAACAACGGCTTCATTTGCAAACAATCTTTTCCCAGGTACTGCAGACTCTTTCATTGGCTACTTAACTCCATTCAATACGGTCAGACAAATCTCAATTCGTAGTTTATCGGATGTAGTTGCTGGAGCGGGGCCTCCTCCGGGTTCTAGTGGTTTACCGTTGACTAGTTCGCCCTACATTCAAAATTTTGATGGTATTGCAACCGGATTACCACAGGGAATTTCTGTAAAAATTGGTGCAACGGCCACTTCGGTTGGTACAGGGGACATGCCTTTTTATCCAGCAACTGGTTTGGGCAGTCCCACGGCTTGGAATCAGACTAGCGCAGGGTTGAAGAATTTTGCATCGTTTACTGGTATGGCTGCAGCAAATGATGCTGTGGTACAAGGTGCTCATCCCAATCGTGCTTTGGGGATTCGTCAGACTAGCGCGGCAGGGTATGATCCAGGTGCTGCCTATGTACTTTTGTTAGATAATACCACTGGAAAGATAAATTTTCAACTTAGTTTCTTACTGCAATCCTTAGATGCAACGCCTGGAGGTCGAACCACGGCCTGGCGTGTTGATTATGGTATTGGTGAAAATCCTAGTTCATTCACAGCTGTTACCACTAACCCGGCAACACTTACAACTAACCTTGGAACATTTGCCAGCACACCCGTTACAATTAGTTTTGGTACGGCCTTAAATAATTTGAATCAAAAAGTTTGGATTCGAATTGTTACGCTTTCTTCAACTACCGGAAGTGGTAACCGTCCCTCAACTGCAATCGATGATGTTCAATTGTCTTGGAATTAATAATATATCAGTATGAAAAAATTACTTGTTGCACTCTTTGTCTTGGTTTCTTCCATTTGCTTTGGTCAATCTACCACTGTGGTGATTAGCCAAGTGTATGGAGGGGGTGGTGCTAGTTCTGGTACTCCAACCTACAAGGCAGACTATGTCGAGCTGCATAACGTAAGCACATCCTCACAGTCCTTGGACGGATTTTCTATTCAATATGGGTCCAGTACTGGAAACTTTGGAAGTTCTGCTACTCAGATTTATGCTTTTCCTGCCGGCACGAGTATTCCTGCAGGAGGGTACTTATTAGTCCAATGCGGGTCCTTGGGAACAGTAGGGGCAGATTTTCCTGTCACTGCGGATCTAACTACTACAAACTTGTCGATGAGTGCAGGCTCAGGAAAAGTTGCATTAGTGAATAGTACTACTGCATTAGGTTGTGGGGCTACTGCAACTCCTTGTACATTGCCTGCTACAGGAACCATTGACGTAGTTTCATATGGTGCTTCGAATAATGGAGAGGGAAACTCAACCGTGAATAATGGTACAGCATTAGTAAATACACAGGGTGCCGTTCGTAAAACCAATGGATGTACGGATACTGATAACAACAATAGTGACTTTGATGTAGTAACGGCGCCGGTTCCACGTAAAAGTTCCTCTCCAGTGGTGCTTTGTACTAGTGCATCTCCTTCACTGACCATTGCCAGTTATAATGCTTTCTCAAATACTACAGTGGGTTCAACTAGTACTTCACAGGTTGCAAATCTTTCAGGAGCTAATTTAACGGGAGCCCCAGGTTCTATAACTGTAACATCTACTTCTACTGATTTTGAAGTTTCTTCCAATAATTCAACTTGGGGTGCAAGTACAACTATTTCCTACAGTGCAGCCACACTCACTGCTACTCCAGTTTATGTACGATTTAAGCCGCAAGCAGTGGGAGCAAGATCAGGCAATCTAAATTTTTCAGGTGGGGGCGCTACCGCGACTGCTGCTGTGTCCGGTACAGGCGTAGCTATTACTGCACCAGTGGCCACAGCGGCAACAGCAGTGAGCGGAAATGGCTTTACCGCAAACTGGAATGCTGTGACAGGTGCAGCAGGTTATTTTCTGGATGTTTATTCTCAATCTACAGGACAAGTTACCAGCACACTTGCGGGATGGAATTTTACCACTGCAGCTGCTACTGCACAAACTGCTGATGCAGGAAACACAAATAATATCTCAATTCAAACATTAACGCCACAAGGATTTACTGGCAATACTGTTTCTTGGCCAGGTGGTCCGACAGGAACTACGGGTGCTACTCCTTTTTCGGTTTCTACCACTGGATGGGATAATGGGGCGGATACCAAATTCTGGCAAGCGGATGTAAATACTACAGGTGCCACTTCTATTACTGTCTCCTCTTTGCAGGGTTCATCCAGCACAGGACCCAAAGATTTTAAACTACAATATAGAGTAGGTACAACCGGCACCTGGACGGATGTAGCGGGAGGAACTGTTGCATTAACTACTGCTGTAGCGGCTGGCAATGCAACTACGTGGGGTGCATTAAATGATGTAGCCTTACCAACTGAGGCGGCAAATAAGCCATTGGTTTCAATTCGTTGGTTACAGACTAGTAACATCAGTATTGGTGGTGCCACTATTGGTTCGGGTGGTACCAGTAGGATTTCTGCTGTATATATAAAAGGTAATGTAACAGGCACAGTTAATAATTATGTCCTTCAAAATCAAAATGTAGGTAACGTTACCACATATGGTGTTACCGGATTGACTGCAGGAACAGCATATTACTATGTTGTAAGAGCGGTTGCGGGTGGTGTTACGTCAGTAAATTCAAATGAAATAACAGTAACAACCAGCGCTTCAACGCCAACAATTACTAGTACTACATTGGCATCTTTTGGAAATGTTTGTATTAATACTACACCAGGCGCAAATTCATTTACTATTACAGGTAGTAACTTAACCACCGGAAGCTTGACTATTGCTGCGTTGAGTGGCTATACATATGCTACTACATTGAATGGAACTTACACCAGTTCATTATCCATTCCTGTAACGGGTAGCTCTCTATCACAGGAAATTTTTGTTAAGTTCACGCCCACTGCAGTTCAATCCTACAACGGTAACATATCAATTAGTGGAGCCGGTTTGGGAACCGCTGTCAATGTGGCTGCAACTGGATCAGGCGTTAATACGTTACCCACTACTACTACTGGTACAGCCAGTGGTATTTCCCAAACGGCCGCAACACTTGCCGGAGCTATCACCGCTACAGGTTGCGGTACAGTGACAGCATATGGAGTTGAATATAGTACTACAAATAATTTTACAACCGGTACACAAGTATCCGGTTCAAATCTATCAGGTGGAAGTTTTTCTGTCAGCCTAAGTGGGTTAACTGCGGGAACAACTTATTATTATAAAAGTTATGCAGTTACCGCAGCAGGTACAGCTTATGGAGCACAACAAAGCTTCAACACAGTCTCATTAAATCCAGCTCTGTCTGTTAGTGCTTTGAGTGGTTTTGGTACAGTTTGTATTAATACCACAGCCGGTCCTTCTTCATTTACTATCACCGGAACTAATTTGACAGCGGCTGCCGTAACGGTGGCAGCACTGGATGGGTACAGTTATTCCACTACCTCCAATGGCACTTACACTGCTACACTCTCTTTATCCCAAGCAGGGGGTAACTTTTCGCAACAAGTATTTGTTCGTTTCACGCCAACGGCTGTTCAATCTTATAATGGCAATATCTCTGTTGCCGGTGGAGGTATTTCCTCTGCTGTGTTAGTAGCTGCTAGTGGAAGCGGGATCAATACAACTGCCACTGTGGTTACCGGTGCAAGCAGTGGGATCAGTGGCACGGCTGCAACGCTGGCGGGATCAATAACTGCAACCGGTTGTGGAGCCACCTCTGCATATGGTATAGAGTATAGTATTAATAATGGTTTTGCTAACGGAACAGGAACGCGGGTGGCTTCTTCAAATTTAGCCAGCGGAAATTTCACTGCTTCGCTGAGTGGATTGAATGCGGCAACAACTTATTATTACAAAGCCTATGCAACAAATAGCGGAGGTACATCTTATGGCAATCAGCAATCTTTTACTACGTCTGCTCCTCCGCCTGCCCAACTCACTGTTTCTTCTCTTACTTCATTTGGTAATGTTTGCGTCGGAACAATTGGCGGACCCTACTCCTTTACTATCACTGGTGCTAACCTCACCAATGGATTAATAACTATCGGTCCATTAAATGGATTTACATTTAGTCAAACTGCCACTGGATCCTACAATGATATTATCGGAATCCTACAAACAGGTGGTACACAAACAATCACTGTGTTCGTCCGCTTTCTTCCAACGGCCATTCAAACATATTCAGGATTAATTCCAATTACTGGCGGCGGTGCAACTGCTACAAGTGTAGCCGCTACGGGTGTTGGTGTTAATACTCCTCCCAGTGTTGTAACTGGTGCTGCTTCTGGCATTACTACTAGCTCTGCAACAGTAGCAAGTTCATTTGGAACGGGAGGCTGTGCTGCACTTTCTGGTTATGGTATTGAGTACAGCACAGTAAATGGCTTTGCAAATGGAACAGGAACACGGGTGGCGGCTACTACTAATGCCAATGCCAATTATCAGGTAACGCTCTCCGGTTTGCAACAGGGTACTACCTATTATTATAAAGCTTATGTTACTACTGCAGGAGCCATCAACTATGGTGCACAACAGTCTTTCACTACTCTTCGAATCGGGGAAGGATTTAGACTGTATCCAAGCCCGGCAGAGCGGGGCGCCCTAATACGTGTTACACAATCTCCTCTTACTGCTGGTAATTATACTTTACTGCTTTATAACCAACAGGGGCAATGCGTATGGCAAAAGCAGCTAAACGTACAAGGAAACTTCATCAACGAATCAATCACGCTGCCCTATAACATCGCGTTTGGTATTTATAGAGCAGTGTTGGCAAATGAAAGTATTCAAGTGGGAGTACAACAAATAATTATCCAATAGAAATTGTACAATCACTAGTTGAAAGACCCAGTTACGTAAGTGGCTGGGTCTTTTTTTATCTTGCGGATACGTGCTTTCGAATATCCATCACACGCATTTGTAGGGTGCGTTGATTATTAAAATCATTTTCATCCAAGGTGAATGCAATATCTATGGATTGTTGTTGTTGCAGTAAATTAAATTTTTTTGCTAGCCCAAAACCAATTCCGTTGAATGTATGTTGTCCGTCGGTGATAGCAAAACGTATATGTTCGTCCTTTACAATTTTTGAGTAACCGTTATTCCAAACACCCCGAAGGAGAAATATAGGGCGTAAATTATCAGGCCCAAAGGGTTCCATCTGTCCGATCAACTTGTAAAGACTCCAGTTTAAGGCAGCCATTCCAATCTCCAAATCAATTTCAATTACTGGTATTTTTTGTTCCGGCAATAAGGTGTCCGTGACTACCTTCTCGAATGCAGCCGCAAAGGCCGGAACGTTTTTTTCCTCTAAGGTCATTCCTGCTGCAGCAAAATGGCCTCCATATCCTAAGAGGTGTTCTTTACAGGCGTGTATGGCCTCATATAAATTAAATCCAATTACACTTCTTGCGCTACCAGCTACTATGTCGCCCGATTTTGTCAATACTATTGTTGGTCGGTAGTATTGTTCTGTCAATCTTGAGGCAACTATTCCAACAACTCCTTTATGCCAGTGTGGTTGATAAACTACGGTAGCATTTTTGTGATGGAGGTCTATGTCTGATTCAAGCATTTCCAATGCCTCTTTAGTAATTGCTCGATCTGCTTCTCTTCTATCTGTATTATCGCTGTGTAATTGTGAGGCAAAATGTAAAGCACTTGATTTGTCCTGTGCAATAAACAGCTCAACTGCCTTTCCCGCCTCATCCATTCTACCTGCTGCATTGACCCGTGGCGCTATGATGAAAACCAGTTTTTGAATATCCAGGTCCTGTTTCAAATTACTTAACTCACATAGAGCTGCAATTCCAGGGTTAGGATTTTTATTTGCTTTCAGCAAACCATGAAAGGCCAGAATCCTGTTTTCGCCGGTCATTGGAACAATGTCAGCTGCAATAGCTGTAGCGAGTAAATCAAGTTGTTCAAGCGATCTTTTATCGGTAAGCTGTAATTTTTCCTCAATGGCACACATTAGTTTGAATCCCACACCACATCCACAAAGCTCCTTGTATGGGTAGGGACAATCAGGTTGCTTTGCATTCAAAATGGCAACGGCCTCAGGAAGTATGGGGTCTGGTAGATGGTGATCGCAAATGATAAAGTCAATTCCCAACGTTTTTGCGTAGTGCACTAGTTCCACTGACTTTATTCCACAATCCAAGGATATAATTAAACTGAATCCATTCTCAGCAGCAAAGTCAATACCTGCCTTGCTGATTCCATAACCTTCTTTATATCGGTGTGGAATGTAGTAATTCAGATTTGGATGGATGGAGCGGAGAAAAAGATAAAAGCTGGCAACTGCGGTGGTTCCATCTACATCATAATCCCCATAGATCAAAACTTTCTCTTGATCGGTGATGGCTTTCTCAATCCTATCAACAGCCTTATCCATATCCTTGAAGAGCCACGGGCTGTGTAAATCCTCTAGCCGGGGACGAAAATAAGCACGTGCTTGCTCAAACTCTTCTATACCTCGTTGCACCAATAGCGTTGAAAGGGCAGGGTGCACCTGTAAGGCATTTTGTAATACTTTAACTTTTTCCGGATCAGCCGACTTTGTGTTCCACCTTTTTTCCAAAACCTCAATATTTTCTGTCTGTTACAAACCGCACCATATCTTCAAGTCCTTTTCGAATCTCATTATCAGGAAAATGGTGTAGTTCTTTAATAGCTTCCTCTTTGAATTGATTCATTTTTTTTATGGAATAGTCAATTCCTCCAGCTTTGACAACTTCTTCAATAACCCAATTCAGTTGTTCTTTATTGTCCTTCTCATTTTTTACGATGTAGATAATTTTTCTACGCGTGGACCGATCTGCTTTATTAAGTGTATAAATGAGCGGTAAGGTCAATTTGCTCTCCTTGATGTCGTTCCCAGTGGGCTTTCCAATATCTTCACTTGCGTAATCAAATAAATCGTCTTTAATCTGGAAAGCCATTCCGGTGAGTTCACCAAATCTTCGAAGTCTATTTGTGAATTCTTCATTTTGACTGGTAGCCCAGGCACCTGCTGCGCAGGCAGAGGCTAATAGTGAGGCTGTTTTATTTCGTATAATTTCGTAATAAAGCTCTTCCTGTAAATTGAGATTACGTGCTTTTTCTAATTGCAGTAGTTCGCCCTCACTTATTTTTTTCACCGCCTCAGAAAGGATATGCAGTAACTTATAATCCTGGTGTTCCAGTGTTAGTAAAAGTCCTTTTGCAAGCAAGTAGTCTCCTATCAAAACACTTGCTTTGGTTTTCCATAATGCGTAAGTGGAAAAAAAACCTCTTCTTTCACTGGAATCATCCACCACATCATCATGGACCAGCGTTGCTGTATGTAGGATTTCAACCAGGGATGCGGCGCGGTAAGCAGAATCGTTGATCGATCCGCAAAGTTTTGCAGACAACAACACAAAAAGTGGTCTTAATTGTTTGCCTTTGCGCTTTACAATGTAGCGCATAATTCGGTCGAGCAAGGGGGCTTGGCTTTGTACAGCTTCCCTGAACTTCGATTCAAATATTTCTAGTTCTTCCCGTACCAGGTGGGTAGGTAGATTCATGCAGGCAGCAAAAATAAGTGGTTAATGGGTGGCAAAAATGAGAAATGGTGAGTTGGTAAATATCTGTTAAGTAATTGAGAAATAATGGAAAATGAAAGATTTACGCGGAAGAAAAATTTTGAATATTCACAATTTCGGCCTACTTTTGTGAATAATTTTTGTATATTTTAAATCTTAACCCCTCATTATGAGAAAAAGTGCATATGTCCTGGCAGTTCTTCTGAGCTTGTCGGCATCCTATGGATTTTCGCAAAAAGTAGGGAATACCTATGATCTGAGAGATTCCTCTTTGATTCCATCAAAAAGAATGCCTCAGCACACAGAGTTCCTCAACGGAACCTACAATTACCCCGCTAAGCCACGCAGCCAATGGGAAGTAGGTGTTAAAGCCGGTCTATTCCAAATCAGCGGAGACGTTCCTTCCCAATTCCTTTCACCCGGATTTGGGTTTCATGTGCGTAAATCACTTGGATATACCATTTCTGCCCGTGTAGAATATATGTATGGAATTGGCAAGGGGTATAGCTACCGTGAGTACAGAAATTTTGCTAAAAATACAGCTTGGGGATCTGGTATAGCCAGCCCAGCGCAACGCTATTCTGCACCTCGTGCTCTTCAGATTACTACACCTGCAGGTACTACTGTAACTTACGTTTCCTCTAAAGACGGAAATGCTGCTACACCGTTGGAGAAAATATTTTACAACTACAAAGCCAAGGTGCAGGATTTTACTGTGCAAGCTTTGTTAACTATCAACAACATTCAGTTTCACAAGACTAATAGTTCACTTACCACCTACGCTATCGCTGGTGCGGGTGCTGCTATCTACGAAACACGCGTGAATGCTTTGAATGGTGATGTAAAATATAATTTCAATACACTAACTCAGCCTGCTTATAAAGACCGTCAGGATTTCTTAAAGAATCTGAAGAACAATATTCTTGATGGAAGCTTTGAAACGCCAGCTGAAAGCCATGGCTCAGCCCGCTCTCAGTTAGGTGATAAGACCATGAGACCCATTGGTACTTTTGGATTTGGAGTAGCTTTCAAACTCAACGACCGCATCAATATTGCCTTGGAAGATCGTTGGACTATCACCCGCGATGATCTATTGGATGGTCAGCGTTGGCAAGAATTTGCATGGGGTGATGCTTCTTTGACTCCTGATTTCGATACATATAACTACATGACGGTTGGTTTGAATATCAACTTGGGAAAAAATGCTGTTCAGCCTTTATACTGGCTTAATCCTTTGGATTATGCCTATGGCGAATTGCGTAATCCTCGCTTGATGAATATTCCAAAGCCTGTTTTACTAGATACAGATGGCGATGGTGTTACAGATCAGTTTGATCGTGAGCAAACTCCTGCTGGTTGTCCTGTTGACACCCATGGTGTAAGCTTAGATACAGATGGTGATGGCGTTCCTGATTGTAAGGATAAGGAATTGATCACACCAACTCGTTGTCAGCCTGTTGATGTTGATGGTGTAGGTAATTGCAAATGTCCAGATGATTGCAAAGTAGCGGCAGCTCCTGCTCCTACTTGTGAGCAAAAATTAGGTGCACTTCCAAGTGTAGCTTTCAAAGCTGGTTCAAACAAACTTACTGATGATGCAAAAGCTGTATTGGCTTCTGTAGCTTCCAGAGTTCGTAACAACCCTGGTTGTAATGTTGTAGTGGTTGGATATTGCGCTGCTGACAAGCGTGAACAACAGATGAGCTGGGATCGCGTAAATGCGATTATCACTTACATGGTGGATAAAGAAGGGATCAGTCAAGATCGCTTTATCTTTAACTATGGACAACAAGGTGGTGATTGCAATACAGTAGATCTGCGTGCTGCTGCTGATGGTGAAACTGGTCCTAACCGGGTTGATCCTCCTCATCCAAATCTTCGCAAGAATTAAGACTTGCTTAATAAGAAATACCAAAGAACCCCGGATAGTCCGGGGTTCTTTATTTTTAGTCCTTTTGACTGACTATCATAGGTTTAGGCTATTATTAACGCATTAACCTTGGTGGTTCATCTTTTTTGTGTAAGTTTTGCTGCTTCATCGTAATTTTGCTGCCCCATGTCCATCCTATTGCGATTCAGTGTGTTGTCTATGATTTTCCTCTCGGTTGGACTGTTGTCTGGTTGTGGGAAAAGCATGAGCAAGCTTTTGAAGAATCCAGACGCGGCCTATAAACTGAGAATGGCCGAACAGTTCTTTGCTAAAAAATCCTATACCAAGGCTCAGCAGGTATATGAGGACATCATGCCTTTTTACAAAACCAGTAAAGAGTTTGAAGATATTTATTACAAGTACGCATACTGTGCTTATAATCTTTACGATTATATGAACGCAGAGAATCTTTTCAAAAGTTACTTGGAAATTTTTCCTACTAGTACTCGTGCGGAGGAAATTGATTACATGCGCGCCTATTGCTTTTTTAAGCAATCTCCCAAAGCTGCACTTGATCAGACTAATACGGTAAAAGCAATGGGAATGATGCAGACCTTTATCAACACACATCCTGGTTCTCCTCGTAATAAAGAAGCTTCTGAGATTATTGACCAGTGCAGGACGAAGTTAGAGACAAAAGAATTTATGAGTGCGCAGCTTTATTACGATTTAGGACAGTTCAGGGCTGCTGGAGTTGCATTTACATCGCTCTTGAATGCTTTTCCTGAATCAGTGCGTGCTGATGAATATAAATTGATGGTGATCCGATCTTACTTTCAATATGCGGAAATGAGTATTGAGGAGAAAAGAGTAGAGCGTTTTGAACAAGTAATGAATGAATGTTATGAGTTCACAGATCGATATCCTGAAAGTAAGCTGAGAAAAGAAGTGGATGCAATTTTAAATAATACACAGAATAATATAAAAACACTCAAAAATGAGCAAGTTAAGACGTCATCTTAGTGCCGGAATTACCAGCAATGTGGAAACTCGTAATCTTCAGGATTTACGTGCAAAAACAGGTAATGTATATGAATCTATTTCCATCGTTGCAAAACGTGCAGGGCAAATCAATATTTCCTTGAAAGAGGAATTGCATACAAAGCTGGAGGAGTTTGCCTCTCACACCGATAGCTTAGAGGAAATTCATGAGAACAAAGAGCAGATTGAAATTTCTCGTGCCTATGAGCGTATGCCAAACCCTGCGTTATTAGCTACACAGGAATTCATGGATGATAAAGTTTATTTCCGTAAACAAGAGGATGAACTGTTCAGCTAATTTCTGCTGACATGAAACGCACGGCGCTCTATTTATTTCTATGCTTACTTCCTGTGTGGGCGGGTAGTCAGGAAATTCAAGCCCGTGTTGATATCCTAACCAATAAAATTAGTTCGCAGGTTGATCGAAGGGTTTTTCAAACCTTGCAAAGTGGTCTTACTAATTTTATTAATTCTCGCAAATGGACCTCAGATGTTTATCAGCCTGCAGAGCGTATTCAATGTAGCTTTTTGTTGACCTTATCTCAGGACTTGGGTAATAATACGTATCGTGGTAGTCTTACTATACAAGCTGCTCGTCCTGCCTACAATACTACCTATGTTAGCCCGCTCTTGAATTTTCAAGACGATAACCTAATTTTTAAGTATGTGGAGTTTCAGCCCATAGAGTTCAATGAGAATCGGGTGCAGGGCAATGATCCACTCGTGGCTAATCTTACCGCTACCATTGCATACTATATCAATATTATCTTAGGATTGGATTATACATCTTTTAGCCTTCGCAGTGGTGATATTTATTTCCAGAAAGCCTGGAACATTGTAAACAATGCTCCCGATGCGAAAGACATATCAGGATGGAAGTCTTTTGACGGTCTTCGCAACCGTTATTGGTTGGCCGAGAATTTAAATAACAATCGCTTTACATTGTTTCACGATGCTTTATATGCATACTACCGCACCGGTATTGATGTGCTATTTGAAAATGAAGAAGCCGCGCGTAATGGAATTTTAAATTCACTTAGTTATCTAAATACAGTCAATACGGAGAATTTAAATTCCATGATCATTCCAGTTTTTTTTCAAGGAAAGGGGAATGAGCTTTTTAAGATTTTTAGCAAGGGTACTGGAGAGCAAAAAGCAAGGGCAAAAGAACTTCTTTCGAAATTGGATATTACCAACTTATCACTTTACCGAACGCTATGAAAAGATTTCTGGCCTCCTTATTTGTCCTAGCTACATGGTGGGGATGTCAAAGCAAATCTGGTGTTCCTGGTGATATTCTTGGACCCGAGAAAATGGAAGCGGTTCTATTTGATATGCTTCGAAGCGGGCATTTTGTCAACAATTTTATGCTGACTAAGGATTCCAGTCTTAATAAAGATCAAGTACAAATAGAATGGCTTAACAAGGTTTTGACTTTTCATGGTATTTCGGAACAGCAGTTCAAGAAGAGTTTTTCCTACTACCAAGAGCATCCCGCATTAATGGCTAGGGTTATGGACTCAATTTCAAAAAAGGAGGAAGATCCGCTGATTAGAATCAGGAAGCCAGGTAAGCCTAAACTTGCTGAGTAAGTTCCTAATTTAGCTCATATTATTGCCTTATGAATAAAGTTGTAGCCGGTCCTGATCAGGCCATCCACGATATAAAAGATGGCTCCACTCTTTTGCTTGGTGGTTTTGGGCTTTGTGGTATTCCAGAAAATTGTATTGCCGCCTTGGTAAGAAAGGGAGTTAAAGAACTTACTTGTATCTCAAACAACGCAGGTGTGGATGATTTTGGTATTGGATTACTCCTTCAGCGTAAGCAAGTGCGTAAAATGATTTCCTCTTATGTAGGAGAGAATGCTGAATTTGAACGCCAGATGCTAAGTGGTGAGTTGTTGGTAGATCTTATTCCTCAAGGAACATTAGCTACCCGATGTCTGGCCGCTGGTTACGGCATGCCTGCCATTTATACGCCCGCGGGAGTAGGCACTGAAGTAGGAGCTGGAAAAGAGGTAAGGAACTTTAATGGAAAGGATTACTTGCTGGAATATGCATTTGATGCCGATTTTGCTATCGTGAAGGCCTGGAGAGGGGATACTATGGGTAATTTGATTTTTCATGCTACTGCCAGAAATTTTAATCCTTTGATGGCGATGGCAGGAAAAATAACAATTGCGGAGGTGGAGGAACTAGTTCCTGCTGGTAGCCTGGATCCTGATGCTATCCATACTCCTGGTATTTATGTACATCGAATTTTTCAGGGCTCAGCCTATGAGAAGCGTATTGAACAGCGAACGATTCGAAATGCTTGATTAACACAATTTATTATGCCACTGACAAAAGAACAAATAGCGCAACGTATTGCCAGGGAATTAAAGCATGGATTTTATGTGAATCTTGGTATTGGCATACCTACTCTTGTAGCTAATTTTATTCCACCCGGTGTAGATGTAGTGCTTCAAAGTGAAAATGGCTTATTAGGAATGGGTCCATTTCCCACTGCTGATCAGGTTGATCCTGATTTGATCAATGCGGGAAAGCAGACAATTACCACCGTAGAGGGTTCCGTTTTTTTTGATTCAGCTGTTAGTTTTGGAATGATACGAGCGGGTAAAGTTGATTTAACAGTTTTAGGGGCTATGGAAGTGAGTGACCAAGGGGATATTGCCAACTGGAAAATACCGGGTAAAATGGTTAAAGGAATGGGGGGAGCCATGGACTTAGTAGCTAGTGCTCGTAACATTATTGTGGCCATGATGCATACCAATCCCAAAGGAGAATCTAAGCTGCTAACGCGTTGTGATCTTCCCTTGACAGGTGTGCGATGTGTCAAAAAGGTTGTTACGGATCTGGCAGTCTTGGATATTACGTCGGAAGGCTTTCATTTACTTGAACGTGCTCCCGGTGTGACCGTTGAGGAAATCAAATCCAAAACAGCAGGAAGGCTGGTTGTGCCAGCCCATGTTCCCGAGGTTGTACTTTAAAGAGATACAATCCCATTTCGGATAGCAACCATTGCCAGTCCCACACGACTTTTCACATCCAGCTTGACAAATAGTTGGTCTCGTATTGAATCCACTGTTCTTGGATTTAGTTTCATTCGTTGTGCTACTTCTTTGTATGTCATATCCGAACAAGCCAGTTGAAGAAAGAAGATTTCTTCATCATTTAGTAGGGATTTTCGTAATCTTTTAGTACCGGCTTCTTTACTATTCACCATATTTACCAGCTTGTTGGTAGTATGGTTGGAAAAATACTGGCCTTCAGCAACAATGGTGGTGATGGCAGCTCGTAGTTCGGCAGGGCTTGCGGATTTGTGTAATATTCCTTTTACGCCAAGCTGGAGAAGCTGTATCAGGGTAAGTTCTGAGTCGTACATGGTGAGCATCAAGATATTGATGCTTGGACGATTTTTCTTTAACCACTGGGCCGTTTCCAAGCCGTTCATTTCTTTCATATTCAAATCCAGTAGAATTAAATCCGGCTCGGGGTTTGTTGATAAGGTATGGATCAGTTCCTTTCCATTACTACATTGATCCACTACTTTGAAGTTTTCAAACTCGTTAATGCGTGCGGCTAATGCATTCCGCAACATGACGTGGTCGTCAACAAGAATAATTCGTATCATAGATTGGTTTTTAAACAGGGTATGTCAAGGGTTAGGCAACTTCCTTTATTCGGAGTACTTTCAATGGTTAAATTTCCGTGAAGGGATTGGGCTCTAAAATTCATATTTCGTAGACCGGCTGAATCAAGGTGTTTGATATTTTGGTTAAATCCCTTTCCATTGTCTATTACTTTCACGCATAGGCCTTGGTCTTTAAAGTTTAACTCTACCTCCACTTTGCTAGCTTTTGCATGCTTTAAAATATTATTCAGGGCTTCTTGAATAATCCGATAAACAATCAATTCTATTTCATCGCTGAGGTAGTATTGATTTCCTTGAATTAAAAGTGATGTTTGTATACCACAAGCATTACGCATTCGGTCTAGCTGTTTTTCAAGCGAAGCCCGTAGGCCAATTGATAGAATCAGTTCGCCGTTAAGTGAGCGTGATAGTTGATGTATTTCTTGCAACGTTTCTTCTAGGAGTTCAATGGTGTCGCTAATTTTTAATGTTGGGTGATTGTTGTCTATTTGTTGTAGGTTGAGTATGGCTAACAATATTGACTGACAAGCATTATCATGTAACTCTGAAGAAATTTGTTGATATGATTCTTCTTGTATTGCAATCTGCCAACTAGGCCAACTTCTCCTTTTGTTTTTACCACGTGTTTCCATGTGATAAAACTAAAATTCAATTTTTCAAATTTTAAATTTTAGGCATCCGTATTTTTACCGAAAAGCCTCAGTATTTTACGCAATTTTATAAGGAATAAATTGTGATTAACTTTAGGTTAGTAGAGTAAACCATTCTTGAGAAAATTTGTTTCGAATCAATCATGCAAGCAATTTCTATTTTTTGGTTTAGGAGGGATTTAAGGATTCAAGATAATCGGGGTTTGAGTGAGGCCCTACAAAGCGGCCTTCCTGTTCAGCCAATTTTTATTTTTGACTCTAACATATTAAACGATTTAGAGGATAAGACTGATCGGAGGGTTGAATTTATTCACCAGTCCTTGTATCAGATACACAGACAGTTACAGCAAGTTGGCGCCGGTATTGATGTCCGATTAGGAGAGCCCCTCAAAATATTTTCTGATCTTTTGAATGAGTTTTCAGTTAAGCGAGTTTTTACCAATCATGATTATGAGCCATATGCATTGGAGCGAGATGCAGCGGTGAAGACCTTTTTAGAAGGACAAGGTGTTTCATTTCACAGTTTCAAGGATCAAGTTTTGTTAGAGAAGCAGGAGGTTGTCAAAGATGATGGTAAGCCTTACACCGTGTTTACCCCTTATTCGAGAAGATGGAAAGCAACGCTGCAAAAAGAACATTTGCAATCTTATCCCTCTGAAAAGTTATTGGAGTCTTGTGTTTCTTTTCAGGGAATTGATTTTCCTTCACTTACTGCCATAGGTTTTTCTGCAGCAGGCATCTCTTTTCCATCTCCTGCCTGGCAAACGGATACCATTAAAAAATACAAGGAAAGAAGGGACCTGCCTGCCATTAAGGGAACCACGCAACTTGGTGTGCATCTTCGATTTGGAACAATTAGTGTTCGTGCATTAGCCCGACAGGCTGGCCCCCTGAATGAAACTTTTCTCAATGAATTAATTTGGCGTGATTTTTATCATATGATCTTATGGCATTTTCCTCATGTGGTAGGAAATTCATTCAAGCCTGCATATGATGCGATTCAATGGAGAAATAACCAACAAGAATTTCAAGCATGGTGTGATGGTCAGACTGGCTATCCAATCGTAGATGCAGGAATGCGTGAGCTAAATACAACGGGTTATATGCATAACCGAGTTCGAATGATTGTAGCTTCATTCCTTACCAAGCATTTATTAATTGACTGGCGTTGGGGGGAAGCATACTTTGCAAAGAAGTTACTTGATTTTGATTTAGCTGCAAACAATGGTGGCTGGCAATGGGCAGCAGGCTCTGGTTGTGATGCCGCCCCTTATTTCCGTGTTTTTAATCCTTATTTGCAAACACAAAAATTTGATCCTTCCTTGCAATATATACGTTCATGGGTGCCAGAATTTGAGGAGTTGACTTATACTCGCCCAATTGTTGAGCACGACTTTGCTCGTAAGCGTTGCTTGGAAGTCTATGCAAAAGCGCTAAAGCCCACATAATATTATGTGCTATACAAAAAGAGGAAATTGATTTTCTTCTGGAGGTTTGTTTTGTAACTCCATGTATTTTTTGAAAAGAACTTTTATGGCTTGACGTCCTGTTTCCCCTAAGGAGCGGCTATATTCATTCACATATAACGTAATGTGCTTTCGGATAATATCTTCTTCCATCTCTTGTGCATGCAATTGAACAAAGGGGGATAGTTGCGGGTAGTTATCCCAGGATAATGCAAGACTCTTACGAATCCATTCTTCCAATTGTTTTTTTAGTTCATACTTGAAAGAACGCTTTATTGCAATACCTCCCAATGGAATAGGCACCTTCCAGTTCTCCTCCCAAAAACTGCCCAGATCAATTATTTTTTTCAGCCCTTTTTTTTCGTATGTAAATCTATTTTCGTGAATGAGCACGCCTACTAATTCACTGTCTTTTTGCAGGGCCTCTTCAATGGCTGAGAAAATCAAAAATTCTTTTTGTAAAGCTTCTGGAAATGCTAGCGAAAAAAGTAAATGCGCAGTGGTATTACTGCCGGGCAATAATACCTTTCGATGATTTATTTGATGCGCAGTAAGTGATACAGTCTCCTTTGTCACTAATAAGGGGCCCACACCTTGGCCGAGTGCACTACCTGCATCGAGCAACTGGTATTGGTTGCTTGCACTAAAAAATGCAGGGAAGCTCAGTTTAGTAATATCTAGTTTTCCATCCAGCGCCCATTGATTCAGCGTCTCAACATCTTCTAATATAGGTTCGAATTGAAAATCTCCTGTATCAATTTTTCCGTGTACGAGTGCGTCAAATATAAACGTGTCATTTGGGCAGGGTGAAAAACCAATCCGTAGTTTCATAGTGATTGTAATAATTTCAACAAGGATTGATTGAGCGATTCAATAGCAGCGGGCATATCCCAGTTTTTTTTATTTCGCTCTGCAATATAATTACTGGTACTACGAAGTTGTATAAAAGGAATTCCTTCTTGCAGCGCAATATAGTGAAGCGCTGCGCCCTCCATCGATTCAATTACGGGATTGAATTGTTTTTTATAAAAACGAACTTTTTGAGGTTGTGTAGTTATTTCGTTAACTGATATCCCCGTTACTTTTGGTAACCTGAGTTTTTTCACAATGGAGTAAGGATTTACTAGCCACCCTTTTTGATAGGGGGGTTGATTGGCGGGTACTAAGTCAAGGTCAAAAAGTGTTTTTAATGCATCTAATTCCACTACACTTTGATCTGCAATGGCCTCTTTTTTTATGATGAACACGCGTCCTAGTTTCATCTTTTTATCAAAGCATCCGCCCACGCCGGCCTGAATGATTAAATCTGGCCGTTTTAGTTGAATCTGTTTTTGCAATGCATAAGATGTTGCCAGTAAGCCGATTCCGGTTATCAGTACATCTAGTTCAATGGATGAATCAGTTAAGGTGTTTCCCTCTTTGATTTTTTTCAAAAAAGGTCGAATCTCGAGAGGGGTTGCTGCTATGACCAGGCAATTCATTCTGTAAAATTAGTTGAATAAGGCTAACTTTGCCTTTCACCCTTCCTGCGCCCAATGCTGTCGGGAAGAAAAAAGTAAAGCATGGTTTACTTGACTCGGATTGAACATTTTAATGCCGCACATCGTTTATTCAATCCCAACTGGACACCGGAGAAGAACGAATCGATCTTTGGTAAATGTGCAAATAAGAATTGGCATGGCCATAATTTTGAGCTATCAGTAACTATCAAGGGTAATCCTGATGAGGAAACTGGCTTCATTTTTGATGCAAAAAAATTATCGCTTATAATTCGGGAGCGAGTGGTCGAGAAATTGGATCATCGTAATCTGAATTTGGATGTGGATTTCATGAAGAACAAGTTATGTTCGATTGAAAATCTGGTGGTAGGAATCTGGAAAGAGTTGGAGCCTGCTTTACCTGAAAATGTAAAGCTTCATTATATCAAATTGGTGGAGACACCGCGTATTTACGTTGAATATTATGGCGAATAAAGTTGCTGTTTATCGTAAAGAACATTTTAATGCGGCACATCGCCTGGCAAATCCGGCATGGAGTGATGCTGAGAATACTCGTGTTTTTGGAAAATGTTCGTTGCCACATTATCATGGACACAATTATGAATTGATTGTAAAAGTGGTGGGCTATCCAGATCCGGTAACTGGATATGTGATTGATATGAAAGTGTTAAGTGATCTAATTCAGCGTGAAATTGTAGAGCGATTTGATCACCGTAATCTTAATCTAGATACCGTTGAATTTGCAAGTCTAAATCCCACAGCTGAACATATTGCTATGGTTATTCACGACTTATTACGCCCCCACTTGGACTCCTCCCTGGATCTGCAGATTCGCCTCTATGAAACACAAAGAAACTTCGTAGATTATCCCGCTTAAATTAAAATACAATGGCCTACAAAAAAACTGAACAATACGATGAGAAAGCCACCTTGGCACTCACTAAAAATTATAAAGAGGCCATTGCCTTGTTGGGAGAAGATCCTGAGCGGGAGGGGATCATCAAAACTCCAGAGCGTGTGGCTAAAGCGATGCAGTACTTAACACAGGGCTATCATTTGGATGCGCATGCCATACTAAATTCAGCAAAGTTTCATGAGGATGTGAGTGAAATGATTGTGGTCAAGGATATTGAAGTATACAGTATGTGTGAACATCATATGCTTCCTTTTTTTGGTAAGGCACACGTTGCCTACATTCCTAATGGCTGGATTACCGGGTTAAGTAAAGTGGCCCGCGTGGTAGATGTTTTTGCAAGACGTATGCAAGTGCAGGAAAGATTGACTATTCAAATTAAAGACGCCATTAAAGACACGCTCAACCCATTGGGGGTGGCTGTGGTGGTAGAAGCACAGCATTTGTGTATGATGATGCGCGGTGTTCAAAAGCAAAATTCAGTGACAACAACATCCGCTTTTGATGGAGAGTTTCATAAAAACTCTACCCGTAGCGAATTCATGCGTTTGATTGGTACACGATTAAGCTGATCCATCTATTTTATATTTATGAAACATGCTTATGTATTCCCTGGTCAGGGATCGCAATTTCCAGGAATGGGAAAAGCTATTGTCGAGCAATCGGAAGCTGCCAAAAAATTGGTAGAACAGGCCAACGCTCAACTTGGCTTTGATTTAGCCTCTATAATGTTTTCAGGGACTGAGGAAGAGCTTCGTCGTACAGATGTAACACAGCCTGCTATTTTTTTACATTCCATGTTAGCGTATTCCACCTTGAATAATCCGCAGCCTTCCATGGTTGCTGGACATTCATTGGGGGAGTTTTCTGCCTTAGTTGCGGCTGGTGTACTTTCTTTTGCAGACGCTCTTCGTTTGGTGGCAGCACGTGCTAATGCTATGCAAAAAGCATGTGAGTTAGAGCCGGGCACTATGGCGGCGGTATTAGGATTGGATGACCAAAAAGTGGAGGCAGTTTGTTCTGGTATCACAGATATTGTTGTTCCTGCTAATTATAACTGTCCTGGGCAATTAGTGATCAGTGGTTCCGTAGCGGGTATTGAAAAAGCTTGTGTTGCTTTGAAAGAAGCGGGTGCCAAACGTGCCCTGGTGTTGCCTGTAGGCGGCGCCTTTCATTCTCCTTTGATGAAGGCAGCGGAGGAAGAGTTAAAAGGGGCCATCCAATCTATTACTTTCAATGCGCCCTCTTGTCCCGTCTATCAAAATGTAGTAGCCATGCCTGTAACCGATCCTGCTACAATTAAGCAAAACTTAATCAATCAGCTGACGGGTCCAGTTAAATGGACACAAAGTGTGCAGGCTATGATAGCAGATGGCGCTACTGAATTTACAGAGGTGGGTCCTGGTAAAGTGTTACAAGGGTTGATTCAAAAAATCCAGAAAGAGGTGTCGGTAAATGGTGTTTCTTAAGCATTGATCTTAGGGAGCAACCTTTATTTCAATGGCACCATTGATCCATTCTGGATCCAGTGTTGCATTATATTTTTTATAGAAACCAATAGCAGGCTCATTCCATTCCAAAACCTGCCATACGACACGTACTAATTTTTTTTCTTTTGCTTCTTCCAGTATTCTTTCGAAAAGTTGGGCTCCAATTCCCTGTCCCCTCATTTTTTCAGTGACTAAAATATCCTCCAGGTATAAGCATTGTCCTTTCCAGGTTGAGTAACGAATGTAATATAGTGCAAAGCCATGTATAACTTCTTTCTCTACTGCTACAAATGCCCACCAAACAGGTTGTGTTCCAAATCCACTTTCCGTAAAATGCTGAAGTGATACAGTAACCTCTTGTGGGGCTTTTTCATAGACAGCTAGTTCTTGAATCAATTCCAACAAACGTGGACAGTCAGCAGCCGTGGCACGACGAATGGTAATCGACATACTGGATTTATTGTAAGGCTTGTTCAAGATCAGCAATGATATCATCTACTGTTTCAATTCCTACGTGCATTCTAATTAATCCCTCCGTGATACCATATTTTTCTTTTTCTTCCTTGGGTACACTAAAATGAGTCATCGATGCAGGATGGGATAGAAGGGTGTCACAGGTTCCCAATGAAACCGCACGAGTGCAAAAATTCAACTTATTCATAAAATTGATACCACCTTGCAATCCACCTTTCACTTCAAAGGAAAGTAATGCACCCGCATGTCGCATTTGTTTAGCGGCTACTGCAAAATCCGGGTGTTGAGGAAGGCCAGTGTAATTTACTTTTTCTACATTCTTATGCGTAGAGAGGAATTTGGCTACTCGTTCTGCGTTGGTGCAGTGACGATCCATTCTCACCTCTAATGTTTTCATGCCTTGCACTAATAAAAACGCATCAAACGCATTGGAGTTGGCTCCCGTAGTTTTATGAAATTTAAAAATAGGGCCTCTCATTCTTTCTACGTCTACTCCCACTAAGGCTCCGCCTATGGCTGTACCATGCCCGTTCAAGAATTTTGTTGTTGAATGAACAATAAAATCTGCTCCTAAGGCAAAGGGTTGTTGTAGGTAAGGCGTTGCAAATGTGTTATCACAAGCAACGATGCAATTGTATTTTTTTGCCAATGCACTTAGGGCGGCAATATCCACACATTGGATGGTGGGATTGGCAGGAGTTTCCAGATAAACCATTTTGATTTGCTTATCTGCTCGTAATGCTTCTTCTGCTTTTTCCAAGTCTCTTAGATCTACAATAGTGGCACTTACTCCAAAGCGGGGTAGAATCCGGTGTACGAGTTCGTCCGTACCACCATACAATGAAAAATGAGAAAGAATCTTATCACCTTGGCTGAGTGTGCTCATCATCAGTGTAGTGATGGCTGCCATTCCAGATGAATGAAGTATGGCAGTAGCTTCTTTTCCAGTGCCAAAGGTCTCCAGGGCTGCAATTTTTTGCTCTGCCTCAGTGATGGTAGGGTTTCCCCAACGTCCGTAGATATAACCTTCTTCTTGGCCAGTGAATCGACGCATTCCTTGTTCAGCAGAATCGAAAACATAGGTACTGCTAGCATACAAAGGAGTGAGGTGTGCGTAAGATGGATCTTTTTTATGTCCACCATGTACTGCAACTGAGCCCCATCCGGATAGTTTTTGATTTTTCATAGACAAGCGTTAATTAACAAGTTACGTTATTTAGTATCGTAAGCCCACTTTACCCATATGGCGCCCCAAGTAAATCCACCTCCAAATGCGGCAAGGATAATATTGTCACCTTTTTTTAGTTGTTTCTCCCATTCCCATAAGCAGAGGGGAATGGTGGCGGCTGTGGTGTTGCCGAAACGTTCAATATTGATCATTACTTTATCGGTACCCAAGCCCATGCGATTGGCTGTTGCATCTATGATACGCAGGTTAGCTTGGTGGGGAACCAACCAGGAAATATCCTCTGCTTTTAAGTTATTTTTCTCCATGAGTTCGGCACTGACATCTGCCATTCCCTTTACGGCAAATTTGAAAACCGCTTGTCCTTCCTGGTAGGCATAGTGCTCACGATTTGCAACTGTTTCAGCGCTTGCAGGTTTTAGTGATCCACCTGCTTTCATATGTAGATATTGACCGCCACTACCATCGGTTCGCAAGATGGAATCCATTACTCCAATTGGTGTTGTTGATGGTTCCAGTAAAACTGCTCCTGCACCATCACCAAAAATGATACAAGTTGCACGATCTGTATAATCAACAATAGCACTCATTTTATCTGCACCACAAACCACCACTTTTTTATAACGACCACTTTCAATTAATGCCGTTCCTTGCGCCAGTGCAAACAAAAATCCTGAGCAGGCCGCAGACAAGTCAAAACCCCATGCGTTGCTAGCCCCTAGTTTATGGCAAACCAGATTGGCTGTTGATGGAAAAACCATATCCGGAGTTACTGTTCCTACAATCAAACAGTCGATTTCTGTAGGATCGATTCCTCTTTTTTGACAGAGTTCCTGGACGGCCGGTACAATCATATCTGAAGTAGCCTTGCCAGGTTCTTTGAGTATTCTTCGTTCCTTGATGCCAGTGCGAGTACGGATCCATTCGTCATTGGTATCGACTATTTTCTCCAGGTCCTGATTTGTTAATTTGTCGGGTGGAACATACCCTCCAACAGCGGTGATGGCCGCGTGTATTTTTGTGCTCATTCTGCAGGGTTAAAAAGTGGCCAAAATTAAGGTAAACCCCGAGTCGCTCCTTAACTTGCGTTATGATCAGTTTCTTACGAGGCCGTTTTGTCGAAAAGACCCCCACTCATGTTTGGTTGGATGTAAATGGAGTCGGCTATGAGCTACATATTAGCTTGAACACCTTCTCAAAAATTCAGCAAAAAGAAGAGGGGCTTCTTTATACTATTTTGCTCATTCGCGAGGACGCACATTTGCTGTATGGCTTTAGCGATCTCTCAGAAAGAGATCTATTTCAACAACTTATAAGTGTTTCAGGGGTGGGTGCCAGTACGGCTCGCGTGATGCTCTCTTACTTAAAGCCCGACGAGTTGATACAGGCCATAGTGCAAGGCAATGTCAAGGCGTTGGAATCTATCAAAGGAATAGGAAAAAAAACCGCTGAACGACTGGTCCTGGAACTCAAGGATAAATTGGCCAAAATAGCCCCGATTTTAAATAATTCTCCCCTGATAAACAATAGTTTGCAACAAGATGCGTTAAATGCATTGACCGCATTGGGCATCCCTAAACAGGCTGCCTCAATGGCAGTTGAAAAAACGCTTAAAGCGAATCCCGAGATGGGCGTTGAGGATCTGGTAAAAATGGCTCTTCGCTCCCTCTGAATCGCCCAAACTAACCTGACGAGAAAGATTGAATCGCGTTGTTGCATATATGGGACGGCATTTACTGCCGATGGTCCTTTTCTTGATGTCATTTTCCGCAAGCGGAACAGAATCCTTGCATGCTAGAGCTGACACTATTAGGTTCCCAATTTCTGATCGTTACGGAAATTACTACAGTAATCGCCGTACACATTCCTTTGATTTGCGAGATACAGGGTTTATACGTCGAAGGGTAGAATACGATCCCCGTACTCGTCAGTATATCGTGAGTGAGCGTATTGGAAATCGTGACTATCGTGCTCCTGCTACTTTTTCCATGAATGAATTTCTGCGTTTGCAGGCAAGACAGGATGAGAACGAGTATTTCAGGCGAAGAGCTGCGATGCTAACAGCCATGAATCGCAAATCAAAAGGGCCTCAGTTCCGGGTGAATAATGATTGGTTCAACAGAATTATGGGCGTGGGGCCTGATGGAAAAGTACGAATCGAAGTGAAACCTGCTGGCTATGTAGATTTCTTAGCTGGTTATCAAGGGCAGAATATCAAAAATCCTACGCTGCCTGAGCGTGCACGAAGAAATGGTGGGTTTGATTTTAATATGAACTCCCAATTGCAGATGGACGCGCAAATTGGTGAAAAGCTAAAACTTCCGATTAATTATAACACATTAGCCAATTTCAATTTTGACAACCAATTGAAGTTGGATTTCAAGGGTAAGGACGATGATATTGTCAAACAGTTTGAAGCAGGAAATACCAGTTTTGCTTCAAAGGGCACGTTAATTCCCGGTGCGCAATCCTTATTTGGTGTAAAGACGCAACTCCAGTTTGGAAAATTATTCGTGACCACCGTACTCGCTAATCAACGTGCACAACGACAGACCATGGGGGTACAGGGTGGTACCACGGCACAACGATTTAGCTTAAAAGCAGACGAGTACGACGAGAATCGACATTTCTTAATGGCACAGTATTTCCGCTCCAACTACAATACGGCCATGAAGAAATTGCCCGTAGTCAATTCAAAAGTTCAAATTTTGAGAGTGGAAGTGTGGGTGACCAATCGAAATGGTACTACCACTGATACGCGTGATGTAATTGCTTTTATGGATTTGGGCGAACGCAGTCCACATAGCTCCATACTTTCTGCAGGGGGAAATGAACTGCCTCGTAACGATGCAAATAATTTGTATAGCTTATTGACTGGAAATCCCTCTTACCGTAATTCATCTCAGTCACAAAGCGCCTTGACCAGTTTGGGACTGACTCCAGTTCAGGATTTCGAAAAAACTTTTGCCCGTAAGCTACAACCCACCGAATACTATTTCAATCCTCAAATCGGATTTGTGTCTTTGAATCAACCACTTCAACCCGATGAGGTGTTGGGAGTAGCTTTTCAATATACCTATAACGGTCGTGTGTACCAGGTAGGTGAATTTTCACAGGATGTACCTCCTGATACAACGGGGAATGCGCAACGTGTACTTTTCTTGAAATTACTAAAAGCAACTTCGCAACGAACACAATTGCCGATTTGGGATTTGATGATGAAGAATGTTTACTCTGTTGGATTTGGTCAATTGGAACGACAGGATTTTACATTGGATTTACTATATGAGGAACCAAGTTTGGGAGAGAAAAGATATTTGCCTCCTACGGATGTTGTAGACCCCTACAAGGGTATGCCTATTATTTCTCAGGTAAATTTGGATCGATTAAATAATCAAAATGACCCACAGCCTGATGGGGTCTTTGACTTTATTGAAGGATTTACTGTGATTTCTTCGCAAAGCCGAATTATTTTTCCAGTCCTTGAGCCTTTTGGACACGATCTTGATTACTTGTATAGCAACCAAGCTGCAAGAAATAAGTATTTATATTATCCCTTGTATGATACCATCAAGGCCATTGCACAGACCTATGCGAACTTAAACCGGTTTAGAATATTTGGACGTTCTCGCTCAGCAGGATTTGGAGCTGGCTCCAATGGTGCGGGAGGAGGAATGCCAGGACAAGCTGGAGCAAGTGAATACCAGTTAGGGTACAATATACCAAGAGGATCTGTTACAGTCACCGCTGGAGGGCAGCAGCTAATAGAAAATGTCGATTACGAAATCAATTATGATCTGGGAACCTTACGTGTGGTCAATCAAGCCATTATTAATTCAGGTGTTCCGGTTAACATCAATTATGAAAATAATCAGGCGTTTGGATTTCAGCAACGTAACTTTTTGGGTGTTCGTCTAGATTATTTAGCTAATAAGCGCTTGTCATTGGGAGGAACCATTGTGCGTTTGGGAGAGCGTCCCTTCTTTATTAAACAGTCGTATGGGGAGGACCCGATCCGAAATACGATGTATGGAGTAGATCTTGATTATAGAAATGATATTCCACGACTTACAAAATTGTTGGATCGCTTACCTTTTTACTCAACTAAAGCAGTTTCCAGTATTACTACCTATGCGGAAGCAGCGATACTACAGCCAGGACATGCCAAGCAAATTAATGGTACCAATTATGATGGGTCTCGTCAACGAACAGGGCAAGTTTATGTAGACGATTTTGAAGGCGCAAGAGCTGCTATTGATTTGCGCTTTCCTTTACTGAGCTGGACCTTGGCGTCCGTTCCCCAGGGAAATGGATTGTTTTCCGAATCCTCCCTTAATAATGACTTAAGAAGCGGACGCAACAGAGGTAAGTTAGCATGGTACAATATTGAACCAGTTTTGCAGGAGAAAAGAAACGCTAACAATCCAATTGATGACTTAAATGAACTTTCTGATCCACGGGTAAGACAAGTATTACAACGTGAAATATTCCCTCGTCGTAGTACGCAATTTGGAGAGGGCTTGTTAACTACGTTTGATATGGCTTTTTATCCAAGAGATAAGGGGCCTTATAATTTTGAAGCCGATCCTAGCCGAATGGACGCCAATGGTAGATTGAGAAACCCGCGTAACACATGGGGTGGATTAATGCGTAATATCGATCAAACTGATTTTGAAACCGGTAATATTGAGTTCATTGAGTTTTGGTTACAAGATCCTTATTTGAATAACGCAACAAATCCATCTGGAGGTCAGCTTTATTTTAATCTCGGTAATATTTCAGAAGATGTGTTACGAGATGGCAAGCGTCAATATGAAAATGGATTGGCTACACCTACTAACAACGCAAGAGAAGACAGCTCTACCGTTTGGGGTAGCGTCCCATCCATACCCCTGCAGGTGACTAATGCATTCAGTAATACTCCGGCTGATCGTCAATATCAGGATGTTGGTTTTGATGGACTAACGGACCAAGAGGAGCAAGCCAAGTTCAAAGATTATTTAGCATTGTTACGAACCAATTTCGGAGCCAGTTCTCCTGTTTATCAACGTGCATTGCTTGATCCTTCCGGAGATAATTTCAAGCCTTACCGAGATCAGCAATTTGATCAAGAAAATGCAGGTATACTACGCCGTTATAAGAATATTAATAATCCGCATGGAAACTCGCCCATTGCTGGTAATAACACACAATTTGTTACAGCCTTTACTCAATATCCCGATGCAGAGGAACTTAACCGGGATAATACCATGAATGAGGCAGAGGAGTATTTCCAATATCGTGTTGATATTCTTCCTAACATGGGTGTGGGTACAAACTTCATCACAGACATTCGTACTCCTACAGTTACATTAGCAAACGGACAAACCCGGTCTGAGCGTTGGTATTTATTCCGCATTCCTGTGGAGCAATTCCAGCAGAAGGTGGGAAATATTCCTGATTTCAAATCCATTCGATTTATTCGCATGTTCATGACGGGTTTTCAAGACTCGATTGTTCTTCGTTTTGGAAAGCTTGAGTTAATTAGAAATCAATGGAGGAGGTTCCGTAATCAGATTGATACAACGGGTAATTATACCAATTTGCCAATTCCTGATTTTACAACGGTTAATATCCTTTCCGTAAACGTAGAGGAAAATGATCAGCGACAACCAATCGTTTACCGTATACCTCCGGGGATTGAGCGGCAACAGCAACTGAGTAATAATAACGTACCGCTATTGATGAATGAGCAATCACTGAGTATGCAGATTTGTGGATTACCTCAAAAGGAGGCGCGTGGGGTTTTCAAAACCATGAATATGGATATGCGTCAGTACGGAAAACTTGAAATGTTTATTCATGCAGAGTCAGTGGCTGGAGCTGAGCCACTTCGTCCGGGTGACATCAATGCTGTAATTCGTATTGGCAATGATTTCAATGGAAATTATTATGAGGTTAAAATTCCGCTCAAGCGAACAGAGTTTGGGGAACGTGATAGCGCCCGTATTTGGCCTATAGAAAATAACCTGGATCTGTCTCTCCAAGATTTAATGGAGCTTAAGATAAGAAGAAACAAGGCTGGTATACCTCCTTCTCGATATTACAAGGAGGTATTACAGAATGGAAGAAGTTATGCTATTATGGGCAATCCTAATTTGGGCGAAGTCCGAGGAATTCTTTTGGGAGTGGAGAATGCATTGCAAGAGGCGCTTTGTGCCGAGGTATGGTTTAATGAACTTCGTTTACAACAATTAGATGAGAAAGGAGGTTGGGCAGCGTTGGCAAGAACAGATATCAAGCTGGCTGATTTAGGAACGCTTTCACTATCGGGTTCTGCACGATCACGCGGATTCGGAACATTAGAACAGCGTGTCAATGAAAGAAGCCGTGAGGATGTTTATACCGCAGATGCTTCTTTGACCCTGGAGGCAGGTAAGCTTCTTCCCAAGGAATGGGGAATTCAAATTCCTGTTTATGCAAGTATCAGTCAGCGAAGTAGCACGCCAGAGTATGATCCTTATGATCTTGATATTGATCTGAAGCAAAAACTTAGAGAAGCGGCATCTGATAAAAGAGACTCGATCAAAACGGATGCACAAGATGTTACTACTATTAAAACAGTTAATCTCACTAATGTAAAAAAGCTAAGGTCAGAGGGCAAAAAAGTGATGCCATGGAGCGTGAGTAATCTTGACTTCTCTTATTCCTATATCCAAACGCTTTCTCACAATCCTCTGATTGAACAGGATGAATTACGTAGAACCCGAGGAATAATTGGCTACACCTATGCTCCTGTATCAAAATCTGTCGAGCCTTTTAAGCGATTGATCCGTTCTAATTCCAAATGGTTGTCCTTGATTCGGGATTTCAATTTCAATTATGCGCCTTCGCAGGTATCCATGCGTGCAGATGTGTTTCGTCAATTTGGTGCTACGCGTCCACGAAATGTAGGGGGTGGGCCATATAAGATTCCCGAAACTTATAATAAGTATTTCACATTTGATAGGTATTATGTCTTGCAGTGGAATTTGACTCGCTCATTGGCAATGGATTTCTCTGCAACCAATAATGCGCGAATCGATGAACCGCCAGGACGAATCGATAATAGCATTAAGAAAGACTCTATTCGTTCTAATTTTTTCCGTGGTGGCAGAACTACTAATTATCAGCAGGATTTCACATTGAATTATAATGTTCCTACCAATAAAATTCCGTTGTTGGATTGGACTTCTTTTCGCGCTGGATACAACTCAAAGTACAATTGGTTGGCTGCTTCGTTGTTGGCAAGAGAGCTTGGCAACAAACTATCTAATACACAAACGCGTACACTCAATGGCGAACTGAAGTGGGAGGAGCTGTATAATAAAAATAAAACTATTCGTGCATTACAAAATGGGATAGGTAACAGACGTAATGCTTCTGCAAGTTTTAACCAAGTAGGGGGAGACTCCAGAAATGATAAGTCTCGTTCACGCTCATCCAGAGTAAAAGGAAAGTTGGATCAAAGGGCGCCTGCGCCTGATGCTTTTGGACAGCGAACCAAAACAAATGCAGATGGAGCCCGTGATAATACCTACGTAGACGGCAGACAGAAAGAAAAAGAGGATGTTGCTCCAACAGCTTTTGCTCCAACCACCTTGCGTTATCGTTATGACACCATACGTGCGAAAGATGGAAGTATCACCAAGATTAAAAAACGTAAAATCAAAAAGGTAAAGGAGCCTACTGATAAATTACCAAAGGGGCCTCGGGAGCTTGGAGGCTTTGCGGGTGTTGCATTGAATTTTGCCACCGCTTTAAAGCGTACTGCTATACAGTATACGGAGGATTTTGGTACCACATTACCTGGTTACATGGATAGTACTCAACTAATGGGGTTGAACCTTCGCAGTACACAACCAGGCCTTGGATATTTATTTGGGTATCAACCTGACACTAATTGGATTAATCGTTTTGGGCAAAAAGGTCTGTTATCCAGAGATTCGCTCGTAAGTGCTATGATTCAGCAACGCTACAATCAGCGACTTTCTATCACGGCTCAAGTCAGTCCATTTAAAGATTTTACTATTGATCTTAATCTTGATAAGACATTTGATAAGCAATACAGTGAATTATATAAGGATACTACTGGCTTTGCTGGATTAGCTCGCTTGAATCCTTATGCGCTGGGAAGTTTTAGTATCAGTTACATATCCTATCAGACGCTCTTTACTTCTTTTGATCCAAATGTGGTTTCTTCTACGTTCAAACAGTTTGAATCAAACCGAAAAATATTATCCAACAAGCTAGGCACAATCAATCCCTATCAAGCCGGTGGAATAGGTACCGATGGTTACTATAAGGGGTATGGACGTTATGCGCAAGATGTAGTAATTCCGTCCTTTATTGCTGCCTATACTGATAAAGATCCGGCCTCTATCAAATTATTTGATAATACTAATCCGAACATACGTCATAATCCTTTCCGTTCCCTTGTTCCAAAACCAAATTGGACACTAACATACAATGGGTTATCCCGATTGCCAGGACTTGATAAGATCTTTACTAATTTCTCTATTCGTCATGGTTATAAGAGTACTTTCTCGATGAATAGTTTTAATACCGCTTTATTATTCACCGATCCTCTACGAGTTGGATATCCCTCTTTCCGCGATACACTTACAGGGAATTTTATTCCTTATTTCTTGATTCCAAATATCACTATTCAAGAGGCCTTTGAGCCACTCATAGAGGTGGATATGACTTTTACTAGCCAATTGCAAACTCGTTTTGAAATTCGTAAAAGCAGACAATTGAGTCTAAGCTTAATTGATTATCAATTGGCCGAGAACCGATCTACAGAAGTTACTTTCGGTTTGAATTGGCGTAAAAAAGGCATGCCGTTGATAAAGAATATCCGTATTGGTAAAAATGGAATGAAGCTTGACAATGACGTCACCTTGCGTGTAGACTTTAGTTTACGCGATGATGCTACGGCCAATTCAAAATTGGATCAGGGTACAGCATTTGGTACCGGAGGTCAGCGAGTTATTCGTTTTGCACCCTCCGTCGATTATGTGCTAAACAATAAAGTCAGTATGAAGCTGTACTTTGAGCAAAACCGAAATATTCCTAAGATAAGTAGTGCATTTCCTATCACTAATACAAGAGCAGGTCTGCAGGTTCGTGTTTCACTAGCGCAGTAAAAAGCACATTTATTTTCGGTGGATATATACTGAATCAGCTTGTTGCACACAAGTAAGCGTCAAGTCATTAATGCAAACATGTGCAGGTAGCGTAGTTGTGTAATATATAACTTCAGCAACATCATTTGGAGTCAATGGTTTCATTCCATTGTAAACACTGGCTGCAGTTTCCTGATCGCCCTTAAAACGTACTAGAGAAAATTCTGTTTCAGCAGCACCTGGATTTATGGCTGTTACTTTTATCCCATGTCTTAGTAAATCAATCCGCATTGATTGATTGAGTGCGTCCACCGCATATTTTGTGGCACAGTAGGCATTTCCTTTCTCATACACCACTTTGCCTGCTGTAGAGCCAATATTGATTATGTGTCCTTTTTTTCGCTGGGCCATTCCTTTTGCAACTGCTTGCGATACATATAGAAAACCCTTGATATTGGTATCAATCATTTCGTTCCAGTCTTCCAACTTTGCCTCCTCAAAGTAGTCTCTTCCTGCAGCAAGTCCTGCATTATTGATCAAAATGGAAATATCTTGCCATTCCGTAGGCAATGTGCCGATGCCGGTGGTGATTGCTTCCTGGTTTCGTACATCAATGGGAAGTAAATAAGTTTCTGTATTGAAGGATTGCTTAAGGGTTGTGGCAAGTTTCTCAAGCCTATCTACTCTACGGCCATTAAGAATTAAGCGGTGTCCTTTTTCTGCAAAAAGGAATGCGCAAGATTGACCAAAGCCTGAGGTAGCCCCAGTAATTAACACAGTTAATGACATGCTGTAAAGGTAGGATAAGTAGCTGCTATTTTACCGGATCAAAGTGATCAAGCCTTTTGCAAAATAGGATTGTCCGAGGTAGTCAATGGCGCTTACCGTCCAAACAAAAACATGTGTCCCTTGCAACTGTCCATTCACCCTTCCATCCCAAGCGGCTCCCTCTTGGTTAGTTTCATACACCAATTGTCCCCAGCGATTAAAGATGCGGAAGTATTTGAGCTCTTTAATTCCGGCTAAGACAGGACGGATTACATCGTTTTTACCATCATTATTTGGCGTGAAAGCAGTAGGTACAAAAATGCTGGGTGCAGTTTGAAATACACGTACAATCAAAAAAGCAGTATCCGCACAATTAGAGGCATCACGGGCAATTAATCGGTATCGAATCTGGTTGGTGCCGGTTGTATAGCGAGCAATTGGATTTGGAATAATCGTTGACGAAAGTCCTGTTGCCGGACTCCAGTTGTAAGTTACACCCCCCGAAGCATTTAGTTGAAGTGGTTGCCCAACCACCACAGTGGTATCTCTTCCGGCAAAAGCAACTACTTCGGGCAGTACTGTTACTACCACGGTGTCTAATCCAGGTTTGGGGCATCCTCGTGTATCGAATACCGCCAGAATGTATTGTTGTGTGGCAGGAGGACGAGCTACTGGAAATAAGCTGGAAGGGTTATTTAAATACAGAGAGGGGCGCCAAACAAAACTACTTCCGTTACTGACACCTCTTAGTTGTGCTGGAGTATTAAAGCAAATAACTGTATCGGGAGATACCCTGGCAATTGGGTAGGGAACTGTTCGTACTATAATTTGTTTTGTCTCGGTACAACTACCAACTACTCCTGTTACTTGATATGTTGTGGTGGTATTGGTTACTGCCAAGGGAGACTGTATGGCGGGATTATCCAAATTACCTGCCGGAGTCCAGTTATATTGTAGTCCATTGGATGCGATTCGAAGTCTGATTGTATCACCCTGGCATATTGTAGTATCGCTCATGGGATTTATGAATACACCTGTAGTTACATTTACTTTTACTGAATCGCGATTTACGCATCCTGCATTTTCAAGATTTACATAATACCAGGTTGTGCTCATGGGAAAAACAGTAGGGCTGGATGTATTACTGTTCAGCATAGCAGCAGTGGGAGTCCAGCTAAAATTGCCAACTCCATTTGCATTCAATCGTACCGAATCATATTGACAGATCAGCGTATCGGTAAAACCCATTGTGATAAGTGGCTTGTCAAGAATATTGATAGTCTGTTGTATCGTATCTCTGCATCCTTTACTCGACTGAACAACAAGTGTAACAGTGGCAGGTCCTGGACCTGGGTAACTATATTGCGGATTACGGATACGCGCAGTGTCCGCCAGAGTAGAATTGTCGCCAAAGTTCCAATGCCAGTAATCTACAGTACCATATGTTGCGCGGGTAGTATCCGTAAATTGATAGGGTGTCAACACGCAAATTCCATTTGTAGTAAATCCGGGAAAGAAGCCCGGCCATACACGCACAACAGTTGTTGAACTGTCTGTACAGATACCCTGAAGGGTTACTTTTAGCTTTACGTTATAGTCTCCCGGCGCTGAAAAAGTATGTGCAGTAGCAGGGAGGGTGGAGGTATTATTGGAGCCACTGGCTGGATCGCCAAAGTCCCAGAGGTAACTTGCATTTGCCGGATTACCAGATGCATCATTTTGAAAACTTACATTTAAGTCATCGCAAAAAGCCGGACGCGGATTTAATTGCGCCCGAAGTGGGCTACAATCGCTAACCTCCAAATGTAATTCCTTACGCGTAGTGGCAATCCGAACACCATTCCTATACTCATTTACACAAACACAGATAACATATTGCCCAACCATAGTTGGAGCAATCCCACTGATCAAGCCTGTAACCGGATTAATAGTAACGCTACTTCCCAGTGGAGTTCCTCCGCTAAATAGGGGGGCGTAGGGCACGGTGTTATAAGGAGGATTGGACGCTATATCAGGTGCAGGCGCAGATTGGCTACCGCCTTCATAGGCATCACAAAATTGGTAACTGAGAGAATCACTATTGGGATCGGTAGCAGAGAAGTTTAGTTGAAAATAGCTGTTTTGACAAACCACGGCTGTATCATTCACCAGAAACTGGGGGCTGCTGTTTGTTTGGGCATTTTGGCCGGCATTACTGCCTGGTATTTTTATGGAGAATGTATTTCCAACAGCGCCGCTGTTAATTATATTATTTATTCCTGCAATTCTGCAGCAACGCTGGTAGGATACAATGTAGCCCTCGGGTAATGCGGGTAACTCTACAGAGGGAAGATCATAAATCACAATCGTATACTTACACCCAACCTCATTACCGGTTATACACGGTTCGTCATATGTTTTACTTAAGGTGTATTGGTTGGTAATTGCCACACTTTCGTTACGTACAAATTGATTAGTTGCGGCATTGAAAAAGGAAAAATTAATTGGATTAGATAATTGCCCACTGCTGGGGTTGCAAATCATATATACAGTCAAGGTTACGCGGTAGCGTAAATTTGTTCCACTACCCGCTCCTAAATACTGGTACGTGAAAAATCCACCCTTGATATGCGCAGCATAAAGGACAGGACATAGTAATAATGTCATTACTAATACAAGCAGGTACTTCTTCATCAAGCAAGGTAAAATTACGAACAGGATCTCAACCAATCGTTTTTGTGAGCGACAACTTTGTCCAGAACGAATTGGCTAGTATCAATATTGTAAGGATGCAAAAGAGCTGGAAAAGCCAGTCTCCATACTTGACGTAAAATGTTAATTTGTTAATTGAAGGACTCAGTGTTGCAATTAACGTGCCTCTTTGATTGTAACCCAGTGTCGAAACAAGGTTTCCATTCGGATCAATGAACGCACTAATTCCTGTGTTGGCACTACGAGCCACCCAACTTCTTGTTTCGATTGCTCTAAGCCTTGCGTAAAGTAAATGTTGCCGGTGACCGGGTGTATTTTTCCACCAGCCGTCATTGGTTATTATTGTCAATAGATTAGCTCCTTTTTTAATATACTGTCGCATGAAATTGCCATAAATGCTTTCATAGCAAATGGCAGGGGCTAACTTAAATCCATTTTTTTCTTCAAGTATCACACGCTCATCCTGTTTTGCATATCCAGCAGTAACACCGCCAAACTTTTCAAACCAGGAATCCAGGAATCGAAGAAACCAGGGTAATGTTTCGACCCCGGGTACTAATCTTGATTTGTGATAAGTTCCTTGCAGCCCTTTACCATCCAACAGCAAAGCACCATTATAGGCTTCAAAATGAATGGTAGTGCCAGGAATTTGACGACTAAAGCGAGAGGGCTTCTGTAATAAATTATAGGTTTCAGCTCCAGTGAAAACAGAAATACGGGGTTTTGATTTCAAGTACTGAAATACAGTATCTAAATTTCTCTCATCGCCAAGTGTAGATTCATTATAACCATAGCGGCTATAGAGCGCCGTTTCAGGCCATACTACCAGTGAAGTATTATTATCAACTGCTTGGGAGGATAGTTCTATTAAATTTAAGATCTGTTCTTGTTCTGTTCCTGCTGTAATTTTTTTATACGGATCAATATTTGGTTGAACAATTATTATGCGCTGCTTATTTTCAAGTGGCTTATCTACTTGCGAGGATGATAGTAGCGATAAAAGTAAAGGGCTCATTAGCGAGATAGCAGTAGCAAGGAGTAAACGAATTCTGTTTCCATCTTTATTGATTGCTGACTTGATGTAGTAAAACAAAGCAAGGTTGCTCACTAACACCCAGATGGTACCACCCGCCACTCCCGTAAAAGAGTACCATTGTATCCACTCTATTTTTTGCGCAAAAACATTTCCAAGTGTAAGCCAGGGCCAGCTCAGCCCCCAGTCTTGTAAGTGTACATATTCAAACGTTAGCCAAAAGGCAATTAGCGAAAGTCCACTAAACCAATTTGATTTTTTTTGTAGCAAGCGATAATAGCCTAGCCAGGGAATACACATCAGTAAGCTGTTCGCAAGCCATGCGGCAACGGCCCCAGGTGCAGTGGCATTCCATATCCACCAGGTAGTGCCAATATTCCATATTAACATACCTGTGTAGCAAAAAACAAAGAATTGTTTTGCTGTTTTAGCTTGTTCTGCTAGAAATAGCAAGGGTATCCACGCAAAAAATATAATAAAGGTAAAGGAGCTATCAGGCCAAGCTAACCAGGCTAATAGGCCAGTAGCAACTGATAAAAGCAGGAGGCGATAATTCATGAAACCTGATTCAGCATTAAAGCTATTTACTTTCTGCTGTAATTTGGCGCTTCTTTAGTGATATCAATGTCGTGGGCGTGACTCTCATGCATACCCGCATTGGTAATTTTAATAAAGGTTGCTTTTTGTAATGCAGCAATATTTTTAGCGCCACAATAACCCATACCAGCACGCAGTCCACCCGTGTACTGATAAACCACTTCTTTAAGATAGCCTTTATAAGCAACTCGGCCTTCAATACCCTCGGGTACGAACTTCTTTACATCTTGTTCTGCCTCTTGAAAATAGCGATCGCTGCTACCCGTTGCCATTGCACCTAAAGAGCCCATCCCACGGTAGGTTTTGAATTTTCTTCCTTCGTAGATAATCGTTTCTCCAGGACTTTCCTCAGTACCTGCAAAAACACTTCCCATCATTACACAGTTTGCTCCCGCTGCAAGCGCTTTTACCATGTCGCCGGTATACCGAATTCCACCATCGGCAATAACTGGAATATTTTTTTGTTTTAGTGCATGGGCAGCTTCCATGATAGCAGTTAATTGCGGTACACCCGTTCCTGCCACAATTCGAGTTGTACATATAGACCCAGGTCCAATTCCAACTTTCACCGCGTCAGCTCCTGCATCGGCCAAGGCTTTTGCTCCAGCAGCTGTCCCTACATTACCCGCAATGACTTGGAGTCCTTTATACTGCTTTTTGACTTGTTTGAGTGCATCAATAACGCCCTTACTATGACCATGGGCGCTATCCATGGCAATCACATCAACGCCCACTTGATAGAGCGCAGCTACCCGGTCCATGAAATCCTTTGTAATACCAACGCCTGCTCCGACTAGCAGCCTTCCAAAATTGTCTTTGACAGCGTTAGGATTACTTTTCAATTTCAAGATATCGCTATAAGTAAATAGGCCAACTAATTTGCCCTGCTTATCTATGATGGGTAGTTTTTCTACTTTGGTCTTTTTAAAAAGTTGCTCAGCTTTTTTAAGATCAGTGCCAGCAGGAGCGGTATAAAGATCTTTAGAGGTCATCACTTCACTCACTTTACGTTTAAGGTCTACCTCAAAACGCAAATCTCTGTTAGTGAGGATGCCCACCAGTTTGCCTACATGGTCAACAATAGGAATTCCGCCAATTTTATTTTCCTGCATCATTCTTAGGGCATGTCCAATTGTGGCATCAGCACGCAGTGTTAGGGGGTCTATGATCATTCCACTTTCACTTCTCTTTACCTTTCTAACTTGTTCGGCCTGCCGCTCAATACTCATATTTTTATGAAGAATTCCTAAGCCTCCCTCTCTGGCTAATGCAATAGCCAAGGAAGCCTCTGTGACAGTATCCATGGCAGCAGATAGCAAAGGAACATGTAGTGTAATGGAGCTGGTAAGCCGGCTGCGAATATCAACTTCTCTAGGAAGAACTTCGCTATAGCCTGGCATTAGAAGAACGTCGTCGAAAGTAAGTCCTTCACCAAAGAATCGATCTGAAAAAGCGGGGGAAGATTTTTTTGTTGCCATGTGCAAAGATAGGCTACCCCAGCTATTTCGGCCAAATCAAAAATCTGCCTATTTAATTAGGGTTACTGTCCCTTTTCTAAATACTGGCTGACCAGTATCTCTGTGTGTGTATGAAAGTACCCATACATACACTCCTGTTGCTTGCAGTTGTCCATTGATACGTCCGTCCCATTTATCCATCCAATTGCGACTTTCAAAAACAAGCTGTCCCCATCTGTTGAATACACGAAAATGATAATTGATGGCTTTCAAGGCATTATGCGGTCTGAATTGATCGTTTAATCCGTCGTTGTTAGGAGTAAATGCAGTGGGAACCTCTATTAGGCAATGATTCAATACACGTACTACTTTTTCAACACTGTCGCTGCAGCGCAACAAGTCATTGCGTGCAACTAACTTTACGCGATAGGTTCTTTCAAGGTTCAAATTCGGAAACTGATAAGGAGGGGGGTCTTTTTGTACACTGCTACCCAATACATCATATTGCCATTGCCAGCGATCAATCATTCCGGTGCTTGTATTAGTGATTTGCAGTTTGTCCTCTGGACAAAGAATAGTGTCTTTGATAGTAAAAGCTGCTTTAACCTGGTTATTGATAGTTAAATCTAACCTCGCAGAGTCTATGCAGATCCCATTGCTAACTACTAGTGAAATTGCGTTTGTAGAACTGGAAGGAAATTCTATAGGATGTGTTGCGGTGGTTACTCGAATCCCATTGAAAAGCCAATTCCAGCTATTCACACCATTACCACCAGGATGGGTAAATAAGTAGTTGTTACGCTGACAACCCAGTGTAGCAGCATAATTGAATTGTGCATTTACGGTGTCTGCTACAGTAAAGGGAATAGTTTGTACGGGAGTAGCCAAACCACATTCATCAACAAGAACGGTAGTGTCTGTGCCCGCTCTTAACTGCAATTGATAAGTTCCACCTTTTTGAATGCGTCGATTAAATTTAATGGTAACAAAATCTGTTTTTCCGTTAATACAATTACCACCTGCTGATTGCACACTAACAGCCGAGGGGCCTGAAACTAAAAAGTCGGTTCCAGCAGGATCTATGCTGGCACAAAGTATTCTTTTGGGAAAATAGAGTTTGACTGAATCGGGGGCGCATCCCAAGCGTCCAACACTATCGGCAAAGATTGGCTGTGGTACAAAATAGGTGAAGTTAAGTTTATCACCGGGAGGAATATCTCTGCCACAGATATCTAATAGACTATTTGCGTCAGTTCCGTTGTTGATGATCAACTCGTAATTACCGTTGGTAAGAGGTGTGGCCAGGTTAATGGTGATTTCATCAAAATCAAAAGAGGTTGTACAAGAATCAGGTTGTGCACTTACAATATTTGTAACAGAGGGACTCAAGCTGAATTCACTGCCAGTTAATGTCAAGCTGGTGCACCGAACTTTTTTATTCAATTTCAGCCGCAATACTTTTCCATCGCAGTCGGCTTTTACGGTATTCATTTTTGGCAGCAAGGGATCGGTGATAACGGCAGTACCACCGCTGAAGGATAAATTATAACCACTTTGTGTATTGGTGTAGTGACTGACCAGTAGAATATACTCGTGATCGATGATCAAATTAGGCATTCTGGCAAAGGTGGGCGCATTAGCTGAGGGGTCGGATGCGCATTGAATAAAATTCACACCCGTTGCGGAGGCGCCAGTGGGCCCATAGGTTCCTGCCCAGTTACCACTTACAATTATATTGCGGTTAGTGAATATTTCATTCGGATTTCGGCCTGTAATATCATAAAGTTGCCAGTCGTAATCTTCATTAGCAGCCAATGGTGTAATCGTAAATCCCAAAGTGCCAGATTGGTAGCAGGTAAAACGGTAAAAGAATGGATTCCTGTTTTCGTAGTTTGCGCCATCTCCGCTACATCCTGGAACAAACAGGCTATTGGTGGCACATATGGGAACACTAGCTTGTGTAAAAACAGTGGTTCCGCAAACTGGAAAAGCAGTAGAGGGCGTTTGTCCCAAAGTAGTACAGGGCTGCGCAAAGCTTTTGTACAGCATTACGGTGAATAGTAGAACCGTGATGAGTGTACGTTTTTTCATAATCAGCGCTATTCAGATCAGCAGGTATTTGTTGCCTGGCAAAGATACGATGTGGTCCTCTAAAGTAAGGTTTAACAAAACCGCTGCTAATTGAGTGGGAGGCCAAGCTGTTGTTTGCAGCAGAAAGTCAATATGTTTTTCTTCTCTATCCATGAGTAGGTTCATCACAACGCTCTCTTCTGCTGTAAAGCGGGTATTATTTTTTTTCTTTTTGGAAGAACTTGTTGGTATTTGCTTTTCCCAATTCATGCAATAAAGTAAATCGGCAGCATTGGTGACTAGCTGAGCTTTATGGGATTTTATCAATTCTAAGCAGCCACTGCTTTTTTCATCAAAAACCCGACCCGGCATTGCTAGTACAGTGCGTGCATAGTCAAAAGCAAGATTAGCTGTAATGAGGCTACCCCCTTTTAAGTCGCTCTCTATAACAAGAGTAGCGTCTGATATTCCCGCTACAATTCGATTTCTTCTTGGAAATAAATATCGGTCTGGAGCTTCTCCGTATCTGCACTCTGTAATAAGACATCCGCCGCTATTAATTATTTCCATCGCAAGACTTCTGTTTTCGGCAGGGTATATCCTATCCAGTCCATGGGCTAATACCGCTAATGTGGGTAGTTTATTTTTTAGGGCTCCTTGGTGTGCGAGTGTATCAATACCTGCTGCAAGTCCACTCACAATAATTGTATCGGAGTATTCTTGTATTCCTGATAAAATCTCCTCGGTAAATTTTTTTCCAATTGGCGAATTCCGACGGGTGCCCACAATCGCTAGCACTTTAGGGGCATTTAAATTAAGACTTCCTCTGCCGTAAAGAAGCAGTGGCGCATCAGCACATTCCCTTAATCGATAGGGGTAGTTTGTGTCAGTAATAAAATAAGTTTGAATTTTATTTTTCTCAATGATATCTATCTCTTTTTCAACTCGGCGCCAGTTTTTAAATTCAGTAATGGCATCTAAGCAGGCGGGATTGACTTTGGTATTTTCAAGTAGTTCCGCTGGGGGGATAGTAAAGATTTCTGTTGCATTATATTGTTCAAGCAGGGGCCTAAGGCTTGCAATGCCAAAACCCTCCAGTAGGGTTAATGCAAGCTGATACTTAAGATGGGATTGCAAAGGGTTTTTCCCAAGTATAAATAATCCAAGGGGACTTCGCTAGAGGCCTATAATCTTCATTTCTGTTCTTCGGTTAAGGGCTCGGCCCGTCTCCGTTGAATTATCAGCTATTGGTTTTGTCAGGCCGAATCCTTTATAGGAAAGACGTCGAGGATCTATTTTTTTTGACAACAGGTAGTCTACTACAGCTTTTGCCCTGCTCTCACTCAGTAAAAGATTAGCTTCAGGTTTCCCGATGTTATCCGTGTGGCCTCCGATCTCGATTTGTATGGTTGGGTTTTCATTGAGAAGTATTACAAGTTTGTCCAACTCCACTAGCGATGCAGTTGTTAACTCATATCGGTTTATCTCAAAGAAAATATTCTTTAGTACAATGCTTGCATTTCTTTCAATGGGTTGTAGCTCTATATTTTTTACGGCTGCTGAATCGGTTGTTCCGTTTTTTAAAAAATACTGGTCGGAGTTAAACAGAAACCCTTTTTGATTAACCGTAAATGCATAATCCCTGCCTGTGGGTAAGGTCAGTAAATAATTTCCAAGTGAATCTGTTTTTACTTTTGAAATCACTTGTCTGGTTTGTAAGTCAGTGAGTTCAAGCGTGGCAGCAATTCCATTTCCCGTTTTTTTATCGGTTACTCTTCCTGTAACCCATCTAGTCTCATAGGGTCTAATCGCTGGGTTTAGCTCGAAACTGTAGAGGTCTAAACCGCCGTAGCTATCCTTTCTTTCACTGGCGTAATACGCTGTTTTGCCATCGGCTGTGATAAAAAGTGTGCCTTCTCTATCTATCGTGTTAATGGGATATCCCAGGTTCTTAGGCGTACTCCATTTACCATCTGCCATTTTCCGCACCATAAATAAATCGTCATCACCATAGCCGGGCCAAAAAGAGGAGGTGAAGTAAAGCGTTTGGTTATCAGCGTGAATAAAAGGACATTGTTCGTCAGCTGCTGTATTTATTCCAGGACCTAAATTTTCCGGATCACTCCATTGGCCATTGTCTTGAAGACGACAAACATATAGGTCGCTGCCTCCTAATCCACCAGGCCTTCGGCTAGCAAAGTATAGTTCTCTTTTGTCCGGGGATAGGCAAGGTTGGGATTCCCATTGATCAGAGTTAATACGATTACCTAGGTTTTTGGCAGCAGACCAACCTTCTTTTGTTTTATAAGAAATGTAAATATCGCAACCGCCGTAGCTATCAGGCCTATAACAGCCTGTAAAAACCAGCCAAGTTCCGTCTTGGGAAATCATCATAGCCCCTTCACTTTGGGGAGTATTCAAAGATCCTCGAAGTGGTTGCGCAGTCTCCCATGTATTGCTCTTTTGCCGGATGGAATTAAAGAAGTCCTCGTTATAAGTATCAACTCTTCTGGTAAAAAAAAGTTGTGTTCCATCGATGGTTTGCGAGGGTAAATACTCCGACATTTTAGAATTTACATTCACCCCTAAATTCTTAGGAGCAAACCCCACGTTGTTCTTTTCGCTTTGCTGCTCCTTTTCTTGCTGCACGGCAAATGCATAGGATTTTTTTCGGGTTGAGGCTAGTTCAAGTTGGGTGCCAGTTGGTTTAACCTGATCTATAAACTTCTCAGTTATTTCTAATGCCTTTACAAAGTCTCCAGTTCCTGCTAATCCTGCAGCATAAGAGAGCCAATATGGTTTGAAATAATTCAGATCTATGAATTGAGCGCGTTTGAAACAAACTACACTATAAGGATAATTTTTAAGCTCCAGTTGTAAACGGCCCAAGGCAATCCAGGCATCTGCATAGTTTTCATCGATACTAGTGGCCTCTTGCAAAAGTGTAATGGCTTCCTTGGTTTGATTCTCGCTGGCTTTCTGAAAAGCTTTTTCATAAAGTTGTAATGCTTTTCGGCTTACTTTTTCAGGATTGTAAGCTTGTCCTATACCCAGGGATGGGAAAAAATAGATTAAAAAAAAGATAAGAACAACGCGGATGCTCATGGTATGTTCAGGTATTTGTGCACTTGCAGACTTAATTCCCATTGAGGATTTTCCTTAATGTATTCAAGAAGTAAGGGCGTGATTTTTTCTCGCTTACTCCATTCTGGTTGTAAATAAAGCTTACAAGTTGGATTTACTTTTTTTGCATGCTCCTCAGCCCAATCGATATCACTCTTGTGGTATACAACCACTTTTAGTTCGTGTGCCACTGCAAGCACTGAATCAAGTGGCGCTTTAAATTTTTTTGGAGATAAGCATATCCAATCCCAATTTCCAGACAATGGGTGTGCCCCGGAGGTTTCTAAATGGATGGCCAGGCCTTTTTCTTGTAAAAGAGAAGTAAGTGGACCTAATTCATGCATGAGTGGTTCACCACCGGTAATTACCACTATTTGGGCGGATGTTTTTTTTACAGCTGCAACTAGTTCCGAGGGCAAATATTGAGGATGCAAAGAGGCATCCCAGCTCTCTTTAACATCACACCAAACGCAACCAACATCGCATCCGCCGAGACGTAAAAAATAGGCTGCCTTTCCTTGATGAAATCCTTCTCCCTGGAGGGTATAGAAGTGTTCCATTAGTGGAAGTTTGCTGTGGATTGCTGCGCCTTGCATAGAGTATAAACGTGCGTAAAATTGAATTAGTGCTTTTGCGAGCACGCTTGAAAGGTATTTTTGAGCAAGGCGGCAATGGTCATAGGGCCTACTCCCCCTGGTACCGGTGTTATCCAGCTGCAATGTGGTGCGACTGTCTGATATTCTACATCACCTAGTAATCGATAGCCGGATTTTTTTGTCTTGTCGGTTACTCTGGTGATTCCAACGTCAATTACAATTGCTCCTTCTTTAATCATGGAGGGCTTTAAAAATTCTGGTTTTCCTAAGGCTGCTACAATGATATCCGCTTGCTTGCAATAAGTTTCCAGCTCTTTTGTTTTTGAATGACAAAGCGTAACTGTGCAATTTCCCGGTTGGTTGTTGCCGCTTAGTAATATACTCATGGGTCTGCCCACGATATTGCTTCTGCCAATTACAACAGCATGTTTCCCGGAAGTTTCAATTTGATAGTGCTCCAACAAAAGCATGATGCCGTAGGGCGTAGCGGGAATAAAGCTATTTTGCCCCTGTACCATTTTACCCAAATTCACAGGATGGAACCCATCCACATCTTTTGTGGGATCAATTGTTTGAATTACTTTCTCTTCAGCGATGTGTGTAGGAAGGGGGAGCTGCACTAATATTCCATCAATTTCAGGGTCATTATTGAGCTCAACAATTTTGTCGAGTAATTGCTTTTCGGTTAATGAAGTGTCATATTTCAAAAGTGTGGAAGTAAATCCTGTTTCTTCACAGGCTTTCACCTTGGCCGCAACGTATGTTGCACTAGCCCCGTTGTCTCCAATTAAAATGGCGGCCAGATGGGGAATTTTTTTTCCTTCTGACTTTAGTATATCCACGGCTAATCTCAGTTTTTCTTTTACAGACTGAGCGGCTAGTTTACCATCCAAGATTTTCATGCTGCGAAATTAGCATCAAATTGTAGGATTCTACTACTCAAAAACTGATTCTTTCCCTTGTATGAGTATTTGCTACGCTTTAGAATTGAAGGATGTTTAATTTAATTAAAACCCTGGGCTGTTTTTTCTTGGGTCTACTGACTTTTTACTGCTCTGGTGTCATGGCTCAACTTGCGACATATTCGCCATTTCAAATAATGCAGGGAACAGGCGCTGATTCATTTTTTTTGGAGGATCCTGGCGCTGCAGCTCTTTTTCCCGCTCTGCCAACTTCAAAACGAAAGTATACTCAGATTTCCTATTTCCGTACGATGGAAATTAATAACTGGCAGCAGCTGGCATTTACTGCAAAAAGACAGCTACAGGCAACTGATGCTCTCGTACAGTTTTCATTTGAAAAGCAAGCTGCCGCCGTCCTAACATCCCAATTGGCACTACAGTTTTCTCGATTATTACAACCTGATTATGCTGTTGGACTGCAATTGGGAGTTCTGCAAAGGCTCCATCAACAATACCGTTCTATATGGATCCCCTTTGCGCAGCTGGGCTGTTGGACAAATTTTTCACCCAATTTCTTTCAGGCAGTTTCCATAGGCTTTTCCCTCCGAGAGGTGGCAGCGGAATGGAATCAGCGTCCCTATGAGCTTTTGGCTCGTAGCTGTTCTTCAATTCGGATGGGTCAGACTGTATCATTTCAATTGCATGTAGAGAAACTAACGGGACGCCCATTTTTTTGGCAGTTAGGTTTAGCGATGGTTGCAGCTAAGTCGACTTTAGTTAGACTTTCCTATAGTCCCAAACCCCAATGGTGGGTAATGCATTTTCTATTTCCAATCCGAATTATGTCTTTGAAGGTCTCTTTGGGATTTCAGCCATCCCTTGGCACCGTCTCAGGGATTGCTGCAACCTGGACTGACTAAAATCTGGCACATGCATTTTTTTATCTATTTGATTAATATCATTTTGATTTTCTTTTTTTCACTTCCTTATGTTGCATCGCAGTCTGGTGTACTGTCTACTGACCCGCAAGCTGCTTGGTTGGAAACGGAGGAAATAAACTGGGAAGATGAAGTTGATTCAACTTCCTATTTCACTGGTTTGAATAAAAAAATTGATCTGAATACTGCAAGTCGGCAACAGTTGGATTCCGTTGGTGTTTTGTCTGGTATTCAGCTCGAGAGCTTTTTTAAATATCGAAAAACATTTGGTTTAATTCTTGACATTTACGAGTTACAGGCTATCCCTCATTGGGATATTCCAACTATTAGGCAATTGCTTACTTGGTATACCATTAAGCCGCTCGAGTGGTTTCAGCAACCCCTATCCAAGTATAGTCCTTTGCAGTCCTCACTATTACTCAGGTGGCGATTGCCCAATATGAATCAAACAGAAAGCAGTCAGCCTTCCTTAAACTGGGTAGGAGATAAACACTCATTTCAGGTTTTATACAGGTACAACGCCCCGCAACTAAAAGCAGGTCTTACATTGGAAAAGGATCCTGGTGAAAACTGGCTTTCTTCCAAAAAGAGACTACCTGCTGACTTTATTAGTGCACATGTAGCTGTATCGGGTCAGGGAGTGATGCGGCAATTAATCATAGGGGATTATAATGTCAATCTTGCGCAGGGATTAATTCAATGGCAAGCAATGAATTTTAGAAAAACTCCCTTTATCAATTTGTTAAAAAAGAGCAAGCCGGTTTTTCAAGTCCATCGCAGTGTGAATGAGATTAATTTTCATCGTGGCATAGCGGTTGACTTGCGACATAGATTTCACTCTTTATCCCTGTTTACCTCATGGCGAAATCTATCTGCAAATTTTGGATTTTCATCGCTAAGCGAACAAACGGGAGTTACGTCTTTTAATACTTCTGGTTATCATCGTACGCTGTCTGAAATTGCCAAGCAAAATAATTTGGCCCAGTTTGCTTTTGGGGGACGATACGGAATTCGAAAAAGGACACTAAATATTGGATTTAATTTTATAATGTATCAATTCAGCGCGCCACTTGTTGTGGCTGGGGGATCCTATGATCGGTTTGGAATTGAGGGACGAAAATGGACTAATGCAAGCGTGGATATTTCTTTTACACGCAAGAACTGGCATCTGTTCGCAGAGCAAGCCATTGATAAAAAAAATGCAATGTCTACCATAACAGGTCTTTTGCTAAGTGTGAATAAACATGTTGATATGGGGTTTCTTGTTCGTCTCTACTCAAATTCATACCAAAGCTTCTATGCGAATGCCATTGCTGAAGGAAGTCAACCTTCAAATGAGAAAGGACTCTATTGGATTTTAAATGCCAAGCTTGGTTCAAGCTTGCAATTACAAGTATTTATTGATTATTTTTTCTTCCCTTGGCTTAGATATTCCATTGATCAACCCTCCAATGGTTTGGAGCGATTTATTCAATTATTTTTTCAGCCCAGTAAAAAACAGTTTGTTTATATCAGGATTCGTGAAGAGCAAAAAATGCAAACGATCCCGGCTTATCTTTCATCAACACCGCTTGATGCCGCTGCCCAGCAAAATCGGTTTCAAGCAAGGTTTCACTTGGAGCAGTCGCTTTCATCAATTTTCCAATGGGCCTTTCGGATAGAAGCTACCCAGACTTTTACACTCTCACAAAAGCCGATGACAAAAGACAGGGGGGCTCTAAGCTATGTCCAGTTAAGGGCCTCCAGCCGAAAGGGAAAGCATTCAGGTTTGATAAGGGTTCTCTTTTTTGATACAGATAGCTATCAATCAAGGGTTTATGCTTTTGTACCCGCAGGAGGGGGTTTATTTGCCCTTGGTCAGTACAAAAACAAAGGTAGTGAACTCATTTTATCGACTGAAAATCAAATACATAAGTCATTTTTGACAAGAATTAACATCCAGGGTGTTTTTGGCACCGAACCTACCCACGCAAACTGGCAAATTTCTGCACAGATTGCCCTGAAATTCCACGAATTAGCCCCTTTAAAAATTTATAGGACATTTTAACTCTTTGTTAAAAAAAAGGTTATCTTGCCGCAGCAATTGTTGGCACCCTGGTGTCTCTTTTGTTATTCGTTTGAACCAAAAACAAGTCAGTTCGTGCTGACTTTCAGCGTAGTTAAAAATTAAAAATTAACGTCAACATGAGAAAATTCGCATCACTGTTCACCATGTTAATGCTAACTGCAGCATTGGCATTTGGTCAGGCTCGTACGATCACAGGTACAGTAGTGGATGAGAATGGGGTTGCCATACCAGGCGCCTCTGTCCAATTGAAAGGAGCCCGCACTGGGGTTGCTGCTGACAACACTGGAACTTTTCGTCTTCAGGCTAAGGCCGGAGATGTTTTGTTAGTGTCAGGAGCTGGTTTAGAACCTACTCAATTTACTGTCGGATCCGACAACACAGTTCGTATTCAAACAAAACGCGTTGTAGCTGCAGGAGGTGAGGTTATTGTAACTAGTGGTTACGGAATCCGCAAAAGCCTTCGTAACATTTCTACCAACGCACAGGTTGTTACAGCCGAGCAGTTGAACACCATTCGTCAGACAAACCTGAATAACGCGCTAGCTGGTAAAGTATCTGGTATCCAGGTTAGAAGCCAGTCTTCTGCAAAATTGGGAAGCACAGGTAATATCCGTCTTCGTGGAGAGTCTGGTTTTGGTGGTGGTCAGGGTATCCTCTATGTTGTAGACGGAACCATCCTCCCCAATCCTAACGACATCAACTTGGATGATATTGAGGACGTAACTGTTCTTCAAGGTCCTGCGGCTGCTGCCATCTTCGGTCCTCAAGGAGCGGGTGGAGCCATCGTAATGACTCTTAAGAGAGCTAAAAAAGGTCAGAAAGGGATTGGCGTTGATGTGAACCTTGGTGTTCAGAATGATAAAGTTTATATCCTGCCTAACTACCAGAACTCCTATGCGGGTGGTGGTGTAGGTGATTTGATGAAGTATACTTGGCAACCTGGCCATCCAGAATCCTGGAAGCGCCTGGATGGTAAATACTACCACGACTATGCAGATGATGCTAGCTGGGGTCCTCGCATGGTAGGTCAAGAGTATATTCCTTGGTATTCTTGGTATGATGGTCACCGTTTATCTGGAACAACTGCCAAGTTGTTGCCTCAACCTAACAATGCTCGTGATTACTATAACACGGGTGTTATGTTGAACAACTCAGTGAGTGTTTCAAAAGCTACTGATAACACTAATATCCGTATGTCTTTTGGTAACATCGATCAAAAAGGATTGATTCCACAGTCTTCTTTGAAGAAAAATACATTTAGCACTATTGCTACAGTAGAAGTGACTGATCGTTTGACTGCCTCACTAAACTTCAACTATATCACACAGATTGTACGTGGACAGTTTGACGATGGTTATTCAAACCAAACAACAGGTTCTTTCAACCAATGGTTCCATCGTAATTTGGACATGGATATCATGAAGGAGTTGAAAGATGTTCGCACTCCTGGTGGGATCATGGCTAGCTGGAACCACTTGAATCCAACTGCATACAATCCTAACAACACACGTCCTTTCTACGCTGGTAACTACTGGTATAACTTTTATACTTTCTTCGATCACGTGAAGCCTGTTACTCAGACAGATCGTTATTACGGTGATATCTCTCTTTCTTATAAAATTTCTGAAAGCTTACGCATTAAGGGTACATACCGTAAGCAAAACAATAATGTTTGGAGTGAGCAGACTATCTCTTCCGATCTTCAGCAAAGTGCAACACAGTCTGGTTATATCGCTTCTTACAGTACATCTACTTCTAACTCCAATAGAACAAATATGGAGTTGTTGATTACTTATAATAAAAAGATTGGTGATTTCAATATCGGTGCAACAGGTGGTACAGATATCCTTCGTCAGTTGATCAAGGGTAATTCAGCTAACACTGTTAACGGTTTGAACGTTCCTAACCTATTCACAGTCGGTAACTCTAAAGATCAGCCCAGCGTAGGTAACTCACGTAGTGATTATCGCTACAGCGCACTTTACGCAACAGGTAACGTTTCTTGGAAGAATTTCCTGAATGCTGATTTCACATTACGTCAAGACTGGATGTCTGACCTTCCTCCTGCAAAATCTTACATTGTTTCTAAGTCAGCAGGTATGTCATTCATCTTTAGTGAGCTTTTGAAATGGCAGCCGCTTAGCTTCGGTAAAATCCGTGCTACAATTGGTGAGATTCCAACTGGTATCGGAACTTATGTTTATCCTGGTTTTGCCTATGGAGTGGGTGCAAATCAATGGAATGGAAACTTCCTGA
>CAZNUR010000002.1:104196-105432 GCA_964576375.1 uncultured Chitinophaga sp.
TATCCTGGTTTTGCCTATGGAGTGGGTGCAAATCAATGGAATGGAAACTTCCTGATGGGAACTCCTGACCAATTGGTGGATCCTAATATTCGCGGATCTGTTACACGTCAGCGTGAAATTGGTATTGACTTGCGTTTCTTCAAAAACAGAGTTGGAGCTTCAGTTACTTACTGGACTGGAGATGATAAGGATTTCCCAACTTCAATTCCTATCAACGGTACAAGTGGATATACCAGTCTTCGTACTAATGCTGGTTTGATCACTAAGCGTGGATACAACATTCAAGCAATGGGACGTCCAGTTTGGGGTAAGAACCTGAAGTGGGAAATTAACGCCACTTGGGGTATCCTAGCTGAAAACAAGGTGGTTACTATTTCTGATGATGGTAAGGATGATACTCGTATTGCTATTGAAGGTCTTTGGGGAAGTACCGGACCATACATGGTTCATCAGGAAGGTCGTAACTGGGGTCAGATATTTGGTAACGGTATTAAGCGTATCAATGGTCAGCCAGTTCTGGACGCGAATGGTGCCTATGTTAATGATCCTAACGTTTTCTTTGGAAGTGCACTTCCAAAACATACCGGTGGATTCCAAACGCAAGTTGAATACAAAGGTTTTATCCTAAATGCGAATGCTGACTGGCAAATTGGTGGTAAGTTTTTCTCACTCTCTAACATGTGGGGATCTTTCTCTGGTTTGACAGCTCGTACCGCCGTGTTGAATGATAAGGGTAACCCAATCCGTGACCTTGTTTCAAACGGTGGTGGTGTTCACGTATTTGGTGTGGATGCCAATGGTAATAAAGTTGATCGTTATGTAGAGGCGCAGGATTATTTCCACAACCTTTACTATAGTAAGACTTTTGATCCTTATGTATATGACTTGACTTTTGTTAAACTTCGTGAGGTTTCACTTGGCTACACATTGCCAATTAAAAAGTGGGGTGTTGAATGGGCTCAACGTGCAGTTCTTTCTCTTGTAGCTCGTAATCCCCTCCTGATCTATGCGAAGACAAATGATTTTGATCCCTCTGAGATCTCCAATATCAGCGGTGAGGCAGGAAACATGCCTGGCACCCGTGGTCTTGGTGCTAACCTCAAAATCAGCTTCTAATAAATCAAGTTAAGATTAACTAATAAAAGAAATGACTATGAGAAACTTCAGCATACAAAAAGCACTGGTTCTTCCTCTTGCGTTGGGGATGTTGTTAACCAGCTGTAAAAGATATTCTTC
>CAZNUR010000003.1:0-95963 GCA_964576375.1 uncultured Chitinophaga sp.
TCGAACCGCCGACCCTCTGCTTGTAAGGCAGATGCTCTAAACCAGCTGAGCTAAGCTCCCCTAAGAGGGTGCAAAGATAAGAGGTGGATGTAATTTACCAAAGGTATTTTTCAAAAAGAGAAGCTCGGTAACTTTGCACCATGGCAAAGCTCAAAACAAAACCTTATGAACAGACTGATGTGTTGGATTTACCCCAGACTGTAACTGAGCGGGCCTGGAAATTGATTGTTTGGAATGATGAAGTAAACACATTTGACTGGGTTATTCAAGCGCTAATGGAAATCTGCGGGCATAGCCGGGAGCAAGCAGAACAGTGTACTCTAATAATTCACTACAAAGGCAGCTATGCCGTATTGGAGGGCATGTACGAAAAACTACATCAGCAATGCACTCAAATTTTGGAGCGCGGCATACAAGCAACGGTTGAATCATCAACCGGATGAACTTTTGACTTAACTACCAAATAATCGATTGGCAAATCGATGCGTCCATTCTACGGTAAAACGGGGTATTTTTGCACCCCATGGAACTGAGTAAGAGTTTTGATCATAGCCAAGCTGAATTGAAGTGGTACTCCCACTGGATGGAAAGAGGATATTTCCATTCTGAACCAGATGGAAGAGAACCCTACACGGTTGTTATACCCCCACCAAACGTTACTGGCGTGCTACACATGGGGCATTGCTTGAATAATACTATCCAAGACATCCTGATTCGAAGAGCCAGGATGCAGGGTAAAAACGCATGCTGGGTTCCAGGAACGGATCACGCTTCTATTGCAACGGAAGCAAAAGTGGTACAATTGCTACGCGAAAAAGGAATTGCAAAATCCTCACTAAGCCGTGACACGTTTTTAAATCACGCCTGGGACTGGAAAGAAAAATATGGTGGGATTATCCTCGAGCAGTTAAAAAAAATTGGTTGTAGTCTTGACTGGGAACGCACTCATTTTACAATGGACCCCACCTATTACCAAACGGTGATTGGTGTATTTGTGGAGCTTTATCAAAAAGGCTATATCTATAGGGGTAAGCGAATGATCAACTGGGATCCAAAAGCAAAAACTGCCCTTAGTGACGAGGAAGTGATCCGAAAGGAAACTACACAAAAATTATACCATATCCGTTACAAGTTAGAGGGGATGGATGAACAATACATAGTCATTGCCACCGTTCGTCCAGAAACCATAATGGGTGATACGGCAATATGTGTACACCCGGAGGACGAACGTTATATCCACTTACATGGCAAAATGGCTTTTGTACCGCTCATAAATCGAAAAATTCCAATCATAACTGACGAATATGTGAGTAAGGATTTTGGAACTGGGGCATTAAAAGTCACACCGGCTCATGACATCAATGACTACCAACTAGGGATCAAACATCAATTAGAAATCATCGATGTATTGAATGATGATGGCACCTTGAGTGAAGCTGCTCAATTGCATATTGGTGTAGAGCGTTTCGAAGCTAGAAAATTAATATCTAAAGAGCTCGAGGAGAAAGGATTTATAGTAAAAACTGAGGAATATACAAGTGAGGTAGGATATAGCGAGAGAACAGATGTAGTGGTAGAGCCACGACTTTCTTTACAATGGTGGGTTGATATGAAAAAAATCAGTAGCCCCGCCCTTTCTGCCGTGGAGAATGAAGAGATAAAGTTCTACCCTTCCAAATTCAAGAACCTCTACAGACATTGGATGGAGAATATCAAAGATTGGTGTATCTCCAGACAGCTATGGTGGGGACATAGAATCCCAGCCTGGTACGACTTGCAAGGAAATATGGTGGTTGCTAAGAATGAAGAGGAAGCGTTGACATTGTACAAATCAAAATTTGGAGAACCGAAAGAACCACTTCGCCAAGATGAGGATTGCTTGGACACCTGGTTTTCATCCTGGCTATGGCCTTTTGAAGTATTTGGCGGGCTGAGTAATCCAGGCAACAAGGAAGTCAATTACTATTACCCTACGCAGACACTGGTCACTGCTCCTGAAATTATATTTTTCTGGGTTGCTCGTATGATTATGGCCGGCTATGAATTTCAGGGCAAGGCTCCTTTCAAAGAAGTTTATTTTACGGGTATCGTGCGGGATAAGCAAGGAAGAAAAATGAGCAAGAGTCTTGGAAATTCACCAGACCTGCTTGCACTAATTGATAAGTATGGAGCTGATGCGGTTCGGTTTGGAATTCTTATCTCCTCCCCGGCCGGCAACGACTTGCTATGGGACGAAAGCAGCAATGAGCAAGGACTCCATTTCAATAACAAACTTTGGAATGCATTACGCCTCGTAAAAGGATTTGAAACACGTGTTGCCACAGACAGTGCTGTTGAAATCCCGCAGTTTGCCATCGACTGGATGCAAAATAGAATTGCAGCTGCAAGGGAGCAAATAGATACACAGTTCAAGGAGTTTAGACTTAGCGAAGCACTTAAAACAATTTACTCGCTGATTTGGGATGATTTTTGCAGCTGGTATCTGGAGTGGATCAAGCCCGGATTCGAACAACCCATACATGCTTTCACTGTTGAACGCACCAAACAGTTGTTTGACGAACTATTACAACTATTACATCCATTCATGCCCTTTATCACGGAAGAAATTTTTCACCTGCTTAGTGATAAAAAAGAGGACCTAACGATAAAGCAATTTAGCAAACTGACCCCAGCCGACAATGCTATTACTGAGGCGGGTGATCGACTCAAAGAGCTGATTACTGCTATACGTGACACTCGCAATAAATATCAACTGAAACAAAAAGATGCTATTCAGCTCTGGATTGAAACAGAGCAGCCCAATCAACTAACACTGATTCAGTCTTTATTTGCCAAGCAAGCCAATGCTTCATCATTAACCATTGTCAATTCAATTGATAATGCTAAAAGCGGAATAACGGTAGTCGTTGGAAAAATTAAATTATTAATTGAAACGGGCCAAGGTCAATCCACTGAAGGACAGCGGGAACAACTGGAAAAAGATTTGAATTACTACAAAGGATTTTTGCAAAGTGTAGAGAAGAAACTATCAAACGAACGATTTGTTCAAAATGCAAAACCAGCAATAATTGAACTGGAACAAAAGAAGAAAGCGGACGCATTGGATAAGATTCGCTTGCTGGAAGAAAGCATTGCCCGATTAAGTTCCTGATGTTACGTTATTCTTTTTTTATACTCTCTTTTTCGCTGCTAATTCCCCTCTTTGCAGCAGCTCAGCCTTCCAGTACAGGATGGGAATGGCGTTATTTAAAAAAAATTGAAGCCAACCGAACTAGTGAAGGCATTCATTTTAATCAATTAATTTCAGACCTTTCTGACCCTGTATCACTAGCTTTTCCAATTACTTATCTTACTGCAGGAATTGTCACCAAGGATTCATTGCTAAAAGTTAGAGGGCTTACCTTTTTAAGTAATATGGCCATCAACGCCGGGATTACTTATGCAATGAAAAAAATGATTAACCGACCAAGACCTGCCGAAAGTGACCCCAGTTTTACGGTGTTAACTCCGGCAGCCAGTCGATCATTCCCCTCTGGACATACCTCTGAAGCCTTTTCATTGGCAACCACCTTAAGTTTACTCCATCCTAAATGGTATGTAATTGTACCCAGCTATACGTTTGCAAGTTTAGTGGGCTATTCAAGAATATACCTGGGGGCACATTACCCCAGCGATGTAATTGCTGGTGCAATAGTTGGAGCGGGAGCAGCCTTGTTGAATTATCATCTGATCAAACATTGGCATACACACAAACGCAGACTAGCGACTCATTAAACTTACTGGCCAAATAAATTCCATAAACCACCCCTTGAATCCATCAAACTGATCACGGTCCAACACTCTTGATACTCGAAATCCAAAATTGACAGGATGCTGATTCCACCACTTGGTATCAAAATAAATTTCAGCACCGGCGCTTCGCTGGGGAACACTTAACCGCTTGTTGGTAGAGTAGACCCGGGTGTAGTCGTAGAATAAAGCGGCACGAATTCTTGACAAATAAGCCAGGTTGGCAAATCCCCAATCAGGATGCCAAATGGGAAAATGATAATCAATGCTAGTTCGCCACATTCTAGAAAAATAACGACCGACAAATCCACGACTGTAGGGAAAGCGATTCCCAAAAGCCAGTCTTGCCAATGTATCACGTTCCTGCCAGTAAAACCCAGCCACTAAATGATGGTGCTGAAGTAACCCCGGTAAATAAGCTTTGATTTGTCCATTGAACTGTACACCCGGAATTGCAGCAATGCTATGCCTAAAAGCAGTGGCATACGTTAAACCTAGTCTTGGAAATATATGTTGCAAAGCGGTATTGGTTTGGAAAGAACCGCTGAGTCCATGTACAAAATGTTGAATAGAACGAACGCCAAAAGTATCCCGATCAAATCCCTTAAAAAAATCAGAACGCAAAACATAATGACTAGACAGATACAGCTGACGAAAATACCTACCTTTTATATCAGTAAGTGGCAATATCCACCCTATCCTTGCGTCCAGTTGATCCCAGGTTCTGGTTACACCGCGATTGGTAAACTGCCTGCTAAAAGTATAATCAAGACCTCCATTGGCTTGCAAAAACCAGTTTCCATAACTGGCTGAGGTCCCCAACCCATGTGTTCTTTCAGACTCATTATATTGATAACGAACCTCAGTTTGCATGGTGTTCAACGCATTTTCTCCAAAAAGAGTAATCGAGAAAAATGGATCCTCATATGCAGGACGCCAACTATGAAAATTGATTAACTGTGTAGATTTTGGATAAGGCTGTGTTGGGTATAGCCCTGATTTATTAGAAAAATTTGTCCACTTGTCTGTAGTTTGCTGGAAGGCCACTTTCGGTACATCCAAAGGCTTTATCAATGATAAATCAAACTCTTTCGGCTTTAATGAATCAATCAATATCGATCGTAATTGATACCCCTCTGCCTGCTGCTCAGACCAATATATTCTATTATTAGCCACATGTACCTGGTACTTGCCAAGCCCTTTATCAATAAGACAATAAAGTTTCTTATTCAAAAGATCATACTGATATAAGTTGTCATTGGCAGAGAATCCTGCGGAAAAAAATATTGAGCCGAAGTGATACTGGAGAAATCCAATGCTAAATGGTAAAAAAGGAGTGAGTTCCTCCTCCTTGTCTTTTGAAACTAGCAACAAAGCCATGGTGCCATTCGATTGACGTGCAGCCGTAATAACACTATCCTCTCCAATGAATTTTGGATCGGTAAGAAAATAGCCCTGAGGGGATTGGTACGTACGAATAAGCTTCCCAGTGGGGGTCTCCAACCAGTGAAGTGATGTAGAGCCCTCCTCTTGTACTTGTACTGCCACCACCACTCCAGCTTCAGAAATATCAGGAGAGAAATAACGAGTCTTATTCGTGAGATCAACTTGAGAACGGGTTTGCACATCCAGTAATCGCAAAGCACTGTAGGTAATCCAGCCTCTGCGCGGATCCCGCTCAAAAGCCGCATAAACAATTTTGCCAGCACGGTAACTGAATTGAGGATCCAGTGCAATATCCTGCGTACGTAAACGATGTTCTTTCTCACCATCAAACAAATAAAATCCAGGCCGATGACGATTTGTCGAACGAATATAAAGCAGCGAGTCCAGGCCAACTGCATAGGGAAATTGACGATGATCTACATAACGTTTGTTGACTCGAAACAGTGGCTCTCCAGCAGCTATCGCTTCTGTAGTTGCAGATTGTTGATAACTACTTAGAGAATTTTTGATAAATTTTTGATAAGCTAACCCAGTTTGTCTTTTTACAGCTCCTTGAAATGGATACAACAAGGATCGATAAGAAACAGCATCCCGTATTACCTTTCCCCAAAACTGATTGCCAAATTGCTGATAGCCGTAATTCACTATCAAATAACCTAGTTCATAGTGATTGGGGACCCAATCCTTATAAGAACCGTTTCGAATTTTCATCCAGGAATAGTTTTTACCCGCAGACCAAAGTACTGGGAAACTATTCATAAAGCGGGGTAGTTTTCCTCTGCCCTGTTTACTTAAAGCCGATTCTTGCCAAACCGCATCTCCCTCAAAAAACCAATTTGGTACCGCTGCATTGATAGCTAAATCAAATGCTTGTTCACCAAAAAGCTGCAGCGCAAACTTGCTAAGGCCCTGCTTCATACTCTCAAACTGCTCCACATGTCTGTACTCATGTAAGGCTAATTGATCAGACCAACCAATAGCCCCATTAGAAAAATTATCGAGATCAGGTTGGAGAAACCACTCACTTCTGGTAGGCCCTACCTGCACATATCCATTAGGGATAACAGTGCGATGTTGTAGTATAATAGGTATTGGACGAACACGAGCCCCCAACGTAATAGGACGTTCACGCGCCAGTAAATGAATCAATTTTGCTGCTCGTTGGGCTTGACTATCTAAGCCTGGTGCAAAAATGAGTTGTACCGTATCAGTTTTGATTTGCAACCAACGCTGACGGCTACGATGACCTCCAAACTGTTGAGAAAAAATAATCAACGAAAGGCCCTGAAAGAAAGCGAGTAACAGCAGTTTTCTCATGATCTCATCGAGGTAGATTCTTCAACATATCTTCTGTCATAGATGCCAAATTGAATTCTTCCTTCCATCCCCAGTCCGCTCGGGCCGGTGAATCATCTATACTTTGGGGCCAACTGTCTGCAATTTGTTGTCTGTAATCTGGAGCAATTCTCATTTCAAATTCTGGTATATGACGCTGTATAGCTGCACATACTTCGCTAGGCGAAAAACTCATACCAGAGAGATTATACGAAGTTCTAATTTTTATTGAATCAGTGGGCGCTTCCATCAATTCGAGGGTAGCTCTAATGGCATCAGGCATATACATCATGGGCAAATAGGTATCCTCTTTTAGAAAACAGGTGTATTTTTTTTTCGATAACGCTTCACGATAAATCTCTACTGCATAATCCGTAGTGCCTCCACCAGGTTCAGACTTGTAGGAAATTAATCCTGGATACCGAATACTACGCACATCCACTCCATAACGATGCCAATAATAATTGCACCAAAACTCTCCCGCATACTTACTGATACCATACACCGTAGTTGGCTCAATAACCGTATGCTGTGGACAGTTAACACGAGGAGAGGTAGGACCGAACACAGCAATGGAGGAAGGCCAAAAAATCTTGCTCAATTTTTCTTCACGGGCTATGTCTAACAAATTCAATAGCCCTTGCATATTTAAGTTCCAGGCTAAGGATGGATTTTTTTCTCCGGTGGCGGATAAAATAGCAGCCAACAAATATACCTGCGTAATATTTTGACGAATAATTTGAACATGTAGCATCTCTTTATTCATCACATCCAATGAAACATAGGGACCCGTGCCTTGTAGTAACGGGTTTTGTTCGCGCAAGTCAGCAGCCACTACTTGATTTTCTCCATATATCTTTCGTAGTGCCAGAGTTAACTCCACTCCTATTTGCCCAGAAGCGCCAATTACTAGGATTTTCTCTTTTCGCATGGCAAGGTTTTATAGACAAACTTAGCATTACTTTTGCAAGATGAAACCCTTTCTAAAAACCCTTTTCCAGGATCAATCGTATAACCAAGATTTCTTTTTCCTAATGGCCGGGCCCTGTGTGGTTGAATCCGAGAAAGGGGCCATGGAGATTGCCTCCGTCATTAGCGAAATTTGTCAACGCCTTCAAATCCCCTACGTTTTCAAGGCCTCTTATCGCAAAGCAAACAGGACAAGCGCCTCCTCATTTACAGGCATAGGAGACCTCAACGCATTAGAGATTTTGCAAAAGATCCGTACAAGCTACAAGGTTCCAGTTGTTACCGACATCCATACAGCCGAAGAAGCCAAACTAGCAGCCCCTTATGTAGATATATTACAAATCCCCGCATTCCTATGCAGGCAAACAGATCTTTTACTGGCAGCTGCGGAAACTGGTAAAATAGTCAACATAAAAAAGGGACAGTTTTTAAGTGGCCCTGCTATGCGTTTTGCCGCAGAGAAAATAAAAGCTGCTGGCAATGAAAAAGTGTTACTAACTGAAAGAGGTACCACATTTGGTTACCAGGACCTAGTAGTTGATTTTAGAAATATTCCTTGGATGCAGGAAATCGGCGTCCCGGTTGTAATGGATGTAACACATTCCTTGCAGCAACCGAACCAAACAACAGGGGTTACAGGTGGCAATCCTCAACTCATTGGGACCTTGGCAAAGGCCGCCATTGCCACAGGAGCAGAAGGCTTATTTATAGAAACACACCCAAACCCATCCCAAGCAAAAAGTGATGGAGCCAACATGCTCCCACTACATCAACTTGAACCGTTGTTGAAACAATTGCTTAAAATCAAGAGAGCGATCAGTACTAACGAAGATCCTCAATAGTTACACCAGGAAATTTAGCCTTATCGAATACAAAAAGTGCATCTGCAGCTGGTAGATTTGTCTTTAGTGTATTGACAGTATAGGAATAACGATTACCAGCATTTTCCATTACTTTAGTTGAATACATCGTCTTGGCATTCTTGTCAATCAACACGTAAACCGTGTGAAAATTTTTACTTTTATCAACCGGAGTTAATTGAATTTCTTGCACCAACCGCGTTCCCACTTTTTTCTCACCATTTAACAAGTAGAAAAAATCCTTGTCATAAAAATTTGAAAACAATTTTTGAGGAGTAATCATTCCACTAGACGCATCAAGGGTGTTAATTGTAACCTCATTCGCTGCTTTATCATAATTCCACACTGTATTTCCGTTGCAGAAAATTTCTTGGCCGCCAAAGCTTAATTTGTAACGGGTACCCTTCATTGTAATGGTGCCAGATTTGGTAGAGAGGACTTTTCCTGCTGCATTTTCTACCTTGTAGGTAAAACTCGCCTGAACGGTAGAGAAGGATTTAAATCGTGTGCTAACAGCATCTAGCACCTTCTTTGCTTCCGGATCGTTTTTTGTAGACTTTGTTTGCGCCTGCGTTGACCCTACCAGAAGGGTAAACAGAATAAATAATACGGAGGGTGTTTTCATGAGGTTGATCCTGCCTTGAGATTGGCGATGCAAAGATAGTTCAAATCAACCCATGTTTTCGAGGTGCCGAATAAGGTCAGCCTCAGTTTTGATGAGCACATCCCGGGGTTTACTACCCTGACTTGGGCCCACAATACCTGCAATTTCCAGTTGGTCCATCAGGCGACCTGCTCTATTGTACCCAAGTTTCATACGTCGTTGTAAGAGAGAGGTCGAGCCGATTTGATTTTGTACAATTAGCTTGGCGGCATCCTCAAATAAGGAATCCCGGTCTGACATATCCAACTCCCCACGGGCTTCGGCCTCTTTTTCGTCAATATATTCAGGCAATAAAAAGGCCTGCGGATATCCCTGTTGCTCCCCAATGAAGTCTACAACTTGTTCTACCTCAGGTGTATCAACAAAGGCGCATTGCAAACGTGTTAACTCCCCGTTATGAGAGATAAGCATATCGCCCTTTCCAATCAACTGCTCAGCCCCTCCTGTATCCAAAATGGTTCTCGAATCAATTTTGGAAGAGACCTTAAAGGCAATACGGGCAGGGAAGTTTGCTTTAATAGTACCCGTAATGATATTTACGGAGGGGCGCTGGGTGGCAATAATCAAGTGAATCCCAATAGCCCGGGCCAGCTGCGCTAAACGAGCGATGGGCATTTCCACCTCTTTGCCAGCCGTCATTATCAAATCAGCAAATTCATCGACCACCAACACAATAAAGGGTAAATAAGAATGCCCTTTCTGAGGATTTAGCTTTCTGTTAATAAACTTTTCGTTGTACTCTTTTATGTTTCGAGCCCCTGCCTCTTTGAGTAAATCATACCGATTATCCATTTCAATACATAGCGCATTGAGTGTATGGATTACTTTTTTAGTATCAGTAATAATTGCATCCTCCTCTCCAGGTAGTTTAGCCAAGAAATGGCGCTCGATATGCCGGTAAATACTAAGCTCCACTTTTTTGGGGTCGATCAAAACAAATTTTAGCTGGGAAGGATGTTTTTTATATAGTAATGAAACCAAGATAGCATTGAGACCAACAGATTTACCTTGACCAGTAGCCCCCGCCATCAGCAAGTGAGGCATCGAGGCTAAGTCAACGATATAGTTATCGTTATCAATTTTCTTTCCAATAGCAATTGGTAGACTATAATTATTGTGCTGGAATTTTTCAGAAGACAATAAAGTCTTCATGCTCACAATGGTCTTCTTGAGGTTTGGAACTTCGATACCAATAGTTCCTTTTCCAGGTATAGGCGCTATAATACGAATACCCAACGCCGCTAAACTCAAGGCAATATCATCTTCTAAGTTCTTGATCCGAGAAATACGAACTCCAGGAGCAGGTACAATTTCATAAAGTGTTACGGTAGGACCCACCGTAGCACTGATTTTCTGAATTTCAATCGCATAATTCCGGAGCGTGTTAATGATTTGGGTTTTATTACTTTCCAACTCACTGGGATCATGCACGATCTTTTCAGAACCGTGCTGCTCTAATAGTTGCAGCGTGGGATATTTATACTTGCTTAAATCAAGTGTTGGCTCATACGGTGGAAGATTTTCAGGAACGGCCTCGGCCTCCTCAATAACAGGATCAGGAACCGTTTTAATTTCTAATTCGAGGTCTCCCTCTTCAACTGGCGGCAAGATTTCAGAGGCAGACTCTACCTCTTCCACGGGTGTTTCTAAAAGGGGCGGCTCTTCTTGAGGAGTTGGCTCTGGAATTAAGGGAACAGAAATAGCTTCGGATTCTTGAACCGGAGCTTGGTCAGTAGTTAAAGGAAGTTCATGCTCGACTAAACTTAATGGAATTGATTCAGCTTCTTCCACTGGTGGAACCAGCATGGCCGTTTCCTCTTTTAGTTGATTAGGACGAACCCCTGCTGCATATAAATCATTGAGGGTTTGCCCAGCGGCCAGTGGCACAAATTGATTTTGCTCCTCGTTGGAATTGGCCTCTTCAGGTAGCAACTCATTTTCCTCCTCAATCTCTTCTTGCTTCGGTTTACGAACAGGCCATTTAAAGGTGGGGTTGAATTGCCAAATAATGTAAGCAAAAGCAGTTAAGAATAAAATAGCGCCAGTTCCCACCACACCAAAAATACCTTCCATCTCTACTTTTATTAATTCCCCCACCCCACCTCCATAAGAAAAATCACTAGACCGAAAAATATAAGATAGAGATACAGACAATACGGTAACACCAATGGTTACATACTTCAAATTCCTCCAAATGGAAAACACACGTTGACGAAATAACAAATTAACCCCTACAACAAAAAAGAAAGTGCAAACCAAGAAGGAGGCGAGTCCAAAAGCTTTGAAAAAGAAAAAATGAGCAACAACGGCTCCTAAACGTCCCAGCCAGTTAAGTGCAGGCTTGTCATCCTCCAATAAGGCAGAGAACCCTTGTTGTGCAATGGCCTGATCCTCTTGCCATGTGAAAAGGTATGAAGCAAAAGAAATAAATAAAAACAAAGAGAGAATAATAAAGGTGAACCCTACAATTTTCCAAGTACGTTCGTCTTTTAATAAGGCGACCAAATCAAGCTGGGCTTCTGGTTCTTTTTTAAAATCACGAAGCGTGGGATCTTTGTCCGTTTCTTTTTCCTTTTTTGAATTACTTGATTTGATGCGATTGGCCATCCAAACAAAGATAATTAGTTTGACTGTTTGAATGAAGCAAAAGAGAGCCCTAATAAAACCCAACCGGTGATCAATAAAAGTCCGCCGACTGGAGTGACAAAAACAATCCATTTGAGCGATTGAATCTCCTGAATACGCAAATAAGTAAGCAAATACAAAGAGCCACTAAAACAAACCAACCCTGCCAAAAAAGATTGCCTTGCCCAATAATTGAACTTTGCTTGGCCATAGGGAGCTAATAAGCCTGTCAACAATAACGCTATAGCATGCCAAAAGTGATATTGCACAGCAGTTTGATAGGTCTGAATCACCGTGGCCTCCTGGGTAAGTTGCTGCAACCCATGTGCACCAAAAGCTCCTGCTGCAACAGCGATAGCTGCAAATACAGCTGCCAGGAAAAAATTTAATTTATCCATGCTGGATTAGTTTAAGAAGATGCATTGGCTCAGCAATTGCCGCCTGTATCCTGTAGTGCGCCTGTTCGTAAAAAGGTGAGCGCATTGATAATTTCATTTGTACGTAACCTTCCAAATCAGAGGGAGAAACAGTGTTCAGCAATGGACGAGTATGCAATTCAAGTTTTAATCGCTCAACCAACACTGCAACTGGGGGATCAAGCCAAATAACAGTACCATTTTTTTTCATGAAATCAATGTTATCAAAAAAGCAAGGAGTTCCTCCTCCACAACTCAGCACCAAGTTGGAATTAATGGTAGTCAGTTCCTGCAAACACTTTTGCTCTATTGACCTAAAATAATCTTCTCCCTTTTGCTCAAACAAAACAGAGATGGATTGCCCCTCCTGCTGTTCTATGTATGCATCCAGATCTAAAAAGGGAAAACCAGATACTAACCCAACCTGTTTTCCCATCCAGGTTTTCCCGGCTCCCATAAAACCAATCAAATAAACTCGCAAATACTACCTATTTAAAAGCATTGATTCCTGTAATGTCCATGCCTGTAATCAACAAGTGAATATCATGTGTTCCCTCGTACGTGATAACACTCTCCAAATTCATCATATGACGCATAATTGGATACTCACCTGTAATACCCATTCCTCCAAGTACCTGCCTAGCCTCTCTACAAATGGTAGTGGCCACCTCACATGCATTACGCTTTGCCATACTTACCTGTTGTGGCGTAACCTTTCCCTCATTCATTAAAACACCCAATCGCCAGTTTAATAACTGCGCTTTGGTAATTTCCGTGAGCATCTCTGCTAACTTTTTTTGTTGCAACTGAAATGCCGCGATGGGCTTCCCAAATTGCTCTCGCTCTTTGGCATAACGTAGCGCCGTATCATAGCAATCCATCGCAGCACCAATGGCACCCCATGCAATTCCAAATCGGGCCTTGGTCAAACAACTCAATGGACCTTTTAAACCTTTTACGCCAGGTAAAATATTTTTCTTAGGCACTGATACATTATCGAACACAAGTTCTCCAGTTGCCGATGCCCTTAAACTCCACTTGCCATGCGTGGTAGGAGTAGAAAATCCCTTCATGCCTCGTTCAACAATCAAACCATGTACCTCTCCACTTTCATTCTTTGCCCAAACAACTGCAACTTGTGCAAAAGGAGCATTGCTGATCCACATCTTTGCACCATTCAAGATCACATGGTCTCCTGCATCACGAAAATTCGTAAGCATACTGGATGGATCACTTCCGTGGTTAGGCTCCGTCAAACCAAAACAACCCAGCCACTCACCACTCGCTAGCTTGGGTAAGAAGTGCTTTTTTTGTTCCTCACTTCCGTATGCCTGAATAGGATACATCACTAAAGAACCTTGTACGGAAGCCGTTGACCGCACGCCGCTATCGCCGCGCTCCAGCTCCTGCATCATTAACCCGTAAGAAATGTAATCCAACCCTCCACCTCCATACTCTACAGGCACAGTAGGACCAAAACAACCCAGCTCACCAAGTTGTCTCACAATATGCTCGGGAAACTCCGCCCTTTGCGCATAATCCTCTATGATAGGAGAGATTTCTTTTTTCACATAGTTTCGAACAGAGTCCCTCACCATCTTATGCTCTTCAGTCAACAAAGCATCCAACTCAAAATAATCGGGATGTTGAAATAGATCAGTTCTGGCAGCCATCGCTTAATTAATTTAACATCAAAAGTAAAGAAGGAATAGGTAATCAGCCCTTACAAATAAGTGGCCATCTCCGCTTGGTAACTTCCAGCCACTTGAGCAGCAGCCTCCGCAAAATCATTCCCAGATGATGCATACAATATTGCACGGCTGGCATTTACCAGCAGACCAACATCTTTATTCATTGCTTTCTCTGAAATTTCACGAAGACTTCCTCCTTGGGCACCAACTCCGGGAACTAGAAAGAAATGATCTGGGCATATTTGGCGAATACGCATGAACGAGTCCGCCTGCGTTGCCCCTACTACAAACATAAGGTTAGTGGGTGTACCCCAGGAGGAAACCTTTCGCAACACGTGTTCGTAAAGAGGAGTGCCTTCGCAATTCAATAACTCAAAATCAGCCGCACCACTATTGGAAGTCAATCCCAGCACAATTGCCCACTTATCAGGGAATGTAAGAAAAGGCTTTACACTATCCTCTCCCATGTATGGAGAAACGGTAATAGAATCAAATGCCATCTGTGAAAAAAAGGCAGCAGCATATTGTCTTGATGTATTTCCGATATCCCCCCGCTTGGCATCTGCAATGATGAAATGCTTGTCTCCAATGTATCGTACAGTTTGATCCATGATCAACCACCCCTTCGCTCCCATGCATTCATAAAATGCAGTATTGATCTTATAGGCAACACAAGTGGAGCGGGTTGCATCAATAACGGCTTTATTAAAAAGTAAAACCCCATCAGGATTTCCTCTCAAGGAGGAGGGCAATAAATTTAAATCAGTATCTAACCCTACACAGAGATAGGATTTTTTATCCCGAATAGTTTGTATGAGTTGAGTGCGATTCATCAAAATTTGTTGCCTTAAACCGTTGCGGCAATTTTCTCAGCAGAAAGATTAGCATTCCGCATAGCGATACTTCGTACAACCAGGGATGCAAATTGAGAAAAAGCTTGTTTAGTGATAGACTCATCACCCATCATTGCTGGGACACCCTGGTCTCCCCCTTCACGGATCGATTGCACCAATGGGATTTCACCTAAAAAAGGAATATCATACTCATCTGCCAAACGTCTTCCGCCTTGCTTGCCAAAGATATAATATCTGTTGTTGGGCAATTCTGCAGGAGTGAAGTAGCTCATGTTTTCTACCAACCCAATCAACGGAACATTCAATTGTGCTTGCCCAAACATGGCAATTCCCTTTTTTGCATCTGCCAGCGCTACGTCTTGTGGAGTAGTAACAATCACAGCCCCTGTTACAGGAACAGTTTGTAGTAAAGTAAGATGTATATCCCCTGTACCGGGAGGCATATCAATTACCAAATAATCCAAGGCTCCCCACTTCACATCCGAAACAAATTGCTTTACGGCGCTACTTGCCATAGGACCTCTCCATACTACTGCATTTTTTTCATCTACCAAAAGGCCTATGCTCATCAGTTTTATACCAAACCTTTCAAGAGGCAGAATCATCCCCTTGCCGTTCACGTCTTCCATCAAAGGGCGTTCGCCTCGAACACCAAACATAATTGGAACGCTGGGGCCGTAAATGTCAGCATCCATCAGACCAACTGAAGCACCTCCTTGTGAAAGCGCCAAAGCCAAATTAGCAGCTACTGTCGATTTTCCCACCCCACCTTTTCCACTAAATACGGCAATAATGTTCTTGACTTGAGGTAAAATTGCTCCCGCATCTACTCTTTTGGAGGTGGTTTGTGCTGTAAAATTCACTGTGACAATCGCCTCTTTACTCACCAGTAAACGTATGGCATTCTCACAGGCTGTACGCATCATGTCCTTCATGGGACAAGCTGGAGTTGTTAAAACAACGGTAAAACTTACATGAGCCCCTTTAATCTCTATGTCCTGAACCATGTTCAGTGTGACCAAATCCTTCCCCAGGTCTGGCTCTTGTACGTTTTGCAATGCAGCCAGTATTTTTTCGGTAGTAATCATAGCGTTCAGTTGCTTGCAAAGTTAACCAATCAACAGTCATTTTGTTGAGCAGATGGCTAGAACTGGCTAATTTTGCATCAATTGAAAAATTGGATACGATACAGCTGCTTGCTATTGCTTTTCTTACCTCAGGTTGTAAAAGCACAATTTGAGACTACCCGAGATTCCGTAGTACAATTATACGGCGTGGTAATGACTGCGGATAGTTTAATTGGAATACCCGCTGTTAGCATTATTGTAAAAGGACAAAATCGAGGAACACTTTCTAATAATCAAGGAGTTTTTTCTATTGTGGTGTTAAAGGGGGACGAAGTAGAATTTTCGCACGTAAGTTATCAGTCAAAAAAAGTAATTATCCCAAAAGACTTAGTAGGGAATCAATATGGAATTGTTCAACTGATGGTTGCAGACACCGTCTACCTTCCTGCCACAGTTCTGAAGCCAAGACCTACCCCTGAACAATTTGCAAGAGATTTTGCCAATGTAGCTATACCTGATGACGCCTATGAAATTGCACGAAAAAACACAAATGCCACTACTCGCCGGTTATTACTTCAAAGTACTCCCGGTGATGGCGGGGAGGCTACAAGAATGCAAATGAATAAGATTGCGAACAGAGCAGTATATCAGGGGCAAGCCCCTCCTATGAACATCTTTAACCCCGTCGCTTGGGCCGATTTTATCCAAGCCTGGAAGCGAGGAGATTTTAAAAGAAAAAAATAAGTAGCATGAGTAAGATGGCCGTAATCGGTGCAGGAACCATGGGTAATGGAATTGCACAAGTGTTTGCCCAAACCGGGTGGCAAGTAACGCTGATTGATGTACAAACTGCGCAACTTCAAAAAGCGTTGCAAACAATCGAGAAGAATTTAGACAGAATGATTGCAAAAGGAACAATTCCGGCTTCACTCAAACAGGAAACACTCGATAGATTAAAAACGGATACTACAATAGCAAGCGGAGTTCTTGACGCGGAAATTGTCGTGGAGGCAGCTACAGAAAATAAAAAGATCAAACTCAATATTTTCAAGGAGATTGACCAACATGCACCCGCTTCTTGTATTCTTGCTTCAAACACCTCCTCAATCCCCATTCAGGAAATTGCAGATGCAACGCAGCGCCCTCAACAAGTAATTGGAATGCATTTTATGAATCCCGTTCCCGTCATGAAATTGGTAGAGGTAATTAAAAGTCCTTCGACTTTACAAGACGTTACTGAAAAAACGGTAGCGCTTAGTAAAGCACTTGGGAAAGTACCTTGTGTTGTCAATGATTTCCCAGGGTTCATCTCAAACCGTATCCTGATGCCAATGATTAACGAAGCTATCTGCAGCTTAGAAGAGGGCGTGGCTGGAGTTGAAGAAATTGACACTATTATGAAATTGGGGATGGCCCATCCAATGGGCCCTTTGCAATTAGCTGATTTAATTGGCCTGGATGTTTGCTTGTCGATTATGCAGGTATTGGAATCCGGTTTTAACAATCCGAAATATAAAGCAGCAAAACTCTTGGAATCACTGGTAAATGAAGGAAAGCTTGGCGCAAAATCAGGCGAGGGATTTTACCAATATAAATCTGGTAGTAAAGAATTGGTAGTAAGCCCTCGTTTCAATGCATGAGTGTAGCAGAAACAGTACGTTTGATTCAAGCAAAGCTCAGCTGCCTTTATGATGCGGAGGAATGCACCGCTATTAGCAGAGAGCTAATACTACACCTGCTTCAAGTTGAGAAAAAAGAATGGAGCCGAATTCAGCAGGTTCCACTCACGCAGCAAACGGGTGAGAAGCTAAATAACATGGTAAGCAGGCTACTCAACAAAGAACCCCTGCAATATGTATTAGAAGAAGCATGGTTTTGTGGCTTTCGTTTTCGAGTAGAACAAGGCGTACTCATACCAAGACCGGAAACTGAGGAGCTTGTAGAATGGGTAATTAGCAACTGTAGATTTCCAGTAGAAAGCTTAAACATCCTGGATGTAGGGACGGGTAGTGGCTGCATTGCTATTTCATTGAAACGTAGAATCAGAAGTGCTACGGTTTGGGCGATGGAAAAAAGTACAGCGGCTTTGCAGATCGCCGAGCAGAATGCCTTATCGCTAGGTACTGCGATTAATTTTGTGCATCAGGATTTATTCAATCAGGCAGCTTGGGAGAACCTGCCTGCTTTTGATTTTATTGTAAGCAACCCTCCTTACGTTACACCAATAGAAAAGAATGAGATGGCCCCGCAGGTACTAGCGTTTGAACCCGCAGAGGCATTATTTGCCCCAGCAGAGGATCCGCTGGTCTATTATCATGCACTCGCTTCACTTTTTTTGTTTAAACGCGAAAGCCATAGCCAATTATTTTGTGAACTTAATCCACTATACGCCCACCAACTTTCCAACATGTGGCAAGAAATGGGGCTTCAATGCGAAGTCAAACGTGACATGCAAGGTAAAGAGCGAATGATCCGTGGATGGATTTCTTAATCAATCCTGGCAACCACTTTAGCGCGTTCTTTTTTTGCCAGCAACATAATTCGATACACCTCTCCGTAATAGGCGGTGGTGTCTGCATTAATTACAACAGTTGGCGTATCAGTTTGTGTCCGATATCGAGCAATTTCCTTTGACAGGGAAGTATCAAAAGCTGCGGCAGGAACAGCTGTTGTACCAATATAGAATTGCTGGTTCTTGTCTATAGAAACCATGATATGCTGTTTAGCTTTTGTATCCTTAGTACCCTTAGGTAGCCCCACTTTAACAACATTAGGGTTAGCGAGTGTAGCTACAATCAAAAAAAACATAAGCAAAATGAAAAGAATATCATTTAGTGAGTCAGTAAAAACCTCTGATTCTTGCAGCTTCTTCTTTCTAAATCGCATGGGCAAATTAAGATTGGCTGGGTTCTTGTAATAGATCTAAAAAATCGGCAGAAGCTGCCTCCATTTTATGGCTGGTTTTCTCAATTAAAGTTTGTAAAAAACTGTAGCCCAAATAGGATAACAAGCCAATGATAAGACCGGAAATAGACGTGATCAACTTAGTATAAATACCCCCAGCAATAGTAGCCACCTCAAATTCGTTGGTAGTGTTGATAGCAGAGAATAACTGCATCAATCCCACCAGGGTACCCACAAATCCAAAAATTGGAGCTGCTTTTGAGACCACTGACAAAACAGCCAAATTCTTTTCGAGTTTATACATTTCTAACACCCCTACATTATCCATGCTTTTTTCAATCAACTCAATTGGTTTGCCTATACGTTGTATTCCCTTATCAATTATTCTAGCTACGGGATTATTTGTATTTCTGGTAAAACTTTTCGCAGCCGCAATATTTCCAGTCACTAGATGGTCTCTGATAATATTCATAAAATTATCATCGATACGCCCAGCAGCTCGAATAGCAAGATATCGTTCTGTGAAAATATAAATTGCAAACAACAGCATTATTCCAAGTGGTATCATGATCCATCCACCTGTAGCTAATAGCTCCCATAAGGTTAAAAAACCGTCATGGTTCGTGTCCCCAGCAACAGCGGGCGTTGCAGCCACTCCATTCACCTGCAAAAGATCAATCATAGCAAGATTTATTTAAAGCTAAAATAGGTTTGAATGTGATAGTGAACTTGTATTTTTTTTAAACAGGGGTGTATAACCAATCTTTAAACGATCTACTACCCCACTTTGGTGTAACCTTACTTGTTTTCACGGATCATTAACAATGACTAAGCAGGATTACTGGTACCAGCCTGCTTCACCATAAACGCCTGTATCTGCTTCATGGTTCGCTCCATCCCGTCCGGACTTCCATCCAAGAAAATAACATTGCCCTTTCCGTATTCAGCAAAATTCTTTACGGCTTCAGTCCACATACTAAACAGGATTACATTGGTGTCTAGGTTGGCTTGCTTTAATTGCTCAGCTGCTTCCGTCATACCTGTTGCTACTTCCATTCTAAATAAAGCTACCCCCTGGCCACGTAACCGAGCTGCTTCTTTTTCGGCTTCCGCAGAGATTTTGATAGCATTACCATCAGCCTCCGCAGCCTTTGTTTTAGTAATCAACAAGGCTTGCCCCTCATTTTCAGCTGCTGCTTTTAAGTTATTAGAAGCAACCACTTTACTCATTGAATCCAAGATCAATTTATCAAAAGTGATATCATTAATTTGAAGATCCAATAGGTGGTATCCCCACTCCTCTAATGAATGATCAACTTCCACCTTTACATATTGCACAATCTCTCGACGAAGACCCAACACTTCTGCCTGTTTTTTGGTGGCAACAAAAGACCGAATATTTCCTTCGATGGTACGAATTAACGCTTGCATCAGATCTTTCTCCGCAATAAACTTGAAGGCAACCTTTTTGATGGTCTCCTCCTCAGCATTTTGCACGGCATACAGCAACATACTTTTGAAGTAAACATTGGCCTGATCCTGCGTCACTGCCTGAAACTCCAGCTCAACAGAACGGTTTTGAACAGATACCTTTTTATAAATTACTTCCAAAACAGGAATTTTTATATTAAGGCCGGGACGAACAATGCGGCGGTATTTACCAAACATAGTAATGACCCCTACATAACCCTGATTAACTGTAAAAAGTCCGGAGAAGAACACGACCAATAAAACCAGAACGTACCAATTCTCCCATAACCAACTTAAAAATTGCATAGTGTTGAAATTTTATACAACGCTTTATTGCGCTGCAGCAAGTCTAACCAAATGTACTAAGGTCTCTACAGATTTCTGCATATCCTGTACACAAACAAATTCATGACGTGAGTGTACCGCTTGCTCACCTGCAAAAATATTAGGACAAGGTAAGCCCATAAATGAGAGTCGAGACCCATCAGTGCCTCCGCGCACACACTCAGTTTTGACCTGAATACCTGCTGCTTCCATGGCTTTTCGAGCTAACTCAATAACATGAGGGTACGCATCGAGAACCTGCTTCATATTCCGGTACTGTTCCTTTACTTCGATTGAAAAACGGGACCCCGGGTTTGCATCACAAATCTTTTGAGCAAGATCTCTTAAAAACTGCTCCTTGGTTTCAAGTCCGGCAGTTTCAAAATCCCGAATTAAAAACTCAATTACGCATTGATCCGCTATTCCATTAATTTCTATAGGATGAACAAAACCCTCTCGCCCAGCTGTGGTCTCTGGAGAAAGTGCGTCCTTTGGCAACTGCTCCATAAACGAGCTTACTAACTTCAGCGCATTTACCATTTTTCCTTTAGCCATACCCGGATGGGCTATGATTCCATAAAATGTAATTTTTACAGCATTGGCACTAAAAGTTTCGTCTTCCAAGGAACCAAGATCCCCACCATCAAGCGTGTAACCAAAATCGGCTCCGAGTTTTTTTATATCTAGTCTTTCTGTACCGCGGCCAACCTCTTCATCAGGTGTAAATAACAATCGGATAGGACCATGCTCAATAGAGGGGTTTGTAAGTAGATAATTTGCAAAATCCATGATTATCGCAACTCCAGCCTTGTCATCAGCTCCCAATAATGTAGTACCAGAAGCAGTAATAATATCCTGCCCTAGCTTTCCAGACAAATAGGGGTAATCAGAAAGGCGAATTACCTGTGAGGGATCATCTGGCAAGACCAAATCCTGACCTTGATAATTGCGATGCAAGAGTGGCTTAACACCTGCACCAGGGCAATCGGGAGCTGTGTCAACATGTGCACAAAAGCAAATAACAGGCAGTGGTTTAGCGCTTGTTGCAGGAATCGTGGCCATCACATACCCCCACTGATCCAAGGATGCATCTTTAACACCCATATCCAACAACTCATTCACCAACAATCTAGACAACTCTAGTTGTTTTAGTGAGCTGGGAAAACCAGTTGCATGGGGGTCGCTTTGTGTATCGATTTGTACATACCTCAAAAAGCGCTCGGCCACCGTATAAGAATACGCATTGAACACAGGAAAGACTTATAAAATTAAGGCATGATAATAAGAGGGCTCGCCCCTTCAATATCTACCAACTCTAAGTCAAATACAAGATCTTTTCCTGCCAAAGGATGATTTGCATCCAGTTTCACAGAGGCTTCTAAGATTTCAGTGACTGTAACTTGAAAATTACGTCCTTGCCCATCACTCATATGCAAAGGCATCCCAATAGAAATAGTCATATCAGCCGGGAATCGATCCTTAGGCATGTCGATGACCATTTCTGGACTATGAGGACCGTAGGCCTCCATAAAGGGAATTTGAATAGTTTTCTTTTCACCCACCTGCATCCCGGTCACTCCATCATCAAACCCTTTGATTACCGCACCGCTTCCTACTTCAAATTGTAGTGGCTCCCTTCCTTCAGAGGAATCAAAAGTTTCTCCGTTGGTCAATTTGCCGTGGTAATGCACTTTTACTTTATCCCCCGTTTTAACTGCTGCCATGTTTAGTATTTTACGATGCAAGGTAACGGAATTGGAGGAGTCAAAAGCCTTTTTCAAAACAGATTTATGTACTTTCAATATGTCCAAAATGTAATGCCATGCGAAATTTCTCCATTCTTGTATTGCTAATCAGCTTATCCTCGCTTGCTTTTTCACAGCCAAAAGCAGCTTCAAAAAATTCTATTGTAATCCCAGGTGCAGCACAGATAAAAAACTATCTGCCGCTACTCCAAGGAAAACGGATTGGATTATTTGCCAATCAAACATCAATGGTTGGGAAAAAACATCTCGTTGACACCTTGATTAGTTTGGGCATTGAGATAAAAGTGATTTTTGGACCAGAGCACGGTTTTAGGGGTGATGCTGACGCTGGCGAAAAGGTTGGCGACTATATAGACAAAAAAACTGGCATCCCAGTCGTATCACTCTATGGTTCAAAGCGAGGACCCGATGAAAAAGATCTGAAAGAAGTTGACATAATGATATTTGACATTCAAGATGTAGGCGTTCGTTTTTATACTTTTATTTCCTCTCTAGAAGCGTACATAGCATCAGCGATGCGATCTCAGAAGCCACTAATTATTTTAGATCGCCCAAACCCTAATGGACATTACGTTGATGGGCCAGTGCTCAATAGAACCTATCAGTCATTTGTGGGTATGCAACCCATTCCAATTGTCTATGGAATGACAATTGGAGAGTATGCGTGGATGTTAGTTGGAGAAAGATGGGTAAAACCAAGCGAGAGTAAAAAGCCTGAAAGTGAGAGCAGCACTCTAATGATGGCAACTACAGAGGTAGCCAACATGTTTGAGAAACCAACCTTACTATGCAAGACTGGAGATCTAGCCGAGCTGCCAAAAAATAAATTCCAGCTGATTATCGTATGCTGCAAAGACTACGATCACCAATCGCGCTATTCGCTACCGGTTCGCCCTTCCCCCAATCTACCCAATATGCAATCAATTTACCTCTACCCCACCACCTGCCTTTTCGAAGGTACTGCGCTGAGTGAAGGCAGGGGAACAGATAAACCCTTTCAGTTAATAGGTCACCCCTCTCTGCCCAATAATATGATTAAGTTCATCCCTAATCCCAATGAAGGTGCCAAAAAATCAAAACATTATGGACAGATTTGCTACGGTTGGGATTTTGGAGGAACAGAAGAGCAGGTCATAAAAAAAATCAATAGTAAAATTCAAATCAGCTGGTTGTTGGATGCTTATCAGATTTTCCCACAAAAGGACAGCTTCTTTTTAATTCCAAAATCAGGAGATCCTGATCTCTCATTCTTCAATAAACTTGCCGGCAATAATTCATTGATGCAGCAAATCAAGGAGGGCAAATCTGAAAAAGAGATTCGTCAAAGTTGGGAGCCACAATTATCTCGATTCAAAGAAATCAGAAAACGATATTTACTTTACAAAGACTTTGAATAGGGCCTTTTACATTTAGTACTTTTGCATTCATGGCAAAAGACCCGCTTTCCATTCGCATTGTATTTATGGGTACCCCAGATTTTGCGGTAGCCAGCTTGCAGGCTATGTTAGATAAAGGATTTAACATAGTTGGGGTTATTACAGCGCCCGACAAACCCGCTGGCAGAGGACTGGAATTACAACAGAGCCCTGTTAAACAACTTGCAATTGCTCATCACTTACCACTTCTTCAGCCCTTAAAACTTAAGGACCCGGCTTTTATACAAGAATTGGCAGCTTGGAAGCCAGATTTGCAAATTGTCGTAGCCTTTAGGATGTTACCAGAGGTAGTGTGGAACTTACCCCCCCTTGGGACCATTAACCTACATGGCTCACTATTACCAAACTACAGAGGGGCAGCACCCATCAATTGGGCATTGATCAATGGAGAGAAAAGAACAGGGGTGACTACTTTTCTGCTTAAACATGAAATTGACACTGGAGACTTGTTGCTGCAAAAAGAATTAGAAATTGAAGATGCAGATAATTTTGGAACCTTGTACAATAAGCTAAAAGTGTTAGGCGCAAGCTTACTTACTGAAACAATAAATGGCTATGTGCAAAACAGTATTACTCCAATCCCACAAAACAGCGATGCACAACCGCTGAAAGCTGCTCCAAAATTGCAAAAAGAAACGGGTGCAATCAACTGGAACTTACCTGCCCAAGAAATAAATAATTTGATACGAGGATTATCTCCATTACCAGGAGCGTATACCCAACTAGAAGGTAAGTTGCTTAAGATCTACCAAGCAGTTATCCTTCAGGATAAAACTACCGCCTTGCCTGGTACTATAGAGACTGATGGCAAAAACTACTTACGTTTTGCCTGCAAAGACGGCTGGCTACAACTTGAAGAAGTTCAACTTGAGGGAAAAAAGAGGATGAAAACAATTTCCTTTTTACAAGGCTATCGCTTTTCATAAATCCCGAGTAAAGAAACTTGTTACAAATGGTCTTTGAGTATTCGAAGTCCCTTTGGATAGTAATTATTGACACGGCCAGGCAACACGTTCAACCAACCTAATGGCAGTCCTTGATAAGTAGCTACCGCCCACCCCTTGTCTGCATTTTCAGCAGTAAATTCTTTACGCTGTAGAAAAGCAATTGCCTGTTGATTATTCAATGACAAACGATTTACGGCAGATGATAAACGAGTACATAATGCTAACGCATGATCGGGAACTAATTTATCTCGCATCCATCTTCCCACTCTTACTCCTGCATAAACAAGATATAAATGCTGTTGAATCAAGTGTAAATCTGCCTGTAAAGAGCTAGGAAAAACCATTAAATCTGCTCCGGCTTCAGCAACATCCATTCCTTCAAGGTCAAGCCACTCCGCAAGAGTGCGGAGTCCAATTGATTTGCTAACCGCTTTTACTTTAAATACTTTGTGATTTATAGAAGTAAGTTGTGCGTTGAGTGGCTTTCTAAAGCATGTAAAAAAGAAGCCCTCACCTTGAATAAGATGTGGCCAACAACGATAACCTTTATCAGTTTCAATAACACCCCAGGAAGGATCAATTTGAATCGGTAAAAATGCAGCGCCATATTCCTTAGAAAACCACTCCGCAACGGCCTCATTTTCCTCCGCGGAATAAGAACAAGTTGCATAAAACAAGACGCCGCCGGGCTTAAGTGCTTTCCAAGCTGATTGTAAAATCCGTTGTTGTCTTAGCGCGCAATGATCAACTTGAGCAGGGGTCCAGGATGTTATTGCCTCATGATCCTTTCTGAATAATCCGCTACCACTGCACGGAGCGTCCAATGTAATCCAATCAAAATAAGCTGGCAAACGCTCAAAATGATGTGGATCATTTTGAGTAACAATTACATTTTCAGCACCCCATTTAATTAGGTTATCACGAAGCAATCCCGTTCTGGATCGTATTACTTCATTAGCCACTAATAAACTACCAGGAGCAAGTAGAGAATGAAGATGTGTAGCCTTGCCACCAGGAGCTGCACATAAATCTAAAGCACGAATTGGTTGATCCGCAAAGCCAGTCTGCAAAAACGCTTGCTCTAATAGCATACTACTAGCCTCTTGCACATAATAAGCCCCGGCATGAAAAAGTGGATCGAATGTAAAAGACGGCCTGGGATTTACATAAAAGCCAGAAGTGGTCCAAGGGATTGGAGTTAGGGAAAAAGAAAGATCAGTTCGTTTCTCCGGATTAAGTCGAATGGAAGTGATAGGAGATTGATCAATATGCGCGGCCACAAAACGTGGAATATCATATCCCGGAAGACCCTCTAGGGAACTTAAAAAAGAAGAAGGTAATTGCACAAGTTAAAACTAAGAATAATCAAAGACTCTTAATCTCTGTCACCAGATCTTGTAGCACTTTTTTGGCATCACCAAATAACATAGAAGTCTTAGGACGGAAGAAAAGCTCATTCTCAATACCCGCGTACCCTGGCTTCATACTTCGCTTGTTAACTATTACATGTTTAGCAAGCTCTACATCAAGTATTGGCATACCGTAAATCGGGGAAGCTGGATCAGACTTAGCAGCAGGATTAACAACGTCATTAGCACCTAGTATCAAGACAACGTCTGTGGTAGAGAATTCCTCATTCGCTTGCTCCATTTCCAATAATTTTTCATAAGGAACGTCTGCCTCAGCCAGTAAGACATTCATGTGACCGGGCATGCGACCTGCAACGGGATGTATCGCATATTTTACATCCACCCCTTTTGACTCTAACAACTTTTCTAACTCATGACAAGCATGCTGTGCCTGTGCAACTGCCAGGCCGTAACCAGGAACAATGTATACCTTAGTGGCATAGCTCATTAAAACAGCTGTGTCGCTAAGGCTAATTTCTTTATGCGTGCCACCAACGCCACTGGAGGAAGCGCCTACAGCACTAGCGCCACCAAAAGAACCAATTAATACATTGGTAAGTGAGCGATTCATTGCTTTACACATCAGAATGGTAAGCAAGGTCCCTGCAGCACCAACTAGAATACCGCCAGTAAGCATCACCTTATTGTCATAAAGAAATCCTCCACAGGCAGCCGCAACACCAGTAAAAGAATTCAACAAAGAAATTACTACAGGCATATCGGCCCCACCGATTGGCAAGACAAAAAACACACCGTAGAGTAAAGAGAGAAAGAAAATTGAGTAAAAGATAAAGATGGCATTAGACGGTAAAAACACAATTAAATAAGCAGCCAATAAAACTATAATCGCTAAAAGTAAAATGTTAAAAATATGCTGCCCCTTAAACGAAAAGTCTTTAATAGATCCATTCAATTTACCCCAGGCAATTATACTTCCAGCAAAAGAAACAGATCCAATGAGTAGTCCTAGAACAATAATCAACAAGAACCCCTTTACTGCGGTTTCTGCACCAGCCATTAATAGTACACCAGCCATGATGGGATCCAAATGAGCAAGATGATCAAACTCCACCAAACTGATCAAAGCAGCGCAAGCACCTCCCATTCCGTTAAACAGGCTCACCATCTCAGGCATTGCCGTCATCTTAACACGCTTTGCAGCGAATGTTCCTATGACTGTTCCAATTAATATTCCACCAAAAATCCAACCATAATTTCCCAACCGGGTGCCATCCTCCTCATATAAAAAAATTGTTCCTAAAATAGCTAGTGTCATTCCGAATGCAGCCACTCTGTTTCCGTTTCTTGCAGAAGCAGGATGAGATAACATCTTAAGACCCACTATAAAGGTGACGGATGCAATCAAGTATATAAAAGTCAGGAGGTTTAGTTCCACGAGTTTCTATTTTTAATTCGGAATTATTTTTTCTTTTTGGAAAACATCTCCAACATTCGATCGGTTACAACAAAACCCCCTACCACATTTAACGTTCCCACAATCACAGCAATAAATCCTAGTACCAGCGCCAGGTAATTAGTTGGAGCAGCTTTCCCCATGACTATAATTGCACCGATAATTACCACCCCGTGAATGGCATTTGCTCCACTCATAAGAGGCGTATGCAATACACTGGGAACTCTCCCTATCACTTCAATTCCCACAAAAATCATCAGGATTACGATATACAGAATTTCCTGATGCAAGCTAATCCAAGACAATAGTTGTTCCATGTTTATAAGCTTGAAGTAATTTTTTCGTTTATAATTTTACCCTGATGAGTCACACAGGCTCCTTTGACCAAATCATCTTCCCAATTCAAATGCAAAGCCCCTGTCTTATCTATCAACAGCTGAAAGAAATTGAGTATGTTCTTTCCGTATAACTTACTAGCGTCGGCAGGAAGTGAAGCTGGCAAGTTAGAAGCACCTACTATTCTCACTCCATTTTGCTCAACAGTTTCAGCATCTTTTGTATAAGGTGTGTTCCCCCCTGTAGCTGCTGCCAAATCAATAATTACGGATCCATTTCGCATGGAGGCAATCATATCACCAGTAATCAATATTGGAGCCTTTTTCCCTGGAATTTGGGCCGTAGTGATAATTATATCAGCCTTTGCCGCTGATTGAGCAATACGCTCACGCTGCCGGCGCTGGTACTCCTCAGACTGTTCAACAGCATATCCGCCTGCTTTACTAGCATCTGCTGCACCTCCCACTTCAATAAATTTTGCACCCAAACTCATCACTTCCTCTTTTACAGCAGGACGAGTATCAAATACCTCTACCACAGCGCCAAGTCGCTTTGCAGTGGCAATAGCTTGCAATCCTGCAACACCAGCACCCAGTATCAACACTTTTGCAGGTGTAATACTTCCAGCAGCAGTCATAAACATAGGAAAATATCTCCCGTAAGTATTAGCAGCCACTAGTATTGCCTTATACCCTGCAATGTTTGCTTGTGAACTTAGTATATCCATTGATTGGGCCCTTGTTGTTCGGGGCAACATATCTAAAGAAAAAGAAGTGACACCTGCAAGTGCAACAGCCTGTACCCAATCTTTTTTATATAGTGGCTGAAAGGCACCAATTAATATTTTGCCGCCCATTGCAGCTAGCTGATCGGTAGGAATCGCATGCATCGATAAAACTACGTCTGATTTTGCTACTACAGTTGTTCTATCACTAATTGACGCACCCGCAGATTGGTAAGCAGAATCACTGCAAAAGGCATTGATGCCAGCTCCTTGCTCTACGCAAACTGTAAATCCTTTTTTAACAAGAGCTGCAACAGCTTCGTCTGTTAACGACACCCTTGTTTCTGGGCTTGCCTCCCGAAGAACTCCAATGGTCATAGTTGAAAACAGTATTAATAAAACTGCTTAACGAAGGTAGCGATTAATAGCGGATACTAAAATGAGATTTACCTAAGAAGCTTGGATTAAAAAGTACTACCCCGAATTGAAAAAAATCGATAGTAAGCCTCACTCGATCATGCGTCTTAATTACGGACCACGCCTTTTCCATTCCAGTACTCCAGTGAATATCATCCACAATGATCATTGAGGTTGCTGACAGATATGGAAGGAGTTGCGTAAAATATCGCAGCGTAGCATCCTGCCTATGGTTACCATCCATAAACACAAGATCAGGGCTTGGTATAGTGTTCAATAAGCCTTGTAAGCAAGTGTCTAAATTACCTTGCTCTACAACTACATTCTCACAATTCCATTCAGCAAAATGCCGCTTTGCCCTGTCAGCAATTGCATCAACACCTTCGATTGTATAAATGGAAGAAGTAGGACAGGCCAATGAAAAAAAACCTGTTGAGAGTCCCAAGGAAGTCCCAAGCTCAAGTATAGTACTAGGATTATAATAACGTGCAATTCGAAAAAAAAATTTAGCCGTACGGGGCGTTTTCGCAGCTATTTTTGTCAGCGAGGAAACGGTACGGGTACTAAATGACCCAGCACGTGATCCCGCTCCGATCTCATTGACCGTTAGTAGATCGTGATTGCTGAGCAGAGACTGTCTCCACCTGTTCCAAACCGCATATTCCCTAAATGAAGTGTTGTCTTGAAGCACCTTTGTCAAAAAATCAAAAACAAATGGAGAATGTATGCCATGCCCCTTGGGATTAGAGGCACGAAGCAGAAAATTGAAGTACCGAAAAAGTAATTGCGTATTGGTAAACATACTGGCTTAGGTTAGCCTTTCCCAAACCTGAAAAGAATAATTGAATGCATGCTTTTCATCGGCTTCCCGATCTAATTGGCTAACAAGCTTCCATTCACTGGGATGAAAAGATGTAAAATAAGTGTCTGCATCAGGATTTGCATCTACGCGCGTAAGATAGATTCGTGTTGCCAGATCAAAAAACAAATTGTAAATCTCACCGCCACCGATAATCACTACTTCATTTATAGCGCATTCCTTTGCTTTTGAGAGGGCTGTAATTGCATCTGACACTACAATTACCTCACTCGAAGCGCTCCAATTGGCTTGACGCGTTATCACAATATTAGTACGACCCGGAAGTGGTTTTCCGAGCGAGTCATATGTTTTTCTACCCATAATAACAGGTAGTCCCCAGGTAATATTTTTAAAATGTTTTAAATCAGCAGGAAGATGCCAAGGCATATTCCCCTCTTTTCCAATGGCTCCATTATGGGCGGCAGCAACAATCAGGGAAACTTGCATTTGATTGTTATTTATACTGCCACCGGCGCTTTGATAGCGGGATGGCATTGGTAATTTAAAATTTCTATATCCTCAAAGCGAAACGAAAATAAATCAGTAACGGCAGGGTTTAGTTTCAAAGTTGGTAGCGGATAAGGTTGTCTGCTTAATTGAAGTTTTACCTGCTCAAAATGATTACTGTAAATATGAACATCTCCAAACGTATGAACAAAATCCCCAGGCTTTAATTGACACACCTGTGCAATCATATGGGTAAGAAGTGCATAAGAAGCAATATTGAATGGAACACCCAGAAATACATCCGCGCTACGCTGGTATAATTGACAACTCAACCGACCATCAGCTACGTAAAACTGGAAGAGTGAATGACAAGGCATCAATGCCATTTCCGAAAGTTCCGCAACGTTCCAAGCACTTACAATCAGTCGACGGCTATCTGGATTTTTTTTGATTTCTTGAATCAATGCAGTGATCTGATCCACTACCTGCCCATTCTTCCCCTCCCAACGTCTCCATTGCTTACCATAAACAGGTCCCAACTCCCCATTAGCGTCAGCCCATTCGTCCCATATACTCACTCCATTCTCTTTCAAATAAGCAATATTGGTTTCTCCTTTTAGAAACCATAATAGTTCATGGATGATACTTCTTAAGTGAACTTTTTTAGTAGTCACCAGTGGAAATCCTTCAGCAAGATCAAACCGCATTTGATATCCAAATACACTTCTGGTGCCCGTGCCAGTTCTATCAGTTTTATCAGATCCTTTATCCAGGATATGCTGTAATAATTGGTGGTACTGCTGCATTTTGCAATATTAAGCCGAATGAACCCGACGCGCCAACTCTTTTTGTATCAATCCTAACTCCCTTCCAGTTTGTCCTTTAACAGATGTGTTTTCCTGTGCTCTTCGCATTAAGTAGGGAACTACATCTTCAATGGGACCAAAGGGCAAGTACTTACTTACGCTACAACCAGCAGCGGCTAGATTAAAAGTGATGTTATCACTCATTCCATAGAGTTGACTCCAGTGAATATGGGGATGGTTGGAAGGCAAGCCCTTTTCTATCAACAAGCGGTACGCCAATAAACAACTAGACTCATTATGAGAGGCTACAACTATTCCAAAATGGTCAATATTTTGAACACAGTAGCGCAGCGCGTTATTATAAAGCACATCCGTAGCCTCCTTGGTAGAATTTATTGGTGAAGCATACCCCATTGTAGCAGCACGCTTTCGCTCTTTCTCCATGTAAGCTCCTCTGACCAATTTTGCCCCAGAAATATACCCCCGACTAGTTGCCAATTGATGCATGAATTGTAAAAACTCTAATCGATCTGTACGATAAAGCTGATACGTATTATAGACGAACGGTGAATTTTTATTACAGAGCTCCATCATGATGGCACATATTGCATCAAGCGGCTCCTGAATCCAAGTTTCTTCTGCATCTAGTGCTACAGCAATTTTTTTTGTGGTAGCATGAAAACAAATTTTTTCCATTCGGGAACAGACACGCCCCCACTCATTCAATAATTCAGCAGGAAGTTCATTCAGGGCCTGCTCATACCTCTCCAACAAAGGCTTATTGATTGCAACCATTCTTTTATGCAATTCCTCTAGCAATCCAAATCGAGCAAGGCCGGTTAACTTTATACTGATGAATGGGATATTTGACTGCGTAGCCGCAAAATCGATGACGCGAACAAACTCATCGCGTGCCTGATCATAAAAAGGCTCCCCTTGCTTACCCTCTACGCCATAATCAAGAATTACTTTCACCTGGAAAGACCCCAGCTTAGCTGCAACAGGGATAGTCTGCTCCAGGGTTTCACCCCCGATAAATTGTGAAAAAAGGGTGGATCGAATTAAACCTTTAACGGGAAGACCCATCTTCATGGACCAGGGCGTCAGACGTGTACCCATCTGCACAAGAAAAGGATTTGACATTACCTTAAAAAGGAAACGGGCCTTTTTAAGCTCGAAATCAGATTTATATTGAAAGGCAAGCGCAGTATTATCGAAAGAAGGAAGGGTTGCGTGGCTGGACATAGTGGAAAAGACTGTGTGGTATGCTCGCAAAATTAACGGAACAAAAGGAGAACCAATACGGCCTCAATTGATTATATAGCCTGATGGTTGAATGGTTGCAACACCATTTCGCTTACCACCCCACTCACGGGTTGCTGACAGAGAAACCAGATTGATCGAGCCGCTTCCTCAGGCTGTATCATTTTATCACGCTGAACCCGAAGATCTATAGTATCCCAAAATCCAGAATTTACTCCCCCCATAAACACATTGGTAATCCGAATATCAGTTCTTTTAATTTCCTCCCTCACACTTTGCATCATACCCACCAATCCGTATTTGGAAGCGCTATAGGCAGCGGCACCGGCCATTGGAACTTTTCCAAGCACCCCGGGAATATTGATAATTAGCCCCTTTTTTGCAGCTTTCATTGCAGGTAAAAAAGCTTTTAGCAAACGGAATGGAGCCAAAAGATTGATCTGAAGCGTTTGGATCATTTCTTCTTCAGTGAGTGTATCCATGGGTTTTATGATACCTATACCTGAGGCATTGATTAGAATATCCACCGTTGGGAAAAGGGAGAAATACTGTTGAGCCAATTGAGCTACAGCGGCAGGCTCCTGCAAATCCGCTGCAAAAAAATGGGTGGTGGGAAGCCCTAAAGAGTCAACTAATGCCCGCAGGGCAACAGCGTCTCTGCCTGATAAAAAAAGTGTTGCTCCACTGCCCTGTAATAATCGGGCGGTATGTGCTCCAATATCGCCGGTTGCACCCACAATTAATACATTTTTACCACGCAAGCTTTCCATAAAATGATTTTTTAAAGAACAAATACCCTTGATTTTTGTTTGAATCCTGCATCGATTTCTCATGAAAGAACTAACCCTCTTATTCCCTCACCAACTGTACTTCCCCCACCCCGCTTTAGAAAAAAAGCGCCCCATTGTGCTGATAGAAGAGGCGCTTTTCTTTACTCAATACCAGTTTCACAAGCAAAAACTAATTCTCCATCGCGCCTCGTTACGTGCATTTCAGGAATTACTTGAGAAAAAGGGATTTTCAGTGAAATATATCGCTGCTACGGAGAGCACACATGAGCTAGCGGCCTGTTTGAAAAGTCTTGCAAAAAATGGGCTGAAAAGTTTGCACTATATAGACCCTGTGGATGATTGGCTTCAACGGAAATTGAATAAAAATGCTAAACAACTAAAGATTGAACTAACGCAATATCCAAGCCCTGGTTTTTTAAATCAAATTAAAGAGGTAGAACCCTTTTTTGAAAAACGAAAAACATATTTCCAAACCGATTTTTATTGCTGGCAACGAAAACAACGGAATTGGCTCATGGATCAGCAAGGAAAACCTATGGGAGGGAAATGGACCTTTGATGATCAAAACCGGGAACGCTATCCCGCAAAAAATACACCCCCAGACCTGCCAAAAGTAAAACCCAACAAACACGTGCTGGAAGCCACCCAATATGTAGAGGCTAACTTTTCAAAAAATCCCGGCGAAACAAAAGACTTTAATTACCCCGTAACACATGAACAAGCCAACAACTGGTGGAAGAATTTTTTAGAAAATCGATTTAAAGACTTTGGCATCTATGAAGATGCAATGACGCTGCAACATAGTTGGCTACACCACTCAGTAATCAGTCCACTTTTAAACATTGGCCTACTACAACCCTCCGTACTAATGGAAGAGGTACTAGAATTTGGGGTCAATAAAAAAATACCCATCAACTCGCTAGAGGGTTTTGTAAGACAAATAAGTGGGTGGCGGGAATTTATTCGTATTGTGTACGAAAAGGAGGGGCGCAAACAACGTACTACCAATTACTGGAAGTTCACCCGAAAAATACCCTCTAGTTTTTGGTCAGGGAATACAGGAATTCATCCAATTGATCATCTGATTGATACATTGAAAAAAAATGCATACACGCATCATATTGAAAGACTAATGGTGCTTGGAAATTTTATGCTACTCTGTGAATTTGATCCTGACGAGGTATACAAATGGTTCATGGAGTGGTACATAGATAGTTATGATTGGGTGATGGTACCCAACGTATACGGCATGACCCAATTTGCGGATGGAGGCTTAATGACTACCAAACCCTACATCAGCGGTAGCAACTATTTGCTTAAGATGGGAGATTGGGATAAGAAGAAAATCACGCAACTTGATAATGGCGAGGTAGTCTCCTGGACCGAAATATGGGACGGTCTTTTTTGGCGCTTTATGGATAAACAAAGAAGCTTTTTCCTTAAAAATCCTCGTCTGGGCATGTTAGTTAAAACGTTGGATAAGATGAACCCAGAGCGGAAAATGCGACTTTTTCAAGTGGCTAACTCATATTTATCACAATTGGACAGAACTAATTAGGCGAATTATTGTTTAAGCTTTTTATGAAACAATTCCCCACAGACAAACAATCCATAAAAGAACGCGTCAAAAAAATTGATCCCGTTGGATATGGAATCACGCGTAACTACTTGGATGGCAAGGTAACTTACTTGTCCCCATACATTTCAAGGGGGGTTCTTTCTACCCGTCAGCTTACTGACCATGTAATGCAATTAGACTATCAACCACATCAAATATTACGACTAGTTCAAGAGCTGGCTTGGAGAGATTATTTTCAACGCGTATGGCAGCAACTGGGAGATGATATTTTTGAAGATATACGGATGAACAGAACTGCCATAAGAAGTCACAAAATACCCAAAGCTATTCTGGAAGCATCAACCGGAATTCATGCCGTTGATGAGGGAATCCAAACCTTGCTTAGTACGGGATATATGCACAATCATCTTCGCATGTATGTTGCTTCAATAAGTTGCAATGTTGCAAAAATCGATTGGCGCATTCCATCACAGTGGATGTATTACCATTTATTAGATGGCGACTTAGCCAGTAACACACTGAGTTGGCAATGGGTAGCAGGCACATTCTCCTCCAAGAAATACTACTGTAATCAAGAAAATATTAACCAATATTGTGGGACTAAGCAAAAGGGAACCTTTCTGGATAAACCTTATTTGGATCTACCCACCATGGAGATTCCCTCCGTTTTGGAACCTGTTGAGAACTTTTCATTGGAAACCAGATTACCAAAAAAGGAGAATCCAGTTTTAGACCCAAGCTTGCCTGTATTATTGTATCACCCTTATCATATCGATCCAGACTGGAAAAGTGAGATTAAAGCCAATAGAATTCTTGTATTAGAGCCCTCACACTTTAGAGAACACCCCGTCAGCGAAACAGTCATCAACTTTATGATTGATCTTGCAAAAAATATCGAGGGTATTCAAATTTTTGCGGGTGAGGTCGGCGAAATTTCAGGTCTTCGAAACTGTAAATCAATCCATACCCGAGAACACCCTTCTTTCCAACATTTCCCTGGATACCATGAAGCAAGAGATTGGATGGTTCCAGAATTAACAGGAAAATTCAATTCCTTCTTCGACTATTGGAAGAAAGCCGAAAAAGTACTTTTTCCCAAAGTATCAAAAACTGTAACCACTCCCTCTCTTTTCTCCACAGCCCCTGCACTATCTTTGCAGAAACGCTGATATGCAAGCAAAATCCCCTGCAGATAGTCTAACCATTATGACGGAGCTAGTACTCCCAAACGACACCAATTTGTTTGGCAACTTGATGGGCGGACGCCTGATGTACTGGATGGATATCGCCGCAGCACTAGCTGCACAGAAACATTGCAGCGTTCCTTGTGTAACAGCATCAGTCGACAACATATCTTTTGAGAACCCCATTAAATTAGGGAACACGGTGCATATTGAAGCAAAAGTGACAAGGGCATTTAATTCGTCCATGGAAATTCACCTACGGGTTTGGGGTGAAGATCTCTCTCAACAATACAGATATAAAAGTAACGAGGCTTATTACACATTTGTAGCCTTGGATCCCAATCGCAAACCGAGACCTGTACCTGCACTTCAGCCCACAAATGAGGAAGAAAAAAGATTATTTGATGGAGCGCTTAGAAGAAGACAGCTTCGCTTAATCTTGGGTGGAAAAATGAAACCGGGTGAAGCTGCAGAATTAAAAGCGCTCTTTACTGACGCAAAATAAGTAGCTTAATTTTCCAACGCGGTTCGATGGTGTTTCCCTTTCAACATGTAAGGGCGGCTTTGTTCGATTGCATCCATAATCTGATCCATAATTTGTTCTGGAGATGCATCATAATCAATTTTTAGGGGCGCTTTGAATTGAACAGACAGACGAGTGTTTCTCTTTTTTAATTTAAGACCCTTCTTGTTGAATGCGCGCCAAAAACCATTGATCACAATAGGAACCACAATGGGGCGAACCTCTTTAATAATCATGGCAGTTCCTTTTCGTCCAGGAGCAAAAGGCCTGGTAGTTCCCTGCGGAAATGTAATCACCCAATTTTTTTCTAACGCCCTTACAATTTTTCGGGTATCAGAGGGATCTAATCCCCTTCTTACATCTTTTCCCTCAGCACGCCATGTTCGTTTTACTGTTATACCCCCCGCAAGTAGAAAGAGACGTGTAAGTAAATTGTCTTTCATTGTTTCAACAGCTGCCACATAGTTTACACGAGTAAATGGATTCAACAGATAATAAGGAACACCCAATCTGTTTTTCTTACCCCATTTGATTGCGCAGAAAATCTGAAAGAAAGTAATTACATCTGCAAAATACGTTTGATGATTGCTAACAAATAGCACACGCTCCTTGGGCAATCCTTTTAGATGCTCTGATCCGCTGATCCGAAGTCTGTTAAATAACGCAAGCCCCGGATAAGAGGCTACTCCCACGACCATGAAAACTGCTTTTCTGATCAGATTGGCACGAAAAATACGTTGCACGATTTTAGACATGCTTTAGGATTACAGGTATAACAAATATAACAAGCACTGCAGCAGCTGCACAAAAAAAGGCTGCCGGTGAAGGCAGCCTTGTAGTATAAGTTAGACAAAACTGGATTATTCAGCGCCTTTTTCCTCGGCACCACCCTCCATCTTCTTCTTAAGATCAGCTAAAACACCCAGATCGCCCAATGTTGCTTTCTCAACTTTGCTCTGGATATTCTTTACTGCTTTTTTAGTTTTGTCGGCATCAGCTTTTGCTTCCTTCTTCGCTACTTCTGCTTCTTCTACTTTCCCTTGCTCCCAAATACGGGTGTGAGAAAGTACAATCCGCTTTTCATTACGATCAAACTCAATAACCATGAAAGATGCAGTTTCATCCGCAGCAATAGTCTTGCCATCTTCTTTTGCCAAGTGACGGTTAGGAGCAAATCCTTCTAAGCCGTAAGGCAATTGTACAACGGCACCTTTATCGTCACGACGCGTAACCAATCCCTCGTGTAAGCTTCCGATAGCAAAAGTGTCCTGTAGGGTATTCCATGGGTCTTCTTCTAGTTGCTTATGACCTAATTGCAGCTTACGATTTTCACGATCGATTCCTAAGATCATTACATCAATATGCTGTCCAACTTTTGTGTACTCAGTAGGATGATTGAAACGCTTCAACCAGCTTAGGTCACTGATGTGAATCATTCCACCAATACCAGGTGCCAATTCAACAAACACGCCATAATTAGTGATGTTTTTAACTAAACCAGCATGGCGGCTTCCCTCTGGGAATTTCGCATCAATTTCATTCCATGGATCAGCAGAGAGCTGCTTGATGGAAAGACTCATCTTACGACTTTCCTTATCCAGTGTAACGATTTTAGCTTCGTGCTCATCACCAAGTTTGAAGAACTCCTTAGCATTTACAGGTGTATTAGCCCATGTAATTTCAGATACGTGAACTAATCCCTCAACACCAGGTTGAATTTCTAAGAAAGCACCATAGTCCTCAATGTTAACTACCTTTCCTTTAACTACATTACCTTCTGCAACAGAGTCTCCTAACACATCCCAAGGATGAGGAGTAAGCTGCTTCAAGCCAAGGCTGATTCGACGCTTTTCGTCATCGAAGTCAAGTACCACCACATTGATCTTTTGATCAAGTTTGAGCACTTCAGAAGGATGTGCAATACGACCCCAAGAAATATCAGTGATGTACAATAGACCATCCAATCCACCCAAGTCCATAAAGGCTCCGAAGTCTGTGATATTCTTAACAGTACCCTCTAACACCTGTCCTTTTTCCAACTTACTCATGATCTGAGCACGCTGCGCTTCAATATCACTCTCAATTAATGCTTTGTGCGATACTACGGCATTCTTGATTGTCTCATTGATCTTAACAACCTTGAATTCCATTGTTTTACCAACAAACTGATCGTAGTCAGTAACAGGCTTAACGTCGATTTGTGAACCAGGAAGGAATGTTTCCATACCAAATACATCTACGATCAAGCCACCTTTGGTTTTGGAGGTAACAGTACCTGTGATAATCTCACCAGTCTTGTGTACTTCCACAATACGCTCCCAAGCACGAGTAATCCGAGCTTGACGACGGCTCAAATTCAAATGACCATCGCGGTCCTCTTTTTCAACAATCATCACTTCCACTTCATCACCAACTTTTAGTCCGGGGATGTCACGGAATTCATTCAAAGAAATCAATCCATCGCTCTTAAAACCGATGTTTAATACTACATCTGTTTTGGTCATTCCCACTACTAATCCTTTGATCAACTCACCATCGTTCAATTGAACGAATGTGCTTTCGTAAACTTTGTGATACTTTTCTTTCTCGTCATCGGAGTAAGAAGTAACATTACGCTTGTCTACGGTCCAGTCAAAATCATCATGTGCAGTTAGCACAGCCTCTACAGGTGCTTTTGTTGTCGCTGCAGGTGTGACGGTATCCGCCCCACTCTCCTGTACATCAGCGTTTAATTGTTTGGTTAAAAATTGATGAAACATTCTAATAACCCGAGGGTTTTATTTCGGGGTGGCAAAGATACAGGTATTATCATTATTTTCACTAAAAATCAGGGCTTGCTTTACGAAGGACTTAAACTGGTTTCTAGGCTGGCAATCAAGGTTTTATGCAGAGATATTCGCATAAATAATCCAGCAATTCTTGAATTGAAAGGCCCTGTGTTACTTGCAGCAAATCATCCAAATTCTTTTCTTGATTCCATACTACTTGACACCCTGTTTAAAGAACCGGTATGGGCACTGGCCCGCGGCGATGCTTTTCGAAAAAAATGGCACGCTCGTTTACTTCGCGCTTTGCGCATCTTTCCAGTTTACAGAACTAGTGAAGGTGTGGAGAACCTACACGTGAACTATCAAACATTTGATACTTGTGTAGCGCTATTCAAACAAAACCAAATTGTTACTATCTATAGTGAGGCACTTTGTGTAAACGAATGGCATTTACGTAATCTTAAGAAAGGAACTGCGCGATTAGCCATTCAAGCCTGGGAGGCGGGTGTTCCTCTAATGGTATTGCCAGTGGGCATCAACTACAGCTCTTTCAGAACATTTGGGAAAAATGTTCATATCAACTTTGGCGAACCCATCACTGCTGATCGAATTCCACTGATAAAAAGTGACGGCCACCGTCATCAACATTTCAATCAATGCTTACAGGAAGAATTAAAGAAGCTTGTGTATGAGATTGGCCCTGAAGATAAGAATAGGCTTACACAGCTATTAGGATCACCGGTGAGCAGAACGGAAAAAATTATTCTTTTCCCCTTTGCGCGCATTGGCCAATTAATACATTGGCCACTCCATTATCCCTTACAAAAGTTTACGTTGCAAAAATTTGGTGAAACGGGTCATTATGACTCGGTCTTAAGTGCTCTCCTCTTACTCTCCTATCCAGTTTACTTGCTATTAATCTTACTCTTACTTTGGACACTGGGTATTTCACTTGTACCGGCTTTACTGATCGTAGCAACATTTCCAGTATTAGCATGGAGCCATGTTCGTACTAAAAAACAATTTGACTTTCAGTGATTCTATGTATTGGCCATAGCCATCGCTGCCAAATAACCGCTACTCCAAGCATGTTGAAAATTAAAGCCGCCCGTAATTCCGTCCACATCCAAGACTTCGCCTGCAAAAAATAAATTGGGAACTAATTTACTCTCCATACGGCCGGGATCTACCTGGCTACAATCAATCCCACCGGCAGTAACAAACTCCTCTTTGAAAGTTGTTTTACCAGATACAATAATTTCATGATCAGTAAGCAACTTAATTAACTTGTTTTTCTGACGAGTTGATAAGGTTGAAAAGCGACAAGCCTCATCAATTTCAGCTTCCGAAAGCAAATAGGCCCACAATCGTTTAGGAAGTTGAAACAAACTACTAGTTGATAATTGCTTTGTTGGCTGGATCGATCGCTGTAAATCAAAATGAGCAGATAGGTTTGCGCTATTCCATCCTTCCCCTTCTAACCAATTTAGATGAACAGTAAAATGATATTTTCTTTCCTCCAACCAACGAGCTCCCCAGGCACTCAACCTCAAAACAGCAGGGCCACTCAGCCCCCAATGCGTGATCAACACAGGTCCTGTTTCCTCGAACTTTGAACCCTGTATACGTACACGAACTTGTGGCACACTAACCCCCATGAGTTTTACAATTGGATTGGATGGGGCATTGAATGTAAATAGTGATGGGACAGGAGAAATCAGCCTGTGTCCCAAGGGTTTTAACCAGTGCATCATGCGTTCATTAATCATACCACCACAGGCCACACAGCAATGACTGGATGAAATACTAGTTCCGTTTTCTAAATGAATTAGAAATTGGTCATTCACTTTTTGTATTTCTCGAACGGTAGCATGTAATTTAAATTCAACTCGATAACGAGAAGCCTCTTGCAACAACACATCGATAATTGATTGCGAACTATCAGTAACCGGAAACATCCTGCCATCAGGTTCCGTTTTTAGCGCTACCCCACGCTCTTGAAACCACTGAACAGTATCTGTAGTGAAAAAGTGATGCACTACCTTTTTTACGAGCGCTGTCCCTCGAGGATAATATGATGGAAAAATACTTTTGTCAAAGCAAGCATGTGTAACATTACACCTTCCTCCACCACTAACTTTTACTTTTGAAAGTAGTTTTCCTGTTTTTTCAATCACCACCACTTTCCAATTTGGCTGGAGACGCGCTACTGTAATGGCAGTAAATATCCCTGCAGCTCCTCCTCCAATTACAGCCACCTGATATGGTGAGGGAGTACCCATTATTTTACGCAAATAGTTGAACTGGTGCCGATGGAAATAGCTGCTGATTCAAGCGTTCTGCAGCTTCAATGGGTGCATAATCAGATAAGATTTCAGCCCGATCCTTACGCACACAAACGTCATGTTCAAAATGGACGGACACTTTTGCATCTTTAGTACGAACCGTCCAGCCATCTTGATCTGTATACACTTCCTTTTTACCAAGATTAATCATGGGCTCGATAGCAAGCACTAAACCTTCCTTTAATTTGGGTCCAGAACCTCTCTTCCCATAATTGGGTACCTGCGGGTCCTCATGCAAATTCTTCCCCAACCCATGTCCTACGAGTTCTCTTACCACACCATATCCATGCTTCTTTTCAGTATATTCCTGGATCGCAAAAGATATATCTCCCACTCGATTTCCTGCAATTGCTTTTTCGATTCCCTTATACAACGACTCTTTTGTTACACTAATCAATTTTGATACGGCAGCAGCAGGCTGTCCTAGGCAAAATGTATAGGCGTGATCACCATGCCAACCATTCAAGATTACCCCCACATCAATCGAAATCACATCGCCTTCCACCAGTGGCTTTTCATTGGGAAAACCATGTACCACCACATCATTTACAGAAATACAAGAACTGAAAGGATATCCATGATAGTTCAAAAAAGAAGGAACAGCCTTATGATCGCAAATAAATTGATGAATTAGCTTATCGAGCAATAATGTGCTGATACCTGCGCGAAGCTCACCAGCTACCATAGCCAGCGTTTTACTCACTAACAAGGCGCTAGCCCGCATGTGGGCAATCTCTTCCTCGGTCTTTAATATCATGTGACAAATATCTATGAAAAAATAAAAAACCCGGCCGAAGATTCAGCCGGGTTAAAAATTCACAAAACAAATTATTACATATCAACTGGAGCAGCGGCTTGACGACCTTGTATTCTTCCGCTTTTCATTAATCCATCATATTGACGCATGAGCAACTGCGTTTCTATTTGTTGCAAGGTATCCAAGATAACCCCCACCATAATTAGCAAAGAAGTTCCCCCGAAGAAGGTTGAAAACTGTTGAGTAACGCCTAACTTTTCGGCAATACCTGGCAAAATTCCCACCAATGCTAACAACAAGGCACCTGGCAGTGTGATACGATCCATAATTGCACCAATGTAATCTGCAGTGGGCTGACCGGGCTTTACTCCAGGAATAAAACCATTATTCTGTTTTAAGTTATCAGCGATCTGCTTGGGATTAAAAATTAGCGCAGTGTATAAAAATGTAAACCCAATTACTACCACAGAATAGAGCACCATGTGCCAGATATTAGTCTGATCAGTGATGGCACGTAAAAAATCATTAGCCTGTGTGTTATAGTTGGCAAAAATGGTTGGGATAAATATAATGGCTTGCGCAAAAATGATCGGCATTACACCCGCGCTGTTGACTTTCAGTGGTAAAAACTGACGAGCACCACCAAACTGACGATTCCCGACAATTTGCTTTGCGTAGTTAACGGGCACTTTACGAACTCCCTGCACCAAAAGGATACAACCCATGATAATGGCAATCAGAATAGCAATCTCAATAATGAACAACAAGATTTGGCCATTACGAACAGACTTAGCACTCAACTCTTGCAAGAATGATTGAGGAAGACGTGCCAAGATACCAATCATGATAATCAAGGAAGTACCATTTCCTAGTCCTTTATCGGTAATCTTTTCTCCCATCCACATTACAAATAATGTACCAGCCGTCAAAACCACAATGGTAGAAAGCCAGAAGTAAGGAGCAAAAGCCGGGATGATTCCACCACTTTGAGAAGTAAGTCCCTGCAGATAAGTAACGTAAGCAGAAGCTTGCAATAATGTTACTACCACTGTTAAATAACGAGTGTACTGGTTGATCTTTTTACGACCACTCTCCCCCTCTTTCTGCATTTTCTGAAACTGTGGTACTAATACAGTAAGCAACTGTACAAAAATGGAAGCAGAGATATAAGGCATGATACCCAATGCAAAGATGGAGGCCTGGTTAAAGGCACCACCCGAGAAAGCATCGATTAGCCCTAATATACCTGTACTGTTTTCAGCTGACGCTGCTAATTTAATAGGATCTATACCCGGCAATGCGATGTATGCACCAATCCGGTAAATCGTAATCATCAAGAGCGTAAAAAGAATCTTATCACGAAGCTCTTCGATACTCCAAATGTTGCGAAGCGTTTGAAAAAATTTCTTCACGGTTTGATTGAGGTTTTGGTCATCTAATTTAAGCAACGATCTCGACAGTACCGCCTGCGGCCTCAATGGCAGCCTTTGCTTTGGCACTGATTGCATTTACACGGAAGCTATACTTCCCTTTTACCTCACCATTTCCGAGCACTTTCACACGATCAGTCTGGCTAATTAAGCCATTGATGTATAAATTCTCGAGTGAGAACTCGGTAATATTGTATTTGCTGGACAATTGCTCCAGCTGTCCTAGGTTTAAAACTTTGTAAGAAACGCGATGTGGATTCTTAAAGCCACGTTTAGGAACGCGACGTTGAATGGGCATTTGACCACCTTCGTGAGCCATTTTGCTCTTAAAACCAGTACGGCTTTGAGCACCTTTTGTACCCTTTGTGGAGGTTCCACCATGTCCAGAACCATCTCCACGTCCAATTCTCTTTGTTTTGTGTGTTGCCCCTTTTGCAGGCTTTAGTTGATGCAGTTTCATAGCTTTTATTGTTTACTCATCGCCCCGAAAGCAATTTTGAACGGGGCTCGCATTAAAAATTGAGCGAAAACGCTCGTTTTGATTATTTAGTTTCCTCGATCTTCAAGAGGTGGTTAACTTTACGAACCATGCCCAGCACTTGTGGTGTAGCTTCTACCTCACGAGTTGAGTTGGTTTTATTCAAACCAAGGGCCTGCAACGTTAACTTTTGACGCTCAGGTCTGTCAATCGGACTTTTTACAAGCGTTATTTTGATTTTTTTCATGGTCAGTCTTTTAACCGTTAAATACTTTTTTCAATCCCACTGTACGTGTTTTTGCCACTTGAACTGGTTCACGCAATAATGCAAGAGCTTTAAAAGTTGCTTTTACCACATTATGAGGATTAGCAGATCCTAAAGATTTTGCCAATACGTCTGTTACACCTGCACTTTCCAACACCGCACGCATGGAACCTCCGGCAATTACTCCAGTACCATGTGCAGCAGGCTTAATTAATACTTTAGCAGCGCCCTCTTTAGCCCATTGATCATGAGGTACTGTGCCCTTCATAATTGGAACTTTAATAAGGTTCTTTTTGGCATCTTCGATTCCCTTGGTAATGGCTTCCTGTACTTCTTTTGCTTTACCAAGACCATGTCCGACAACACCACTTCCATTTCCTACTACCACCAGGGCAGAAAAACTGAAGGCACGACCACCTTTGGTAGTTTTCACCACACGGTTGATGGCCACGACTTTATCTTTCAACTCAAGGTCGCCGGCTTTTACTCTGTTCAAATTGAGCTTTGACATGTATAGTTTTTTTGTTGCGTTTAATTAATTAGAACTGTAATCCTCCTTCACGTGCTCCATCAGCAACTGACTTAACACGGCCATGATAGAGGTAGCCACCACGATCGAAAGTAACTTCAGTAATACCTAGCGCAACAGCCTTACGGGCAATTGCAGCACCGACCAACTTACTCTTTTCGGTTTTGGTTACTTTCTGCGCAGCAATATCCTTATCGCGTGAGGAAGCTGCCGCCAAAGTCTGTCCATTATTGTCGTCAATCAACTGTGCGTAGATATCTGCATTACTTCTGTAGATAGACAAACGAGGCCTTGTTGCAATTCCACTGATCTTCCGACGAATACGGTAGCGGATATTTTGCCTTCTTTTGGTTTTAAATTGAGGAGTCATCTCTTATACTGTTTTAAAAAACATTTAATTATTTACCAGCCGCTTTACCAGCTTTCTTACGTACCACTTCACCCACGTAACGAACTCCCTTACCCTTGTAAGGCTCTGGCTTACGAAGGCTGCGTAGTTTAGCAGCAACCTGACCAATCAACTGCTTGTCAATACCCTCCAATGTGATAATAGGATTTTGTCCTTTCTCCTGAGCGGTAGCAACTTTCAGCTCCTTAGGTACTTCAAAAATGATATTGTGAGAATAACCGAGGGATAAATCCAATACGTTTCCAGCATTGGTAGCTTTGAAACCTACCCCGATCAATTCCAACTTACGCTCATAGCCATCCGTTACACCTTTGATTAAATTCGCAAGCAAAGCACGGTACAAACCATGCAAAGCACGATGACGAATTTGATTAGTAGGACGACCTAGTACAATTTGATTATCCTTCACCTCAACTACAATGTCGCGATCAAGCGCTTGCTTCAATTCGCCTTTGGAACCTTTCACGGTTACTACATTGTCCTTCCCAACTGTAACGGTTACACCACTGGGAACTGAAATCGGTTTTCTTCCTATACGTGACATATTTTTTGTTTTTATTGTTCTGGCCGGTCAGCCTAGTATAGTTTCGGCTTAATGTACCAGGTTAATTTTTAATAGATATAACACAATACCTCGCCACCAACGTTCTGCGCTTTGGCATCCTTGTCTGTCATTACTCCTTTAGAAGTAGAAAGAATTGCAACACCCAGACCGCTTTTTACACGTCGGAATTCAGCAGGCTTTGCATACTGACGAAGACCGGGACGGCTAATACGCTCCATGCTCTGTATGGCAGGTTGCTTGGTTGCCGGATCGTACTTCAAGGCAATTTTGATTACACCTTGCTTGTTATCATCTTCAAATTTGTATTTCAGGATGTACCCCTGGTTGTAGAGGATCTCCGTCATACGCTTCTTAAGATTAGAAGCAGGAATGTCGACTACACGGTGACCCGCCATCTGTGCATTGCGGATACGGGTCAAGAAGTCTGCTATAGGATCTGTTACCATAATTCGTTTTTTTAAAGATTACCAGCTTGCTTTTTTAAGTCCGGGAATTTTACCATTGAGGGCCATATCACGCAGGGCAACCCTGGAAATTCCAAAGTAGCGAACGTACCCCTTAGGACGACCAGTCAACTGACAGCGATTCTTAAGACGAACTTTAGAACCATTGCGGGGTAATTCATCCAATGCTTTCCAGTCACCGGCTTGTTTCAACGCCTCGCGCTTGGCAGCATAATGATCCACCATTCTTTCACGCTTACGTTGTCTGGCTTTTACGGAAGTTTTTGCCATGAGTCTTTATTAAGGTTATTAGTTATTTTTTGCGTTTTTGAAAGGCATTCCCATTTCCTTCAGTAACTCAAATGCTTCTTCATCACTATTAGCCGTAGTTACAAAAGTGATATCCATACCAGTGATTTTACTCACTTTGTCGATATCGATCTCAGGGAAAATGATTTGCTCGGTAACACCAAGCGTGTAGTTACCACGTCCGTCAAATGACTTGTCATTCACCCCTTTGAAGTCACGAACACGAGGTAATGCAACAGAGATCAAACGATCCATGAACTCGTACATTTTCTCACCACGTAGGGTAACTTTTGCACCAATGGGCATACCCTTACGAAGCTTGAAGTTTGAGATGTCTTTTTTAGACATGGTAGGCACCGCCTTCTGACCGGTGATAGTGGTCAATTCTTCTACAGCAATATCTACAGTCTTTTTATCGGACACAGCACCGTTGATACCACGGTTCACACAAATTTTCTCCAGACGAGGAGCTTGCATCACCGTTTCGTAGTTAAACTTTTTGACCAGGTTCGGTACTACCTCGCTCTTGTACTTGGTAGCTAATCTTGGCTTGTACGCTTTTGTACTCATAACGTTTCTCCTGATTTTTTGGAAATTCTTACTGTTTTACCATTGGCACGCTCACGCTTAACACGTGCAGGGGCCTTGGCCTTGGCATCCCACAACATCACATTACTGATGTGAATAGGTGCTTCCTTTTTTACAATACCACCCTTTGTATTTTGGGCTGTTGGCTTTGTATGCTTAGTGATAATATTCACTCCTTCCACAATAACCTTACCCTCTTCCACCAACACTTCACGTACAGTACGTGGCTTGGCAAGGTCTTTATCATCCCCTGCAATTACCACTACGGTATCACCTTTGCGGATGTTGTACTTGGCTTTGAATCTTGCTTTCATAGTTTGCTTCTTATGATTTACTCCCAGATTAAAGAACCTCAGGAGCTAGTGAGATAATTTTCATGTAACCCTTGTCACGAAGTTCACGGGCAACGGGTCCAAAAATGCGGGTACCGCGTGGTTCGTCTGACTGGTTAAGAATTACAACGGCATTGTCATCAAAGCGGATATAAGAACCGTCTTTACGACGCAACTTATTAGTAGTACGCACTATTACTGCCTTGGCAACAGTACCTTTTTTAATACCACCGGCCGGAAGAGCATCCTTTACCGTTACTACGATCTTGTCACCGATCCGAGCATAGCGTTGACCACTATTACCGAGTACACGAATACAGAGTACCTCTTTGGCACCACTGTTATCGGCCACATTCAATCGGCTTTCTTGCTGTATCATACAAAAGTTATTTTACAATTAATCCTAATCAGATTTTACTTCACTTTTTCTACCACTTCCACCAATCTCCAGCGCTTTGTCTTGCTGAGCGGACGAGTTTCCATGATCTTTACGATGTCTCCAATGCTGCATTCGTTCTTATCGTCATGCGCATGGAACTTAGTAGTTTTCTTTACGAACTTTCCGTAGATCGGGTGTTTTACTTTACGCTCCACAGCTACTGTGATGGTCTTTTCCATCTTGTTGCTGGTCACCACACCGGTCCTGGTCTTTCTTAAATTTCTTGCTTCCATGTTAGGTTATTTATCAGGCTTGCTGTTGCTTTGATTCGAGAGCAGTTTTAAGTCGGGCGATATCGCGGCGAAGACTACGGATTGACATAGGATTCTCCAATGGAGAAATAGCATGTGCAAATTCCATTTTTTTCAGTCGCTGCTGATCATCGGCCAAACGTGCACGCAGGTCTTGCTCGTTCATTCCCTGCAGGGTTTTTAAAAATTCAGTTTTCTTGGACATCGTGCTATTGTTTTAAGTGTTAGGCAGTGACAAGGTCACGGCGCACAATGAATTTAGTTTTGATAGGAAGTTTTCCAGCTGCAAGTGCGAGGGAGGCGCGTGCCACAGACTCACTTACACCATCCACTTCAAAAAGAATACGACCAGGTTTGACAACGGCAGCCCAGAACTCCAGGTTACCTTTACCCTTACCCATCCTTACCTCGGCAGGCTTGCGTGTTATTGGCTTATCAGGGAAAATTCTAATCCACACATTTCCTTCCCTTTTCATCTCACGGGTTAGCGCTTGACGAGCCGCTTCGATCTGACGATCTGTAATCCAATGCTGGTCCAACGCCTTTAATGCATAAGAACCAAATGAAATGGTCGTACCTCTTTTGGCATCGCCCTTCATTCTTCCTTTTTGCATTTTCCGGTGCTTGGTTCTTTTTGGTTGTAACATGACTAACTATTTCAAGTTTCGTAAATAATTAATTGACTTAACTGCGACGCTCACGTCCGCCACCACGACGATCTCCACCACCACGACGGTCATCACGGCGTTCACCGCCACGACCTTCTTCACGTCCGCCACCACGACGATCGCTTAGTTCACTCTTTCCACCAACAAAATTTGGATTGAGGTCGCGCTTTGCTAATACTTCACCTTTACAGATCCAAACCTTGATACCAATTTTACCATAAACGGTTTGTGCAAAAACGTTAGCATAATCGATATCCATACGGAAAGTATGCAGTGGAACACGTCCTTGCTTGAATTCTTCGCTACGCGCAATCTCCGCTCCCGCTAAACGACCACTCAATTTGATCTTGATTCCTTCAGCGCCCATACGAAGAGCAGAGGCGATTGCCATTTTGGTAGCACGCTTAAAATTGATACGGTTTTCAATCTGGCGAGCAATGGTGTCACCCACGATCATGGCATCCAATTCAGGACGACGGATTTCCAGAATGTTAATCTGAACATCTTCCTTGTTGGTAAGCTTTTTCAATTCTTCTTTGATACGATCCACTTCACCACCGCCTTTACCAATGATGATACCAGGCTTAGAAGTGTGGATTGTAACAATCAGCTTTCCCAGTGTTCGCTCGATTACAATTTTGGAGATTCCTCCCTTGTTGATACGAGCGTTTAGATAGGTTCTGATTTTATGATCTTCAATCAGTTTGCCGGCAAAATCTTTTCTATTGCCATACCAGTTGGACTCCCATCCGCGGATGATGCCTAATCGGTTACCTATCGGATTTGCTTTCTGACCCATGTTTGGTGTAGGTTATTCGTTTAATATTATTTTTTCTCTTTTGTATCTACTATTACCGTAACGTGGTTGCTACGCTTACGCACTCTATATCCACGACCCTGAGGGGCTGGACGCATACGCTTGATTGTTCGAGCACCATCCACGAAAATGGTTTTGATGATGAGTTGACTCTCGTCACCACCTTCGTTCTTCTGTTTCCAGTTGCTGATAGCACTTAACACCAGCTTTCGCAGAGGAACTGCAGGATGCTTGGGGTTGAACTCAAGTTGTGACAATACCTTCTCCACCTGCTGACCACGAATCATGTCTGCAAGCAAACGCATCTTGCGAGGGGATGTAGGATAATTTCTCAGTTTAGCTACTGCTTCCATGGTTGACTATTTCTTGGATTAACCTTCTTTTTTAGAGTGTCCTTTGAACTGGCGGGTTGGTGCAAACTCACCAAGCTTATGCCCTACCATAAATTCTGTTACATACACAGGAATGAACTTGTTTCCATTGTGTACAGCAAACGTGTGTCCTACAAAATCAGGAGAGATGGTAGAACGACGACTCCAAGTTTTGATTACTCCTTTCTTGGATTTTCCTTCGTTCATAGTCATCACCTTTTTTTCAAGGTGTGTGGCGATGTAAGGACCTTTTTTAATCGAACGAGCCATATTTTAATTATTGTATAATTAGATTATTTGTTACTGATTTTGCTACCATTCTTACGTTGGATAATCAACTTATCGCTAGACTTACCCACCGTACGTGTTTTCAGACCGCGAGAGTATTGACCATTTCTAGAACGAGGCTGACCTCCGGAGGCCTTACCCTCACCACCACCCATGGGGTGATCTACAGGGTTCATGGCTACGCCTCGGTTGCGTGGACGGATTCCTTTCCAACGGTTACGTCCAGCCTTACCCATACTTTGTAAGCTATGGTCACTGTTACTTACTACACCTACAGTAGCATAGCAATCAATAAGGACCTTACGCAATTCACCACTTGGCATTTTCAAAACAGCATATCGATCTTCCTTATTGGCCAATTGTGCAGAGGACCCGGCACTACGTGCTAGCTTACCACCCTGTCCAGGCTGCATTTCAATATTGTGAATATTAGTACCCAATGGCATGTTACGCATCGGAAGGGCATTACCAACCTCAGGTGCTACATTTAAACCACTTTCAACTTTTGCACCAACCTCCAAACCTTGAGGGGCAAGGATATATCGCTTTTCACCATCGGCATAAACCAACAAGGCAATAAATGCAGTACGGTTGGGATCATACTGGATAGACTCTACAGTAGCAACACCAGCCTTGTTACGCTTAAAATCAATGATACGATACTTCTTCTTGTGACCACCTCCACGATAGCGCATGGTTAAGTGACCAGAAGTATTACGTCCGCCAGTGCGAGGCTTAGCCTCTAGCAAACTTTTCTCAGGAACATTAGTAGTTACTTCGGCATAAGCGTTGCCAATTCTCCAACGCGTTCCGGCAGTAATGGGTTTAAATTTTCTTAATGACATATCTTTTTCTTTTTACTCAACATTTGCGGCTGTTGAAGCCATTCGCTTTAGTAATTAAATGGTGGAATACAAATCAATTGTTTCACCTTCAGCAACTGTAACCATCGCCTTCTTATAAGCAGGCTTGCGTCCGGAAATAAAACCACTTTTTGTAAAGCGGGTTTTATTTTTCCCTGGAACAACAGAGGTATTTACATCAGTTACCGTTACACCATAAAAGCTTTCTACGGCTTTTTTAATTTCCAATTTGTTGGCCTTACGAGCCACTTTGAAAGCATAGCGACGAAGCTTCTCCTGTTGGGCATTAGCCTTTTCAGTCAGGATGGGCTTGATCAGTACTTCAGAAAGTTTCATTACGCTTGTTTTATGCTGTTAATTAAGCTTCACTTTTTTCTTCGTCAGCGAAAATCTTGGCGGCGCTCTCCGTCAACACCAACACCTCTGAGTTCATGATATCATAGGTGTTGATATCGCTCAACAATACTCCCATTACCGAGGGTACATTACGGATAGACATCTCAACATTGTCATTGTAATCGGGCGTGACAAATAATGTTTTTTTATCAGCCACTTTCAAGTTGCCCAGAATCTCCATAAGTTGCTTGGTCTTTGGCTTCTCCATGCTGATATCCTCAACAACAAGAATAGCGTTATCCTTAGCCTTGTAGCTTAGCGCAGAGATTTTAGCAAGATCTTTTACCTTACGATTTACTTTGATGTCATAGCTGTGGGGCTTGGGACCAAAAATAGTACCACCCCCTTTGTATAAAGGGTTACGAATATTACCCTTACGGCTTCCACCCGTGCCTTTTTGCTTGTGCAATTTGCGGCTAGCTCCTTTCACTTCAGCACGTGTTTTAACCTTATGTGTACCTTGACGCTGTGCAGCCAAGTATTGCTTAACTGCCAGGTAGATCACGTGATTATTAGGTTCAGCACCAAAGATCTCCTCCGGTAATTCCACGGAGCGACCTGTTGCAGTACCTTTTGTATTTAAGACGTCGAGTTTCATGTTGCGTTCAGTTTATAATTGTGTTGTACGCGATTATTTTTGAATAAGAACGATGGAACCATTGTGACCAGGTACAGAACCACTCACAAGGATGTAATTTTTCTCAGCGAAAACTTTCACCACTTTAAGACCTTTCATTTTCACACGATCATTACCCATACGTCCTGCCATACGCATACCCTTCATAACACGGCTTGCGTCAGAAGAGTTACCCAATGATCCGGGAGCACGCTGACGATCATGCTGACCATGCGACTGCTGACCCACACCACTGAAACCATGACGCTTTACAACCCCCTGAAAACCTTTACCCTTGGTTGTGCCAACAACTTCAACAGTTTCTCCTTCAGAGAAAATATCAACAGTTACTGTCTCACCCAGGTTCTTTTCAATAGAGAAATTGCGGAACTCTTTAGAGAAACGCTTAGGTGTGGTTTGTGATTTGGAAAAATGATTGACTTCGGCTTTAGTAGCACGCTTTTCTTTTTTGTCTCCAAAAGATAACTGGAGAGCACTGTACCCGTCAGTCTCTTTGGACTTAACTTGGGTAACAACACAAGGACCCGCCTCAATGATCGTACAGGCGGTCTGCTTACCGGAGGGATCGAATACACTGGTCATTCCCAGTTTTTTCCCAATAATACCTTTCATGTTCTTTCGGTTTTGTGCCTGCAAGGTTATTGGGACAGTCCAAACACGATCGTTTAGACTTCAATCCCCGTTTGCCACCGACCTTTTCCTTTATGGGGAAGTACCGGCAGTAAACAAACCCTGAATGGCTTGTTTTATGTTTAAAAGCCAGCGCTCTTTTATCGGAGTGTGAACTCCGGTTGAGAGATAGCAATTGTTTCTAAAAATCAATTATAAGAACTGTTGGGAGTTGCGAATTCCCTTACGCTTGACTAGAGCAATTAAGCTTTAATCTCTACTTCCACACCACTGGGCAAATCCAGCTTGCTCAGTGCATCAACTGTGCGACTTGTGGATGTATAAATATCCAGAAGACGCTTGTGCGTTGCTAATTGAAACTGCTCACGGCTTTTTTTGTTAACGTGAGGAGAACGCAATACTGTAAAAATTTTCGTGCGAGTTGGCAGAGGAATAGGCCCTGTTACAACTGCGCCAGTACTGCGGACAGTTTTAACGATTTTATCTGCAGATTTATCTACCAGATTATGATCGTAAGATTGCAATTTGATTCGTATGCGCTGCGACATGTGTACGTACCCCTTTTTCTTTAGGGGATGCAAAGGTAAGAGAGAAGTCCGTACCAACCAAATAGTTATAGGCTATTTTTTAGGACAAGTTCTTATTTATTTCATTCCGCACCTTCATTTTTATATCTGCCTGAAATACAATTGATTACAATAAATAATACAAAGACGCCAAAAAGAGGTAGAATCAGCCCCAACAGCACAAAAAAAGACCGCCTTTTTCAAAGCGGTCTTTGGAATATCAGTGTTGAGGGGATTAGGCCGTTGCCTTCCCTTTTACTTTAGCAATCACTTCCTCAGCAATATTGTTAGGTGCTGGGGAATAGTGAGAAAACTCCATGGTGGATGAAGCACGTCCGGAAGAAAGCGAACGAAGCTGTGTCACATAACCGAACATTTCGCTCAATGGAACTTTTGCCTTGATCACCTGTGCACCGGCACGACTATCCATACCCTCCATCATACCACGACGGCGGTTCAAGTCCCCGGTAACATCTCCCATGTATTGATCAGGAGTAACTACCTCCACCTTCATTATTGGCTCAAGAAGTACGGGCTTAGCTTTTCTGGCTGCCTCGCGGAAACCTTGCTTAGCGCACAATTCAAAGGACATAGAGTCAGAATCCACCGCATGGAAACTTCCGTCGTACACACGGATTTTCATGTTCGCAACAGGGTAACTAGCAAGTACCCCAGTTGTCATAGACTGCTCAAAGCCTTTTTGAATGGCCGGTACAAATTCACGAGGGATAGAACCTCCAAAAATATCATTGACAAATTGGTAATTCTTATCAGGATTTTCAGCTTGCCATTCTGGATCAACAGGCCCGATACTGAAAATGATATCTGCGAACTTACCACGACCACCCGTTTGCTTTTTCAACGTTTCGCGATGTTCAACAGTAGAAGTAAAGGCTTCCTTGTATGCAACCTGCGGAGCACCTTGGTTTACTTCAACCTTGAATTCACGACGCATACGATCGATGATGATCTCCAGGTGTAATTCACCCATTCCACGAAGGATGGTTTGCCCTGTTTCTTCGTCTGTGTTTACGCGAAGCGTTGGATCTTCTTCAACAAGTTTGGCGATAGCCATACCCATTTTATCAACGTCAGCCTGTGTTTTAGGTTCAACAGCAATTGCAATTACCGGCTCAGGGATAAACATGTTCTCCAATGTGATTGGATGATTTTCATCACAGAGTGTATCTCCGGTTTTGATCTCCTTGAAACCAACCGCTGCACCGATATCACCCGCCTCAATAAAATCAATTGGATTTTGCTTGTTGGCAAACATCTTCATGATTCGGCTGATGCGCTCCTTTTTACCACTGCGCACATTGAGCACATAAGAACCGGCATCTAAACGTCCAGAGTATGCACGGAAAAACGCCAAACGACCTACAAATGGATCGGTCATGATCTTGAAAGCAAGTGCTGCAAATGGTTCTTTAGGATCAGCCTTACGAACTAATTCCTCACCCGTATCAGGATGTGTTCCTTTTGTGTCAGGAATATCAATTGGTGAAGGCAGGTAACGACACACTGCATCTAATGCTGTCTGCACTCCTTTGTTTTTGAATGACGAACCGCACATCATAGGAACAATGGAAAGGTCAATCGTTGCTTTGCGGATTGCTTCATGAATTTCCGCCTCAGAGATACTGTTAGGATCTTCGAAGAATTTTTCCATCAGCGTATCATCATATTCAGCAACTGCTTCAACCAGGTTAGCTCTCCATTCTTTTGCTTCCTCGACCATATCAGCAGGTACATCAATCTCATCAAAAGTCATTCCTTCTGTTTCTGCGTGCCAGATAATTCCTTTCATCTTGATAAGGTCAACCACACCCTTGAAATTATCTTCTGCACCGATGGGTAACTGAAGGGGAACTGCCTTAGAGCCCAACATTTCACGAACCTGTTTAACCACATTCAGGAAGTCTGCTCCCGCGCGGTCCATTTTGTTTACAAACCCAATTCGAGGTACACCATAACGGTTGGCCTGACGCCATACAGTCTCAGACTGAGGCTCCACGCCGTCAACTGCAGAAAAAAGGGCAATCAATCCATCCAGTACGCGCATGGAACGCTCTACCTCAACAGTAAAGTCCACGTGGCCAGGAGTATCGATAATATTGAAATAGTAAGGCTTGGTGTCAGCAGTATTCTTTCCCTTTTCAGTAGGGAAATTCCATTTACAACTTACAGCCGCAGAGGTAATAGTAATTCCTCTTTCTTTTTCCTGCTCCATCCAGTCAGTGGTAGCGGCACCTTCGTGCACCTCCCCGATTCTATGGATCATACCAGTGTAGCGGAGGATACGCTCCGTAGTAGTTGTTTTACCGGCATCGATGTGAGCAGCAATACCGAAATTTCTTTGAAACTTTAAATCTGCCATGGCAAATAGGTTGAATTTGAGGCCGCAAAGGTAGGGGAAAAAGCATAAAAAAAGCCCCGTAATATTACGGGGCTTTTAAACTTATTGGAAGGTAATTCCTTGGGCTAAATTACTTTTTGGTCAAAGGAGTAGCAATTCCGATTGCATGCTGGAAATGATAGTTAGCAGTCTCATTTGTGACAGGCACTCTGTATGTGGATGTAACAAACAAGTTGGAATCGTCAAACAGATTGAGCTTCAGACCCAAACCAGCAGGAATGAAGGCCCCAAAATGTTGTTGAAACTTATGACCACCCACACCTAAAACTAAGTAAGGCTGCACCTTATATTCATCAGTAGTCATCATCATATTCATAGTAGCGCTAAACTCAATTAACAATCCACGGTTAGCAATATTTCTACCGGGCATTGGATAGCGAAGTCCAGAGAAACCAAGGGAAGCAGCCATGTTGAGCTTAGGTCCCATTGATTTGAAATAATTGACAGCAATACCGGCATTCATTTCACCAATTTCTGCAAAAGACTTGTCATTCACAACCGTATTCAAAGAAGTAGTGCGAATACGCTGAGCTGTTGTAAAGTCATTGAGAAAAAAGCTAAATCCAATGGAGCGGGTAGCCTGTCCGTTATCCTGCGCACTTAAGGATCCGATCGATAAAAGGCAGATCAACGAAAAAAACAAAATCTTCTTCATAAAAGATAGTTTGGTTTGCACCCGGCAAATTTAACGGGTATCTGTCAGATACTAAAATTAAAATATTTTTGAAAATCACCGATATCTTTTTGAATTTCAATACCTGTTATGAATCTACAGGGTCATTTATGCCTGCTTGTGTTGCTGGTAGCGCCAAATCTTGCCAATATCCATGCGCAATCAACAGATCAGGGTGCCCTTATAGTGCAAAACAAGACTGCCTATAAAAGAGATGTAAAGGCAAACCCCTCTAAGCGGATGGTTGAATTGAACTCCTTGATCCCATCGCTGGTGGTAGACTTGAAGTATGCAACACCGACCAATTTCACAGGTAAAAGGATGTATCCATCCAGGACCAAGGTTTGTTATCTACGTCAACAAGCGGCTTTAGCCCTTGTTGCTGTAAGCGATTCCCTCTCAAAACGAGGATTTCAATTAAAAGTTTTTGATGCCTACCGACCCTATTCCGTAACAGTCCGTTTCTGGAATTTGATTAAGGACGAACGCTATGTAGCAAACCCAAGCAAGGGCAGCGGACATAATCGTGGAATAGCCATTGATCTGACTTTAATTGAGAAGAGTACAGGAGCAGAGGTTGACATGGGCACAGGTTTTGACGACTTCACCTTGGCAGCGCATCATGATTACCCAATGTTGAAAACATCAGCATTGGAGAATAGAAAAATACTAAGGGGAGTCATGGAGTACTTTGGGTTTAAATCCTTGGAAACCGAGTGGTGGCATTACAGCTTACCCAATCCGCAACATTACGGCGTACTCAACCTATCTTTTAAAGAATTAGCTGCTACCGGAGTTAAATTTTAGTACGACTAATCTTTTGCTCTAACATAAGAAAATCAGCAAGTACAATTGCCGTGACCGCTTCTACCACAACAGGAACACGAAGCGCAATACAAAGATCGTGACGTCCCTTAACAGCAAAAACTTCTTGTTCGCCCGTTGTGGTATTTAAACTCTTTTGCTGCTGCGGGGTAGACGAAGTGGGTTTAATAGCTACCCGGAACTTAAGTTCGTTTCCATTGGTAAGCCCACCTACCACTCCACCTGCATGATTGGTTGCAGTGGTCCCATCAGTTGCCACAATACTATCATTGTGTTCGCTTCCATACATACGCGCTGCAGCAAAACCAGTTCCAAATTCAATACCCCGTACTGCTGGTATAGAAAAAACAGCATGAGCCAATGAGGACTCAACGGAATCAAAAAAGGGTTCGCCCAAACCAATGGGTAATCCATTTACAACACATTCGATTATTCCACCTACACTGTCTTGTTGAGCAATTGCTTTTTCAATTCCTTTTTCAATGGACGTCTCCCCTCCAACTTCTTGGATGGTGGCTGTAATTACAATGGATCCAACTAGTTGTTTTGCTACCACACCCGCAGCCACTAAACATGCCGTTAATCTGCCACTAAAATGTCCCCCTCCCCTATAATCTTCATGCCCGCCAAATTTTTGATGTGCTACAAAATCCGCATGCCCCGGACGTGGGATTTCTCTGATTTTTTCATAATCAGCGCTACGCGTGTTTTTATTTTCAAACTGAATAACAAGTGGAGCACCGGTTGTTTTGCCAGCAAATACGCCTGTTTTAAGCAAGGGTATATCATCTTCGGCCCGGGGAGTAGTTCCTTTTTGCATGCCTCCCCTTCTACGCATCAAATCCTCTTGAAAAAGTTCGGGACTCAATGGAACACCTGCAGGACATCCATCAATCAATATTCCTACAACCTCGCCGTGCGACTCACCAAAAATTTGAACACGAAATATTCTTCCAAATGAATTCAAAATCTCAGCTTTAGTGTGAGTATAAAGATACGGAGGCGCCGAGACTTTGCAGATGTAAGTAAAATGTAGGATAGGATTTACCGACCGCCTCGGCATTTTCAATCACTACCGGATTCATAGATCGCAACCCTGCCACAGCTAGTGCCATGGCTATACGATGATCATGATGAGATGATACATGTCCTCCTAAAAGTTGATCTTGCCCATTGATTACTAAATAATCATTTTCAATTTCTAGCGCGGCTCCCAGTTTAGAGAACTCTTGCACCAATGCTACTCCACGATTACTCTCTTTATGTGTTAATCGATTCACTCCTTTTATCCGACTGGTACCCGCTGCAAAAACAGCCAGTGCGGTCAGCGGAGGAAACAGATCAGGACAATCTGTTGCATCAAACTCAAAAGCCTTTACGGCAGACTGCTTTATCAATAAAGAATTATCAAATAGAGTCATGTTAATCTCAGCAAGCCTGGCCAAGGATAGAATTTGTCGATCGGCTTGAAAAGAGGTTGGGTTAATTCCCTCGATAGTAACCTCGCCAGTTAATGCGGCGGCAACTAAAAGGAAAGCAGCCCCACTCCAGTCACCCTCAATTTGATACGATCTTGCAGCAGGTTTGACCCTGGATTCATTCTTTTTAAATGTAAATGTTTGGTAGTTATAGTTATGAGGAACAGGTAATCCAAACTGTTCCATAACAGATAAAGTCAGATCAATATAAGGTCGGCTCACCAACCCATTTACATGAATCGAAGCATTCGTTGAACCTGCACCGGCATAGGCCATTAATAAACCAGTCAAGAATTGCGAACTGAGTGAACCATCGACAGTAATTGTTTTGGGAACAAGCGGGCCTTTCAAGTTGATGGGAAGAAATCCATGATCGCTGCTGATCGCTACATCCAGTTGAGGAAGCACTTCCTCAAAAAAGTGCTGCGGCCTCTTCAACAGACTGCCTCGACCATTCACCTTTATAGAGGTAGAAGCCAAGGCTGCAATCGGTACAAACATTCGCAAACTCAATCCTGATTCACCACAATGAATACGAATGGGCGTATCGAACTTGATACCTTGGCTGGATACCAAAAGCGATCCATCCTCCATTTTTTTTATAGAAGCCCCCAATGACTCTATCACTGTAATTGCAGCCTGATCATCCTCAGCAGTACCGGGATCAAGCAAATAACTATCCCCCTGCGCTAATAATGCTGCTGCACAAGCCCGCTGCATGACACTTTTGGAACGAGGTGCTTTAACCGACCCCCGAAGTACGGAAGAGGAGATAGTAGCAATCAAGACAATCGATTTAGCATGTTCTTCACAGTTGAAAAAGTCAACAATTGTGGACGCGCTTTACCAATCTGTTCCAATAAAATATAACGTACCTTTTTCCCTGTCTTTTTCTTGTCCATTTCCATCACGCGCATCAATTTGGAAAAGTCATAGTTAGCCGCTGTGGGCAAACCATATTGCGCCAATAAATGTTGTAATCGAGTGAAATCTGTAAACCCATTTATTTTAAATGAAAGTTTTGCTGCTGCAACCATGCCTAATGAAATAGCCTCACCATGAGAAACTTCATATACCATTTCGATCGCATGACCAAGCGTATGCCCAAAATTCAACACACTACGTAGATCCTGCTCTGTTTCATCTTTTTGGACAACAGTTAATTTAAGCAAGACGTTTTTTTCAATCAGACTCTCTATTGCTCGTTTATTTTTTTGATAATAAGACAAACTGTTTTTCTCAAGTTCACGAAACAAGAATGGCTTGAAACAAACAGCATGCTTAATAATCTCAGCAAAACCATTTTTCCATTCCTTCTCAGGAAGTGTTTTTAAAAATTGCGTGTCATATAATAGAAAAGAGGGCTGTCTGATGGTCCCCACTAAATTTTTATAGTTGCCATGATCAATTCCATTTTTTCCTCCTACTGCAGCATCCACCATGGCCAGTAACGTAGTGGGTACTAATCCCACCTTGATCCCTCGCATGTAGATGGCGCCAATATAACCGGTAAGGTCTGTTATAACTCCTCCCCCCACACCGATCAACCAAGTTTGGCGATCAGCATTAAGATTAGTCAACTGTTCGATGACGGCGTCAACAGTTGGCTGGATTTTATAAGACTCACCTGCCTTTAATACAATCGTATTCCAACCTTTAAATAACGAAGCGTGAGACTTATATACATGTTGGTCCGTTAGTAAAACAGCGCGATCAATCGGAACCAATTTCTTTAATAAGGAAAAGCGGGAAGAAAAATAACAAGTGGTTTCAGCAGCAGCAATTCGGAATTTCTTTTGTTTCATCAGCTTACTTTTTTGCAGCATCTAATATGCGCTTTTGATGAGCAATACTTTCCATATGAATTGCATCAAGAAATTGTGTGAGAAATTCCTGACTCAAGCCCAACTCCTCAGATTTTAATAATACACGACGTGTAATTTCCTGCCAACGACCAGGCTGCAGGATTGTAATTTGATTTTCCTTTTTATACTGTGCAATTTTCTCAGCCACCTTCATCCGACGAGATAAAAGCTGCAATAATTCTTCGTCATATTGGTTAATCTCCTGGCGCAAAGTATCGAGTGCTGCTTGGTAGTCAGGTGAATTAACATCTTCTTTTCGCCAGATGATCTGCTCGAGTATAGCTAACAACGCTGTTGGCGTTACCTGCTGAGCTGCATCACTCCAGGCATTGGCAGGATCACGATGACTTTCAATCATCAAACCATCACTATCTAAATCAATAGCTCGTTGAATTACCTCAGGTATAATATCACGTCTTCCACAAATGTGTGAGGGATCGGTGATAAAGAGTAATGAAGGATGCCTGAGTTTCATCTCCACGGCCAAATGCCAAAGTGGTGCATTTCTATATCCTGTTTCTCCAAAAGTGCTGAAACCGCGGTGTATCAAACCAATTGTAGAAATTCCTGCACGACTGATTCGTTCAACCGCTCCACTCCATAACTCCAAATCAGGGTTAATTGGATTTTTTATTAGCACAGGGATATCCACTCCTCGTAAAGCATCCGCCACCTCTTGTACGCTAAAGGGGTTTACAGTGGTTCTAGCTCCTATCCAAAGAATAGAAACTTGAAAACGGAGCGCTTCCTCTACTTGCTTAGCAGTAGCTACCTCCACAGTGGTAGGCAATCCAGTAAGTGTAGAAGCCTCCTGTAACCAAGGAAGGCCTTTACTACCTACCCCTTCAAACATTCCTGGCTTAGTGCGTGGTTTCCAGATGCCTGCCCGTAAAATATCTACCCGACCGGTTCCCTTTAATTGGACGGCAGTATCCAATAACTGTTCTCTTGTTTCAGCACTGCATGGGCCACTAATTATAAGCGGCTTCTTCGAAAGAATATTTTCAAGATTGAAATTCGGATTCATCTTTACAATAGACAGGTGGTAAAGATAGAATTATAAAATGAGTCAATATGGTTATTGCCCCTGTCGGGAATTTCCTCCGCGACCACCAGAATTAGCATCATTCATTCTAATGCGGCGTCCCTTGAAATTTTTTCCATCAATAGCCTTAATAAACTTTCCAGCTACCCTGGAATCCACCTCAACCCAACTATTCATCTCGCGTAAATCAATTTTTCCCAAAACATCTTTTCTTTGTTCGCTCATATCCAAAAGAAACTGTAAAAAGCTGGCTTTATAAAAACCGTCTTTTGTTCCCAGGTTGATAAACAACCGTTGGTAAGAAGCGTCGCCTTGTGGCACCGAACCTTGTTCCTGCTTCCTTTTCTTTCCTACTCTAGCATCCGTAGATTGCTGTCTAAGGTTCAGATCAGCTGCATTCTCGTAATACCGTAAAAAGCGATCAAACTCCAAGGCAGCCACGCGCTGTAAAATTTCCTCTTTACTAACCGCTGAAAATTTTTCAGCGAGCATAGGAATATAGGTTTCGTACTCCCCATGACTGATATCTGCTTTTAACAACCTGTCGGTGAAATGGAAAAACTGTTTTCTACAAACGTCTTTTCCACTAGGAATATCCATGCGATGAAAACGCGTCTGGATCAATTTTTCTATCTGCTTCAACCGGTAGGCTTCACGGGGTGTCACAATGGAGACGCATAAACCACTCTTGCCAGCTCGTCCTGTTCTACCGCTACGATGCGTATAAACTTCTGTATCGTCAGGCAATTCGTAATTAATAACGTGCGTGATACCCTGCACATCAATACCTCTTGCAGCAACATCTGTGGCAACTAGCAATCGAATATTTCGCGTTCTAAATGCACCCATCACACGGTCACGCTGTGCTTGGGTTAGATCCCCATGGATAGCATCTATGTCATAGCCCTCGCGGGTGAGTTTTTCTGCAATTTCCTGTGCATCTGCTTTGGTGCGAGCAAAGACAATTCCAAAAATATCAGGGTTAAAATCAATGATCCGCTTCAAGACCTCATAGCGGTAAGGGTGCTGACACTGATAATACTGGTGATCAATATTTACGTTTGCGGCGTTCATTTTACCGATAGTTACTTCGGTAGGCTCATGCATGTAACGCTTGCTAACTTGTCTGATTTCAGTAGGCATAGTTGCACTGAATAACCAGGTGCTTTCCCTTTTTGGTGTATTCTGAAGGATAAACTCGATATCTTCCTGAAATCCCATGTTGAGCATTTCGTCAGCCTCATCCAATACCACATACTCTATTTGATCGAGCCGAATAGCTTTTCTTTCTATCAAATCAATCAGCCGACCAGGGGTAGCCACGACCACGTGGGTACCTCGCTTAAGGTCCTTCACCTGTGCCCCAATAGAGGCTCCTCCGTATACAGGGGTTACCAGCACCTGCCCGGTAATGCCTTGAAATTTTTTAATATCTGAGGTAATCTGAAGACATAGCTCACGAGTGGGGCAAATTACCAATGCCTGCGGATTTGTTCGTGACCTGTCCAACAAATCAAGTAATGGAAGTCCAAAGGCAGCCGTTTTACCGGTACCTGTTTGTGCTAAACCAATAAAATCACGTGTTCCTTGTAAAAGAATGGGAATTGCCTTTTGCTGTATGGGCGTGGGTTCTGTAAACCCAAGTTTCTGAATAGACTGCAAAAGGGGGGCGCTCAGTCCTAGCGCTTGAAAAGTGTGCATGGATAAATTTGAATGAAAAAAGAAAGCCGTTCCCGGGGGAACGGCCTTCGGCAATTACTTGCACTTGAATTACTTAGCTGTTGTGTCAGCAGCAGGAGCTGTTGTGTCAGCAGCAGCAGTTGTGTCAACTACAGCAGCAGTTGTGTCAACAGTTGCAGCAGTTGTGTCAGCAGCAGGAGTAGCTTCTCCACCACCATTACATGCTACCAAAGTAGCAGCGATGAAGGCAATTGCAAAAAACTTTTTCATTGCTTTTGTTTTTTTTGTTTTGTGAAATATTTCGCGAATTTATACCCTTTTTTGCAAAAGGTAACCCATTGACTATGATTTTTTTTTAGAAACCAGTTCGGGTTACTATTTTTAAAATTCCGTATTAAACAATCGAGGATAGTGAATAGCGAACTTCAGGAGGTTGGACTTTTAAAGGGTTTGGCAGCAGGCGACCGAAAAATCATAGAAGGGATCTACAAAGACCACTTTAATATGATACAGTCACTGATTGTCAATAACAATGGCTCTTCAGATGATGCCCGGGACATTTTTCAAGAAGCCATGGTTGTGCTTTATGAAAAGGTCAGAACAGGTTCATTTGAACTGAATTGCCAGTTAAAAACCTACCTCTATTCTGTGAGTAAACGATTGTGGTTAAAGCGATTACAACAAAATAATCGACTTTTTACTCAAGAGATAGATCTTGAAACCACCGTGCCGGTTGACGAGGAAATTGCTATTCACGAGAAAAGAGATGCGGAATTTGAATTAATGAGTCAGGCCATCCAACGTCTGGGAGAACCATGCAAAAGTCTTTTGGAAGCCTACTATTTAAGAAAAATGAACATGCAAGACATTGCGCTTCAATTTGGCTACACCAATTCGGATAATGCAAAAAACCAGAAGTATAAATGTCTGATGCGGTTAAAAAAACTTTTTTTCTCTGAATATAAAAACAGCAATACCCATGGATGATTTGAGGCTATTGGATGCAGTTGAAAGATATATCAAGGGTGAAATGCACCCAGACGAACGCGTGCAGTTTGAACAGTTGCGCAAAACCAATGCAGAAGTAGACCAACTAGTTGTTGAACATACTTTTTTCCTTCAAAAAATGAATCGCTTTGGAGAATGGAAACGATTCAAATCACTTCTCAATGAAATACATGTTGACCTAGCCGAGCAAGGACAAATCAATTCAGCTCGCTTACAAGGGAAAGCAAAAGTTATCTACCTCTGGAATAGATATAAGAGAGTGAGTGCCATTGCTGCTTCGATTGCCGTAATCACCACCCTGGTAATTTCCTCATTGGTTTGGATTATTGCGCCAGCATCTCCACGCTCGCAATTCGAAGAGCTAAATAAAAAGTTTAGCCAGCTAGAGGACAAGACAAGAAAACAAGCCAAAGAAATTGATCGAATAAAAAATAAAGCCACTTCTGTACCACAGGATATCCCATTCACTACTGGAGGTACCGGTTTTATTATTGATGCGCGCGGCTATCTGGTGACCAATGCACACGTGGTGGAAGACGCAAAACAAATTGCCATTCAAAATAATCGTGGAGAGTATCTTGTTAATGTAGTTTTTCAAGATGTAGAAAGGGATATAGCTATATTAAAAATTGAGGACGAAAACTTCAAACCATATACCAGCCTTCCCTATGGACTCAGCAAGCAAACTGCAAAAATAGCCGAGCCTATTTTTACGTTAGGTTATCCCAGAAACGAAGTAGTATATAGCCAAGGTTACTTGAGCGCAAGAACTGGATTCAATGGTGATACACTCAGCTGCCAAATAGAAATTAATGCCAACCGTGGTAACAGCGGAAGTCCTATTCTAAATAGAAAAGGCGAAGTCATTGGAATTCTGAATGGGCGTCAAACCAACACCCAAGGTTTTGCCTTTGCCGTACAAAGCAAATACATCTTTGATGTGATTGAAACATTGAGAAAAGAAAAAGATAGCCCTACCATCCGCATACCATCCCGTTCGTTATTAAATGGACTTGACCGTACTGAGCAAGTTCGAAAAGTACAAGACTACGTTTACATGGTAAAGGTGAACTAATTCCAAAGTTTATTCGGATACTCTCCTGCAGTAATTAAACGCTCAAGACTTTCCTGAACAAATGGAGCATCCTCTTTGTAGGTAACCCCGAACCAAGAGGACTGTGTGGGTACAATTTTTACCTTACCTCCCTGCTGTATAAACTGATCGGCAACCAACGGAATAAAAAACTCCGATTTCAATTCCTGTCCAGCATGCTGTAAAAAGCTTGCAAACTGGGTTGCGGTTATATCAAAAAATGTAGTAGCAAAGCACCAAAAGTTCATGGATACTTTTGTGTCTTCCCCAAGCGTGTCTGGAATTAAACCGTCTTGACAGGTAATAACGCCATTTACACGAGCTATATTGATACGCTCCGTTATGCTGGCTAAATCACCTGCATTATTTAACTGACATACTCCTCGGTTGACCGTGCCATGCTCAGAAAGCGTAGCAGTAAGATCATACCCCACAATTCCATAAGTATGTTCATTACAATCAACCTGCAAAAAACGAACAGCTTGCTCAAAGGCATTGCGACCATAGAAATCATCAGCATTAATTACTGCAAATGGCTCTTTCACCACATCTCTGGCACAAAGAACTGCATGGGCTGTGCCCCAAGGCTTAGAGCGATCAGCAGGGAATATATAGCCTTGTGTAAACGAATCCAATTCTTGAAACACATATTCCGTTTTGATCAAGCCCTTTAACTTAGGCTCAAATATGGATTGAAACTGCGAAGCATACTGGGCACGAATAATGAATACTACTTTTCCAAAACCAGCTCGGATAGCATCAAAGATTGAGTAATCCATAATGGTTTCACCAGCAGGACCAAAAGACTGGACCTGTTTCATACTTCCATAGCGGGAGGCCATGCCTGCAGCAAGGATTACCAAGGTTGGTTTCATAGGGTAGATTTAGCGCGGCAAAATTACACGTATTTTCGGCAATACCCCATGCAGTTCTATAACGCTGATTTTATCACAATTGATCCAGTTATTCGCCCGATCTTCAAAGAGAAAGATATAATGGCGTACGTACTGAGGCTGGATAAATGCGATCCGGTAGTATCAGGAAACAAATGGTTTAAACTTCGCTTTTACCTCGATGAGGCTTTAAAAACAAATAAAAAGACGATAGTAACCTACGGAGGTCCTTGGTCTAACCATCTAGTTGCCGCTGCCGCGGCTTGCAAAAAAATGGGGTTAAAATCGGTGGGGTATGTGAGGGGGGAAAAACCTGCAGCGCTTTCTCATACATTGAAATCAGCTTTGACGTTTGGAATGGAATTACAATTTCTTTCCAGAGATGCATATGCAACCCAAAGAAGGGAGGTAGAGACCCAAACCACAAACTATGTCATTCCAGAGGGAGGATACGGCATACTGGGAGCAAAAGGAGCTTCAACCATTACCAACTTATTTAACGAAGAGGACTTTACACATGTACTTGCAGCAGTAGGGACCGGCACGATGTTAGCCGGATTAGCGCATTCACTAAAAAATACTGCACTGCTCGGAATACCTGTAGTAAAAGGAAAGGAAGCGCTGGAAAAAGAAGTACGCAGTTTGTTAACGGAGGACTCATGCCCTTGGAGCATGTTAGAGGGCTTTGAGTGGGGCGGTTATGCAAAACACCCTACCCAATTATTGGAATATATGAACCAGCTTTTTGATTCCACAAAAATACCAACAGACATCGTTTACACTTCTAAACTGTTCTATGCCGTGGAGCAACTTGCAGCAAATAATTTTTTCAAAAAAGGAAGCCGGTTATTACTGATCCACAGCGGAGGCTTACAAGGAAATGAATCACTTGAAAAAGGAACCTTATGCTTTTCCAATGGAGTTGGGTGAGCACTATCTTTGTAATTGTATCTATCATGACTGCAATTCGCCAACTTATTGTTTTCTTATTACCGGCATGGCTTCTACCTGGCTTATTCCTCAACATTAATGCACAGGACACACTTCCTCAATTCAGCGTAAAGGATATTGGGGGTAACCGCTATGTAATTAGCTGGGTGAATAACTACTCCTATACGGCGCAAATAACCATTCAGCGCTCATTTGATAGCATTCGTGGTTATAAAAGCATTTTAACGGTTCCTGATCCCACTGCTAAACAAAACGGATACGCAGATGCAAAAGCCATCAATGACCATATGTTCTACCGGTTGTATATACAATTGGAGAATGGTCGCTATCTATTTACGGCAGCAAAACAACCGACTCGTGAAGTTATTGTAACTACCCCTCCCGCAGTGGGTACCTTGGCACAAGTCTCCATACCCACAAAAACTAAGGATGAGAAAATCTTACCAGCCACACAACCTGCCACTACCCCTATTACTAAATTGTTGGAACCCGTAGCGCAAAGTACTCTTCAAAAAAATGAAGTCAAAACAAATGAAATTGAAAAAAATACAGAAGAACTGACCCCCGCCTACCCTTCCACCACCTCCAATTCAATTCCGGCTATAAAAAGAGCTGAACCTGTTGTATACAGATTACAAAATATCCGTCTGGGAGATTCAGCTAAAATACCCACGGCAGTAACCACAAAGGATGACCCCAACGCTTATGCTCCCTCCTTATTTGTATTTACTCACCCCGATGGGAATATTCGAATACAGGTTCCAAACAGAACTCGACTTTCGCGGTACAGAATCAAATTTTTTGAAGCCGACAAGCGTTTTCTTTTCGAATTAAAAAATCTACCCGCACCTGCATTTCAAGTAGACAAAACAAACTTCTTACACGGTGGCTGGTTTTTATTCGAGCTATACGAGGATAGTCGTCTTATTGAAAAACACAAATTGTACTTGGATCGATCATAGCGTATTACTCAAGCCCATTCTACACCAAAAACTTGCTGAAAATTAGACTGTACAATTTTTTTTACAGTAGTAAGATCTAGAGAATGTTGCAGTTCATGCTGCAATGATGTAACGGATTTATCTGGGATTCCACATGGCACAATGTGATTAAAGTAGGATAGATCATTACACACATTTAAAGCAAATCCATGCATGGTGACCCAACGACTACAGCGCACTCCCATTGCACAAATCTTTCGAGCTTTCCCGGGAACAGTTGGATCTAGCCAAACTCCTGTCTCACCCTTTGACCGTTCACCTTTAAGTCCATAATGGGCAAGAGTCAGGATTATCACCTCCTCGAGTTCGCGGAGGTATCTACCTATGTCCGTATAAAATTGCTCGAGATCCAGAATCGGATAGCCCACCAACTGACCAGGGCCGTGATAGGTAATATCCCCTCCCCTGTTAGTATGAAAAAAATCAATTTCCCGCTCCATCATTTCCTGTTCTCCAATCAATACATGTTCTCGTTTACCGCTTTTGCCTAAAGTATATACAGGAGGATGTTCTACAAATAACAAGTGATGAACACCTTTTTCTCCTTTAGACTTTCGCTCTAAATTTTCTTTTAACAACTGCTCCTGTAAATCCCAGACAGGTTGGTAGGCCGCAAGTCCCAAATCCCGAAAATGTACCTGATTGCTCATTTGCACAAAGGTACCCACAAACTCCGAAGCTTTACCTTTGTAAAAATGAGCCAGGAGCTACCCATACAAACCCAAGATTTGAGCGATGAGCTATATGAAAGATTTCAATTGCAAGTAAATAAAGGGCAGGAGTCAATACGAATTGATAAATTTCTTGCCAGCCGAATAGAGGGAGCCAGTCGAAATAAATTACAACAAGCCATGAATTTAGGCATGGTGCAAGTAAATGGTCAGCCTATCAAATCCAATTATAAAATCAAACCGCTGGATCAAATTATAATCTTCTCCGATATCAGTCCCGAGCAAACAGCCATTTTGCCAGAAGAGATGGAATTATCTATTTTCTACGAGGACAAGGAAGTAATGATCATAAATAAACCAGCGGGTATGGTTGTACACCCGGGTAGCGGTAACTATACAGGCACTTTACTGAATGGGGTAGCGTGGTATTTGCAACAACAAAATCCATCTCTATCAGAGGAGACATTACCACGCTTTGGAATGGTTCACCGAATTGACAAAAACACCAGCGGACTATTGGTACTTGCCAAAACAGATTTGGCCATGCGTCAACTAGCCAAACAGTTTTTTGATCACACGGTTAAACGAGAATATATCGCGTTAGTGTGGGGTGATGTACAGGAAAATAATGGAACGATTCGGGCACATGTAGGAAGACATTTACGATTCCGAAAACTATTTGAAGCTTATCCTGACGGTGATCATGGAAAGGAAGCTATTACACACTATGAAGTTATTGAGCGATTTGGCTATGTAACCTTGATTCGATGCAAATTAGAAACAGGACGAACTCATCAAATTCGTGTGCATATGAAATACCTGGGTCATCCCCTATTCAATGACGACTTCTACGGGGGTGATAAAATAGTAAAAGGAACTGTTTATGCACGCTACAAACAATTTGTAGATAATTGCTTTAGTATTTGCCAAAGACAAGCCTTACACGCACGCACGCTCGGGTTTATCCACCCTGCCACCGGACTTTCTATTGATTTTGAGTGCCCTCTCCCGAAAGATATGGAGGAGGTAATTCAAAAATGGCGGACCTACGCTAGTACTTACAAAAAATAATCACTTAGCGAAAGTCATACAGCGTGGCTGTAAAAATACCGCGCTCACGGTCTTTAAAAGGAATATCCCAATTCCCCACATAACGAAGTACGGATGGCACTATCCAGTTTTTGTAACGCATGAGCTCCGCTTCAATCTGTACATCAAAATCATAAAATCCGGTCCGGTAACTCATTGCATAATTTCTGGCTAATACTTCTCCTGTGCGTACACTAAACCAAGTGGTCATGTTGTCAATTACTATTTTATCACGTTGACCACCGCTAAGGTTTGGTTTAGCTTCGATAGAAAATAAATAACAGTCTTCCCCTCGATACATTACACGGTCAATTGCATAATTATAGAGTGCACGCCGATCAGAACTAAAAACATCCACTTTGTCCCCGACAAAGGGGACCCCTGGTATTTTCTTCCCCGGATTAAAAAGAAGCATTTTCAACTGCTCTCGATGACGCGCCATACCCTTAGCGGAGCGAGCTTGAAAATTTCGGTCCCGTACAATATTTGTTTCCCCACAAATTTTACCAGGGGCAAAAAACAATGATGCGTATAAAGCCGCAGTATAATACCGATAAGACCGGTCTGATTTATAAAAATTACCCTGCACTTTCTCCTCTAATACCGTTGTATTCCTGCATCCAGCTTCTCTGACTTGCTTTGTTTTGCTGATCATTCTTGCCAAGGGAGCCGCTTTTTTATCCCGCAAGAGAATATCGTTGCTTGACGTAAACTCCAACACACGGAGATTACGAAATGCCTTGTAAAAAGTAGTATCATCGCGCACTTGCTGGATAAATCGATCCACATCAAGGTTACTGCGCAAAACCACCTCTGAAAGGCTAATGAGTTGCCTCAATCGTGCGGCATCCAAACTATCAGCATTCACTGATTGGCCTTGGGCAGTAGTAAAAAACAATAAGAGGAGGGCTAGGAAAAACCGACTCATACAGGAAATTTCATCTTATAATCAACCGCTACCTTTCCTTTGGTTATGTCGGTGAGTTTACCCTTGAGAAGTTTACGCTTCAACGGAGCAAGATGATCAATAAATAACTTTCCCTCCAGGTGATCATATTCATGTTGGATCACACGGGCTGTTATCCCGCTAAAAACTTCTTCTTTTACTTCCCATTGCTCAGTGGTATAACGCAAGCGAATAGTATCGGGACGAAACACTTCTTCATGAATCTTAGGAATGCTTAAGCAACCCTCACTGTAACCCCATGGTTCGCCAGTTTGATCCAGTATAGTAGCATTGATAAATACAGCTTTGATACCAGGAGCATCGGGATAATTAGCTCGTTCATTGGGGTCCATTGAATTAAATAATTGCAACGTATCTACAGTAAACACACGGATGGAATGATTAACCTGGGGGGCGGCAAGTCCAACTCCATTACTAGCGTACATTGTTTCCCACAGGGAAGCAATGAAGGGTACTAAATCTAGCTGTCCTTGCTCGATCGGCTTTGCAACCTCTCTTAACACGGGATGTCCGTAGGCTATAATGGGAAGAATCATACCACAAAGTTACGACCCCTGGACAGAACGGAGGTATTCCTGTAATAAGATGGTAGCGGCCACTTCGTCCACTAATTTTTTGTCCCGCCGATCTTTCTTCTTTAACCCCATTTCAAGTAATGCATCTTTTGCCATTTTTGAGGTATATCGCTCATCGACTTTTTCAACGGGGATAGTGGGAAAATTCTTTTGAAGTAGTTGGATTGCTTTGGCCGCATGCGGAGTTCCATGGGTGGGAGAATCATCCCAGTTGGTTGGCCACCCCACTACAAACCGATCTACCTGTTCCGTTTTAATGTAATTCTTTATAAAATCAACTAGCGTGTGCGCGTCAATAGTTCCTAGCCCGGTGGCAATGATTTGCAAAGGATCTGTAACAGCAATTCCCGTTCTCTTTCCACCCACATCTATTGCCATTATTCTTCCCATATCATTGGAAATAAAGGTCTGCAATTACAAAAAATGAGAACAGAATTGAGGCTATTCCATTTACGGTCATGAAGGCTAAATTAACCCTACTAAGATCATGGGGACTCACTAAACGCTGTTGATAAATCAGCAGTCCTCCATATGTAAGAGCCCCCAACCAGTACATCCATCCAAATGGACCATACCAGCCTGCTAGTACAATGAGAATAAAGCTGGCTCCATGAAGTGCCCTCGAAACTCCTAAAGCCTTTTTAGTTCCCAGCCAGACTGGTATTGAATAAAGGTTTTGAGAACGATCAAAGGTTTCGTCTTGCAATGAATAAATGATATCAAATCCACTGACCCAGGTTAATACGGCAAACGAAAAAAATAAAGGAACCACAGCAAACTGACTGGTAACTGCTAAGTACGCGCCAATTGGAGCCAAAGAAAGTCCGGCACCCAGCACAATATGACAAAGTGGTGTGAATCGTTTTGTGTAACTATATCCAAGAATAATTAGCAGGGCCAGTGGAGAAAGAAAAAAGCAAATCGTATTAATGAACCAGGCGCAGCATACAAAAAGTAACGACATCCCCACTGTAAATCCAAGGGCTTGCTGCGGCTTGATTAGTCCAACAGGAATTTCTCGCTGAGCGGTACGAGGATTTAGCGCATCAAAATAACGATCCAAATAACGATTGAATGCCATGGCTGCACTTCTGGCAAAAACCATGCAAGCAATTACGAGTATAAATAAGCGAGTTCCCTCGAACCGTATCTCTTCGAGCGATACGATTGGAGAAAGAGTCTTGACTCCAAGGAAAAAACCAATAAATGCAAAGGGCATGGCAAAGACCGTGTGCGAAAACTTAATGAGCTTAAAGTAATTTATAACGCCAATGTTCATCCGTTTTCAGTAATTTTTTTTCTAACAATTTCCCACAACATTACACCAGCAGCTGTGGCAATATTGAGTGAATGTTTCATGCCAAGCTGTGGTATTTCCAGTACCTGGTCGCAAACCTCAAGCGTACTTTGCTCTACCCCTGTCACTTCATTTCCCATGATCAATGCCAGCCCAGGAGAAGAGGGCTCCTGCCATCGATGAAGAGGTATACTTTTATCGGTCTGCTCTGCTGCCACAAGTGTATAACCCAGCTGACGAATAGAATCAATGGCCTCTGCCATTGTTTTAAAATGTTTCCAGCTTACGGACTCCTCTGCTCCCAAGGCAGTTTTACGAATTTCCTTGTGTGGAGGAAAGGCGGTATATCCCACTAAATAGACCCCCTCCAATAAAAAGGCATCTGCCGTTCTAAAGACACTTCCCACATTATAGGCACTTCTAATGTTTTCCAACACAACAATGACAGGAACCTTGTTCGCCCCTTTGACCTCCGCCACTGTTTTACGGCCCAATTCGTCCATGCGTAATTTTCGCATGCGGCGAAGGTAAGCAGGGTTCCTTATTTTTGTCCCCTTCACCTGTGGCTATGGCAAAAAGTGCTTCTAACGATACACCATTAATGCAACAACACCGGGCTATTAAACAAAAATACCCGGATGCCATTCTATTGTTTCGTGTGGGTGATTTTTATGAAACGTTTGGTCAGGATGCAGTACTTGCCTCACAGATTCTTGGCATCACACTTACAAAAAGAAATAATGGAGCCGCCGCCGACGCCGCCCTAGCAGGTTTTCCCCACCACTCCCTCGACACATACCTACATAAATTAGTAAAAGCAGGGCATCGTGTAGCCGTATGTGACCAACTGGAGGATCCCAAACAAGCTAAAGGAATCGTAAAAAGAGGCGTAACAGAAATGTTAACGCCAGGCACCACTACTAACGATAAAATACTCGACCAACGAAGTAATAATTTTCTTTTGGCGCTTCACGTAGGCCCACTAGAAAAACTAGGGCTAGCTTTTTTAGATATCTCCACGGGGGAACTATATGTCACCGAAGGGGACCGCGATTTTGCAGATAAATTAATTCAAGGCCTGCCCACTGCAGAGTTAGTAGTGCAGCGACAACACCAGCATCGACTCAAAGAACAATTGGGGCTAAAAACATATACCTACACACTGGATGAATGGATCTTTGATGAAAAATACACAAGAGAAATCTTACTCAAACATTTTCAGGTTCAATCATTGAAGGGTTTTGGTGTGGAGGAGCTCCCCCTGGGATGTATTGCAGCCGGTGCCCTTTTTCATTATCTCAAAGAAACAGATCACCCGCATCTACAGCATATCGGACGAATGCAGCGAATCGATCGTCAGTCCTTTTTATGGATGGATCGTTTTACTATCCGCAACTTAGAATTACTAACACCCACGCGTGAGGGAAATCCAACTTTATTAAGCATCTTGGATCATACACAAACTCCAATGGGAGGACGAAGGCTGAAACGTTGGATGCTATTTCCGTTGGTTGAGCATAGTCTTATTCAAGAAAGACTGGATGCGGTAGAGTTTTTAATTAATAATGCTGCCTCAAGTAGTAGTATACGCGTTGAGCTGGAGGGATGTGGAGATTTAGAGCGACTTGCCGCCAGATTATCCCTTCGAAAAACTGGACCCAGAGAGGTAAGAGCACTGGCGGGGTATTTGAGAAAACTTGAAAGAATAAAGGATCAACTAAAAACTACCTCCCCTTCCTTGCTTCTGCAAATAGCCAACCAAATCACCCCGCTTGAAAGCAGTATACTAGATATAGAAAAAACATTGATTAGCGAACCTCCAGCCCTCATTCAAAAAGGAGAAGCTATTGCTGCAGGCGTAAATACCGAATTAGATCAACTTCGTTCACTTGCTACCAGTGGAAAGCAATATTTACAAGCGATGCAGGAAAGAGAAATTGTAAGAACCGGCATCTCTTCTCTGAAAATTGGCTTTAACTCTGTCTTTGGCTATTACCTGGAAGTAACACATGCCCACAAAGAAAAAGTCCCCTCCGATTGGATACGAAAGCAAACCCTGACCAACGCGGAGCGCTACATTACGCCAGAATTAAAAGAATACGAAGAAAAGATCATAGGTGCAGAGGAACGAATACGAACACTTGAACTAACCATCTTTGAGGAATTGATTACAAGACTGCAATCAATTGTACCCGTGTTACAATCCAATGCAGATGCGATAGCGAACCTGGATTGCATCTCCTGTTTTGTCTACAACGCAACACAATACAACTACTGCAAACCAACCATACATACTGGTTTACAACTTGAAATCGAAGAGGGCCGTCATCCGGTAATTGAAAGATGTCTTCCAACTGGAGAATCTTACATTGGCAACGACTTATTGCTTGATCCAAGCACCCAGCAACTGTTAATATTAACAGGCCCTAATATGAGTGGTAAATCGGCCTTGCTTCGACAAACTGCATTGATTAGCCTGCTTGCTCATATGGGGCACTATGTACCTGCCAAACAAGCAAACATACCCCTTACCGATAAAATATTTACAAGGGTTGGGGCAGCAGATAATCTGGCTGGTGGTGAATCTACCTTTATGGTTGAGATGAACGAAACGGCCTCTATCATTAATAATTTAAGTGAAAAAAGCTTGGTTATTTTAGATGAGATAGGACGGGGCACATCCACCTACGACGGCGTATCAATTGCATGGAGTATTGCAGCTTATCTGCATGAATCGCCTTCAAAGCCAAAAACACTTTTTGCTACACACTACCACGAATTAAATGAACTGGAAGAACAATTTTCCCGTGTTAGAAATTTTCATATTACTTATAGGGAATCAGGAAACCGGGTGATTTTTTTAAGAAAGCTATCCCCCGGGGGATCTCTGCACAGTTTTGGATTACATGTGGCAAGAATGGCCGGAATGCCCACCCCTTTACTTGACCTGGCTTCAAAAAAACTTACTGAGCTTGAAGGTGGACGTTCTGAAGCTAAGTCCCTACCCCAAAAAGCAGCCCATAAACCCCTTACCCCTCAACTTCAGTTGTCAATTTTCGACAGCGATAACACAACCCTTCTTACAATCAAGCGAGAGCTTGAAGAACTTGATATTGAGCACCTAACCCCCCTCGATGCCCTGCTTAAATTACAAGATTTAAAAAAGAAATTGGGCTAGTTTTCCCCAACCTACTTTCCAAAATCCCAAAAATGGGGTCAATCAAAAAATTGTATTACTTTTACGAAAATCTGTTTCAATGAAACTGTTCCAAACTACTGCTCGTTTTTTAGTTGCTGCTACCCTTTTATTATCCTTGGGAGCCTGCGATCGCGATGACGATCTTTTTGTTAGAAAAGAATATAGTCGCGTTGATGTTCCACTTACAGGTGCTCAAAACTTCCCTCCCAGCCCATCGCCAGCCTTAGGCTCAATGGATATCCACTACAACACAGCTACTAAATTATTGTCTTACACAATCCGCTGGTCTGGACTTAGTGGTCCTGTTGCAACAGCACCCATACCTGGTATGTCAATTCACGGAATGGCTCCTGCTGGATTCCCTGCTAACCCTATTCAACTGTTCACACTATCTGGCATCACTAGATGTGCCACTGTAACCAACACAAGTTGTGGCACTTACAGCGGTCGCCTGTTTGTAGATGGTGTACTAATCACTGAGGAGAATTTGCTGAATGGTGTTTATTATGTTAGCATCCGTACTGCGGCTTTCCCGCTCGGAGAACTTAGAGCCCAAATTAAATTCTAAGAATTTTTAGACTTAATATAAACCCCGCCCTCAGGCGGGGTTTTTTATTTTATGTATTGCCCTATTCCTTATTCCAGTTGAGTTGGGAACCATAATGGAGAAGAATTGTCAAAATCACCATGATAATTTATAAACAACTCGGCTCCCTGCTGTACAGGGATGACAGTTGTAATTCGCATAATACCTTCTAAAAAGTCCATCTCATAAACACAATTGCTTGGACATGCATGATTATAAATTGAAAGGTATCCTAATGCAACTGCCGCACTGGATCGGTCGTCTCCCCATTCAAATATATAATCGTGAAGAAGGGTCTTATCGACAAGTAACCGATCCGATGATGATAGCACAAGCACTGGTGATATTTCAATGGTTACACCCGCTGCAAGTGATTCGCTAGTAAATACACCTCTGCCATGTGTGGAAGACGGGGCAATAAAAAGACAAGGCAATATCATAACAAGAATACTTGACCACGAAGTACGCATTTTCCTTTGTACTTTTGCCAAGATGTCCGTAGAGCAAACACAGGCGGTTTTAGCTGCTGAATTTGAGGCGATGCTAGCAGAAAAAGATGTGGCAAAGCTGCATGCGTTCTTGGATGATCAAAATATAAGTGAGGTTGCTGAATTAGTAGAGCGTTATCCAGATGAGGATATCACCATCGTTGCTAGCATGTCCACACACCGGGCGGCTAGTGTTTTTAAAATCCTGGATCTTTCAAGCCAAAAAAGTATCATCAGAAAATTACCAGCCAATACTACGGCGTTATTATTGAATGAGCTACCTGCCGACGACCGCACTGACTTTTTGGAAGAATTGCCCAGTAATGTAGTTCGCGAGCTCATAAAATTGCTGGATCCTGAAGAAAGGAAGGTAACATTATCCCTATTGGGCTATCCGGAAAATAGTATCGGTCGGTTGATGACACCTGACTATGTTTATGTTTACGCCAGCAACACGGTTGAGGAAGTGTTTGCAACTATTCGTAAGTATGGCAAAGACAGTGAGACTATCAACGTAATCTATGTTATCAATGAAAAGGGCGAATTAATTGATGATATACGCATCAGTGATATTATCCTAAGTGCCCCAGACAAAAAAGTAGAGGAACTTATTGATGGCAGGGTTATTGCACTTCATCCTGAAGACGATCAAGAAACGGCCAGTGAGACATTTAAAATGAATAATCGGGTAGCCTTGCCGGTAGTAAGTCAAAGTAATAAACTACTTGGAATAGTTACTATTGATGATATACTCTGGGTAGCGGGTGAAGAGTTCAGTGAGGATATGCAAAAAATGGGAGGTACAGAAGCATTGGAAGAACCATATCTAGATATCCCTCTTTTCAAGTTATACAAAAAGAGAATCATCTGGTTGTTGATTCTTTTCATTGGCGAAACATTAACCATTGCAGCCATGTCAGGCTTTCAAAAAACCCTAGAGCATGTACTGGTTTTATCTACTTTTATTCCGCTAATTATCTCAAGTGGGGGCAATAGTGGATCACAAGCGGCCACACTCATTATTCAAGCAATGGCGCTGGGAGAAATTACAGTAAAAGATTGGTGGAGAATTGCAAGAAGAGAAATACAATCCGGATTGTTCATGGGACTTACATTGGGATTAATTGGTTTTGGAATAGTAATCGGAGGACATCAATTCCTCTCTCTTTTTGGGGAACATTATTATCAAGTTGGTTTAGCCATAGGAATGGCATTGATCGGTGTTGTGCTATGGGGAACACTCATGGGATCAATGCTCCCGCTTTTATTAAAACGTTTAGGTGCAGATCCTGCTGCTTCTTCGACTCCATTTATTGCAACATTAGTTGACGTAACGGGCCTACTCATTTACTTTGGTACTGCTTATCTCTTACTAAGAGATATTTTAATTTGATCTTACTTTTTAATTTTTTTTATAAATAGGGGTTACCTTTTATAGGAAAACAATTCTGCAAATTGTATTAAGTCTCCCAATATATTTGAGCCAACAAATAAACGTTTATGTGCGGAATTGTTGGCTATACAGGTTATCGTGATGCCTTCCCAATTGTTGTTAAGGGATTAAAAAGGTTGGAATATCGCGGATATGACAGTGCAGGAATTGCATTGCATAATAAAAGACTACATGTCTTTAAAAAAATGGGGAAGGTTGCCGATCTGGAAGAACATGTGGTTGGAAAGAATATTGCAGGTAATACAGGTATAGGACATACACGTTGGGCCACGCACGGCGAACCTAGCGACCGAAATGCGCACCCACACCTTTCCGCTAGTGGAAAACTAGCCATGATCCACAATGGAATCATTGAAAACTATAACCAGCTAAAACAGGAACTACTTCAAAAAGGCTATCAATTCAAAAGTGATACCGACACAGAAGTGTTACTCAATTTTATAGATGAGATAAAAGAAAACAACCATTGTTCGCTGGAGGAAGCAGTACGAATTGCACTAAAGCGTGTTACTGGCGCCTATGTAATTCTACTCATAGAACAAGATGCTCCTGATACTATTCTGGCCGCTCGAAAAGGAAGTCCACTTGTAATAGGGGTAGGGAAAGGAGAACACTTTTTAGGCTCTGATGCCTCACCCATGCTCGAATACACCAAAGAAGTGGTTTATGTAAATGACTATGAATTAGCCATCATTCGTCCGGATGAGCTGATCTTAAAAAATCTGGGTAATGAAGTTTTAACCCCCTATGTGCAAAAGCTAGATATTGAATTAGCAGCGATAGAGAAGGGCGGTTTCGATCACTTTATGCTCAAAGAAATTTTTGAACAACCGCAAACGATATATGACTGCTTGCGCGGGCGTTTAGATGCACAAAAAAATAAAATCACACTCAGTGGCATTGAGCAATATGCGAAAGAAATCTGCAATGCCAATCGTATTATTATGATTGCCTGTGGAACAAGTTGGCATGCTGGCTTGACCGCAGAGTATATTTTTGAAGAATGCTGCCGTATAAATGTAGAGGTAGAATATGCTTCGGAATTTCGATATAGAAATCCTATTATCCATCCCGGTGATGTAATTATTGCTATTTCCCAAAGTGGAGAAACCGCAGATACGTTGGTTGCTATCGAAAATGCAAAAGCAAAAGGAGCCATTATACTTGGGGTAGTAAACGTGGTAGGCTCCTCAATAGCACGCATTAGTCATGCAGGCGCTTATACACATGCGGGCCCAGAGATAGGTGTAGCATCCACCAAAGCCTTTACCGCACAATTAGCTGTGCTAAGCATGATTGCCCTCAAAATTGCACAGTTAAAAGGAACTATGCCTGCCGAAAGAATTAATTATTTATTGAGTGAGCTGGAGGAGATCCCGGGAAAAGTACAGCAAATACTTAATGATACAACCGGAATTCAATCCATTGCAAAAAAGTATGGAACGGCACGGGACTTTTTGTATCTCGGCCGAGGGTATAACTTTCCCGTTGCGTTGGAAGGGGCACTAAAACTGAAAGAGATCTCTTATATCCATGCAGAGGGCTACCCGGCAGCAGAAATGAAGCACGGTCCGATAGCCTTGGTAGATGATCAACTTCCGGTGGTGTTTGTCGCCACCCGGGATAGCTATCACGAAAAGGTAATCAGTAACATGCAAGAAATTAAAGCACGAAAAGGGAAGGTCGTAGCCGTTATCTCGGAGGGAGATGAAACTGCAACGACCCTAAGTGAATCAGTGATGAAAGTACCAGTCTGTGATGAGATGCTAGCCCCCTTGCTAACAGTAGTTCCCTTACAACTACTTGCTTACTATATAGGCATAGAAAGAGGTTGTGATGTAGACAAACCTCGTAACCTGGCCAAGTCCGTTACCGTGGAATAAACCATTAAATCGACCTTATGAATAAAATAAATAAACAGCCCCTTTCCTCCCTGGGGTTTGGATTTATAGACCCTGCTTTTATTCCCAAGGGAAAAGATGAGTATTATTTACGCAATAGACAACACCGATCCAAGACCTCCTACCGCAAACTAACTGCAAAAGAAATTCAGACGCTGGTTCGTAACGACAATAGTGCCGACGATTGGAATAACATTGAGGTGGCCCCTACATTTGATCCCAAACTAGTTAAACGTTGTAGCTTTTTTGGAAAAATTAGAATTGGTAAGCTCGAAGCTCTTTTTCATGAGTTCAATAACTTACGAATGCCTGTAGGCATTTATAATAGTACTATCATTAGTTGTGATATTGGGGACAATGTTGTAATTGATCAGATCAGTTTCATGAGCCATATCATTACGGGTAATGACGTACTACTTGTCAACATACAGGAATTATCCAGTACCGACCATGCAAAGTTTGGAAATGGAGTAGTAAAAATTGGTGAGGATCCCGCTGTCAGAATATGGATGGAGTTAGCCAATGAAAATGGCGGAAGAAAAGTGTTACCATTCAATGGCATGCTGGCAGCTGATGCATGGATTTGGTCAAAGTACAGAGACAATGAAAAACTATTAGAAAAATTACAAGAGTTTACTGATGATAAGTTTGACCGAAAGAGAGGATATTATGGAAAAATAGGAGATAGAACGGTTATTAAAAACTGTGCTATCATCAAAGACGCCTGGATTGGAACGGATGCCTACATCAAGGGAGCCAATAAGCTCAAGAACATCACAATCCTTTCCTCCGCTGAAGCGTCCACGCAAATTGGAGAGGGATGTGAATTAGTCAACGGCATAGTTGGATACGGATGCCGTATTTTTTATGGAGTAAAAGCTGTTCGTTTTGTAATGGGCACTAACTCCCAATTGAAGTATGGGGCCCGACTAATCAATTCCTACCTAGGAGATAACTCTACCATCTCTTGTTGCGAAGTCTTAAACTCCTTACTTTTTCCTGGACATGAACAACACCACAATAATTCATTTCTATGTGCTGCAGTCATACAAGGTCAAAGTAATTTAGCTGCAGGAGCAACCATTGGATCTAATCATAATTCCCGCGCTGCTGATGGCGAGTTGGTAGCTAGCCGAGGTTTTTGGCCAGGCTTATGCGTAAGCTTGAAGCATAATTCCTTCTTTGCGTCGTATAGCATACTGGCCAAAGGAGATTTTCAGTCCGAATTGAATATTAAACTTCCTTTCTCCCTTATCAGCAATGGAACTGAAAGAAATGAGCTGGTGATCATGCCAGGTTATTGGTTTGAATATAATCTCTATGCCTTAGCACGTAACAGCGAAAAGTACCTAGCCAGAGATGGGAGAACGGATAAAAGAATTTATCTGGAGTTCGATTACCTCGCACCAGATACAATCAATGAGATGCTAGCGGGCATTAAAATCTTAGAAACCTGTACGGGAAAAGCATATGTGAAGAAAAATCGTTCAAAATCGAATCAACCTGTTGGGATAATTGGTCAGACCTTGCTGCAAAACGATCCTGATACGGTTGAACAACTCACTATTATACTAGAGGATGCAGAGAATAGCCGAAGACCAGCCCGCTTAACTAAAGTATCTACAGCCTACCGTAATTACAACCGATTGATTCGATACTACTGCGTAAAAGAGTTATTTGGTCTGGAGCATAACGGTAATGACTGGCTGAGTTACTTAAAAAGTCGTTGTCTAAAAGTTAAGGATAAACCAACAACCTGGATTAATGTGGGCGGCCAACTTTTGCGTGAGCAGGCACTCGATCAGTTGAAGAAGAATATTTGTAATGGAAAAATTAAAAGCTGGGATCAAATTCATGATTGGTATTACCAACAAAGTAATCGCTATCCAGTCGACAAACTTGATCATGCATTATCCGTTCTTTTACAACTAACAAACAGCACAGCAAATAAATTGAGTCGGAACAAAATACTCTTACTACTTAATGAAGCAGAACAGACACAAAAATGGATAATGACGCAGATCAGAAAATCAAGAGAAAAAGATTATCAAAATCCATTCAAACAAATGCTATACGACACAGAAAAAGAGATGGAAAATGTCATGGGCAAATTAGAGGAAAATCCGTTCATCAATAGTTTAGAGGTAAAGAATATGGCCTTTCAACAACAGGCAGCCCGCTTACGTACTGCCTTAACCAAAAGGAAATCTAACTAGCGTTGTTTGATTAATAATGCACTAATAACAGGACGCTCTACCCCATTATCACCTGGTCGGACCGTGAGGCGATTTCCAATGACCATGGATGTTGACCCACCCCCATCAAGATTAATTGCGTCAGTACAGCCAATCGACTTCAACAAATTAGCCAGGTCCACCAAATTTATACCTGGATATCCAGCACTTGCATTATCTCCCTCTACGGCCAATAATACCAATCTACCTGCAGCCGTATAACCAATTGCCGTACGAGGCCTGGAAGTAGTATTGTTTATACTAATCAATTCCTCGACATCTGAGATTCGTACTGTACCTGATTTAAGTAAAAGTGGAGAACCCCCTATTCCTGCTACAACATTCCACAATGAGCCTCCGGAAGGAAATAATTCTGTTGGCTGTGGTTGAGGAGCAGCTCCTTCTGCATTGGGGCTTGGGGAAGGATATTGATATATTAAATCATTACCGGCCCCCACAGAATAGATCCAAGCAGTGGAGGGTGCGCCAGTTGAAGTGATGCCAAAAGCAGCGCGAGTAGGAAAATAAGAAGTAGAGGAACCGTTATAGGTACGTGTTACAGCTTTGATATTGGGAGCACTTACTACATTATTGTATTTAACCAGGCTATAAGATTGGTTCCCGCCATAATAGCCACCATTGATTGCTACATATACCAACCCAGTTTCCGCAGCTGCAAACTGACTGGGTGTACGTGGTGTAGATGACTGGACCGGCTTAAAATCAAATAGTCCAGTTGAGTAGTCGAGTGCAACACAAAAAGCCTTAACGGTGCGACCATTGAATAAAGTATCAAAAGTAAAAGCCTGAATGCCCGATGGAAAATTCATAGAGAGGGTTGCTGAGTATTTCCATCCGGGCGCCAAGGTAATTAATGGCGTGATTGGCGTCGGTGTTGGCGTGGGCGTTCCTCCTCCATTATTTTTTGATTTGGAACAAGCACCTCCCACTAACATCACTAATAGTGGTAGTATGAGCAGAATTTTTTTCATATTAATTAGTCTTTATAAAAGGAACTCGATTCAATGTTTCAAAATAAAAAAATACCTCTCCGTTAAAACCAAGAGCGCGATTCAATTGCACCATTTTTTCCATAAGCAAGGGATCTGCCTGATAACCATCCCCTAGCGAGGTAAGAATCCCCGGCACCACTTTATTAAGCAACGAATCAGGAATCTGGCTTCTTAGTTGCTTGAGTATCGTGGCATAAGCGTCGATATTATATCGATAAAGCTGAGGAATCACTAAATCTGCATACCCCCCCTTTAACCAGGTAGGCCAATCCTGCAAGTACTCCTCCAAACTCCATGGATAAATACTAGGAGCCCATGAAACAATGCAAGAAGGTTTTTCTTTTTTCACAGCGCGGTAAATTTTTGCTGCATAGCTTGACAACTGATCCGCTTTCCATTTCAAAAACAACTTATCCTTTGGATTCTCAGGCAACAAAGCACCATTAAAAGCTTGTTGGTAAGCCGCTCGTGTATAAGCATCATAACCTCCCTCGGCAGGCATTGCGGGTAATCGATCATCTCCCTGGATTCCATCAATAGCATAGTTCTTCACTACCTCCATTATTAAAGACTCTAATAACTGTTGTGGTCCAGGGTGCAACGAATTCCACCAATAAAACCCATTTTTTTGCAATAATTCTCCCTTCACATTACGACCACACCAATCTGGATATCGCTTGAGCCAAACTGAACCAGTGTCCTTATAGGCATAAGAAAATCCAAACTCAAACCAGGCATGAACTTTTAAATTAGCTTGATGCCCCTCTTCGATAATTTCACGTAGTGGATCTCTGCCAGCAAAATCGGGATGTTGCTTTACTCCAATGTATTGCTGCTGTACAAGACTCGGGAATAGCGTATAGCCTCCATTCCATACCACAACAAATAATGTATTCAATCCCGCTTGTTTTGCCTGCAACACGGTTTTTTTGATATTCTCCCTGGATAATAAAGCGTTGCTAGCTACATTAGTTACCCAAGTGCCCTTAACGGCTACTGAACCGGTTTCCTGCGCAACTAAGAAAAATGAACTACAACTAACAAAAGTTACAAGCAGTATAAATCGTAGGTTAAGCATTAAATTAAATAGAATTAGGAGAGGTGATAGATGTTCGATATTCCTGGTATCGGTTGTACAAGTGGTGAGCGGCTCCGTAAACCGATTGAGGACTCATGAAATGAGAAAACTCAAAAGTGATTGCCTTGTCGTATCCCGCACGGGCAGCCGCCTCTAACTTCAATTTTAATTTCTCAAATTTGATTGGCAAAAACTTTATTGGCATATCGCGATCAAATGACTCAGCGTTGGTCCAACATTGCATTCCATATCGATCAGCTAGCTTTTTATTGATGCTGAAAAAATCCTCTAATTCATGATATCCAATGTGACCATCCTGAAACGCCACTGCATCCACAGCTCCCTGTATCCCTTGAAAGATTTCATTCCATTCTTGCTCATGCTCCTTTAGGGAAACAGCATCATCCTTTGACAATTGACCGGATGCAGCCAGCACAGCCTTTTTACCATCAATCCAAGGGGATATAAAAGTGGGGAGACCATTGCTTACTTCTTTACACAGTTTTCCTAAAGTGTGAAAAGCCTCAATAGCGCCCTTTGTCTTACGGCTAATTTCCATACTCAAATACCAACCCTGAAAAGAGGGATGATGGCCATAGCGAGACCAAACCTCATCGATGACAAAACGATTGATGTCGATCTCATCACTCATGTCTCCAGTATCCCAGTAATGGCCACTATCATATAGACCAAAGTAAAATTTCATTTGATATCGATCGGCCAGAGAGCAAAAAAGTTCAACTAAATCAATTGGAGGATTATAGCAAGACCGATGTTTTAGCAAGTAAGGAGAAGGATAAGTGAGGAAAGAGCGGTATCCACTGCGAATTAAAATAACAGTGTCAATACCTGCATTTTTCATATGAATAAAATCCTGCTCCCATTCCTGTGGACCCCAATTTTGATGTGGTATATCATGACTGATCTCGTCCAAAAATGTACCCGTTATTAACATGTATTCAAATTAAATTAAGTTCCTGTTTCTGTATCTTTTTGTTTGAGCGGCACCAACCAACTGACCAAAAAAGCAGGAAGTGTAGAAATCAATACCCACACAAAAAACTGTGCATAGCCCAGGTAATCACTGATGGCACCACTTACCATGGAAGCAATTGTGTAACCAAAATAGGTAATAGCGCTGCCAAAGGCATAGTGAGCCATCTGATATTTACCTGGAGCAATTTGCTGCATGATAAATAAAATAATTCCAATAAAGCCGAATCCATACCCAAAATGCTCAATGGCAATGGCCGCTCCAATTACCCACAACGAACTAGCTTGTGTAATGGCTAAATAGGCATAAGCCGCAAAAGGAAGATTAAAGAATGCACAAAGTAATAGTAAAGAGCCTCTGTTAAGTCCTTTGTTGGATACAAAATAGCCAGCAGCTAGCGACCCTAATACAAATGCTGCCGTGCCATAGATACCTATGAGAAGGCCAACAGTAGACTCTGACAAGCCAAGCCCACCCTCGGCAATGGATGCCTTGAGAAATAATGGCATAATCTTAATCCCCTGCCCCTCTGCAAAACGATATAAAATAATAAATAAAATACCTGCTCCTATGTGTTTCTTCTGAAAAAAACTAACCATCACATCCTTCAATGTGTCCCAAACCTGTGTTGCACTTTGCAATGAATGCCGCCCAACTCCCTCTGGCAATACGCGACGATTATACAAACCAAGAAGCAACATAACTAGTGCATATATGGCTAATACTATGGCCCAGGCATCGCGATCTCCCAGTATAGGAATTAGAAGGCCTGCTAAAAATACCATACCCCCATTGGAGAAAAGTTTTGCCACATTATAGAAAGTTCCCTGCCAACCCACAAAACGTGCTTGCTGACTAGCAGATAATTCACTTAAATAAATTCCATCCGCTGCCATATCCTGCGTAGCACCAAAAAATGCAATTAGAAAAAATAAGGTTACAGAAAGTGGGAAAAACAATGAAGTATAAAGAGAAAGCACAGAAAGAGAAAACAGCAGCCCACAGGCAAGTTGAGAAAATTGTATGTAGAACTTTTTTGTTTTATAAAGTTCCATGAAAGGTCCCCACAAGGGTTTAAAACTCCAGGGCAACACTATCAATCCAGTCCAAAAAGCAATTTGTGTATCTGAATAGCCTAAGCTTTTATATAGGAGAGAAGCAATAGTTCCTCCCAAAACAAGATTGGGCAAACCCATAGCAAACCAAGTAGTGGGGATCCAGGCTAACGGATGTCTAGTTGATGAAGGCAAGCGGAGATGTTTAATAAATTATTTTAAAAACGATTTGTGAATTTATAATATTATTTAAATAGATTCGCGATGTACCTGTCATTTTATTCACATGCGACTAACGATTCTCTTGTTACTTTTCCCGCTTTTGCTCCTTTCTGCCTGTAAAAAAAAGAGTTCGGGCAGTGCTCCAACACCTGCCCCAACCCCAGCCTGGGATCCTAATGCGATGCGTGGGGTCTGGATTACAACCACTGCCAGTACTGCGCTGGATAGTAGAGATAATATTAAACAAATGGTCAGTACTTGTAAAGCTGCAGGCATCAACCATTTATTTGTTGTCGTGTACAATAATGCACGCACAACCTACCCAAGTAATGTAATGAATACCTTAATTGGGAAGCCTATATTGGAACGATTTTCAGGGAGAGACCCACTGCAAGAATGTATTGAGGAAGGACATGCAGCCGGTTTAAAAGTGCATGCATGGTTTGAGTATGGATTCTCCTCCTCCTATAGTGCTAGTGGGGGAGCCATTGTGGCGGCAAAGCCACATTGGGCTGCCAGAGATCTTGCGGGCAACCTTGTTGTTAAAAATGGTTTTGATTGGCTCAATGGAATTCATCCCGAGGTGCAACAATTTATGGTTGATCTATTCAAAGAGGTGGTCACCAATTATGCAATTGATGGAGTTCAAGGTGACGATCGCCTGCCTGCACTACCCAACACGGGCGGATATGATTCGTACACAGTAAATCTATACAGAAGTGAAAATAATGGTGCTAATCCTCCAACCACCGCAACTGATACCAGCTGGTTGAGATGGCGCGCCCGAAAACTAAACAGTTTCGTAAAAAGACTTCGCACTGAAGTTAAATCCATTAAACCTACAGTACTATTTACTATCTCTCCTAGTCCGCACCCTTTTGGATATAACGAGTACCTGCAAGATTGGCCAACCTGGGTTGATAGCACATGGATTGATGCCGTGCTTCCTCAATGCTATCGGTATGATATCAATGGGTACTCTGCTGTTGTACAACAACAAAAAACTGCGCATCGAAATCCTGCTGTACCTCTTTACCCAGGAGTATTACTTCGATCAGGAACCTACACGGCCAGCGCAGCCATGTTAAGCCAAATGATTCAAACCAATAGGAACAATGGTTTCAAAGGAGAATCGTTCTTTTTTTACGAGGGTATAAAAGATGTGAGCTCGTGGTTTGCAGGACAATACCCCTTTATAAAATAAGTGTAGATGATCACACGAATTGTGTTCGCCATTCTTTTACTATGTGCCATCGAACAAGTAAATGCACAGACCTATACCAAATGGGTTGATCCCTTTTTAGGAACTGGAGGGCATGGTCACGTTTACCCAGGTGCCACAGTACCCTTTGGCATGGTGCAATTAAGTCCAGATAATGGTGTAGAAGGATGGGACTGGTGTAGCGGCTATCACTATAGCAGTAATACAATTGCCGGCTTTAGTCATACGCACTTAAGTGGCACGGGTATTGGAGACTGGTGCGATATTTCAGTTTTACCACTCACAGATACCTCTCAAATTCATGCGAAGAAAATCCTAATCCCCTTTCAACATCAAAATGAAAAAGCTGAACCTGGCTACTATACGGTTCGGCTGGATAACCAAATTAAAGTAGAGTTAACAGCTTCGGATCGCACGGGATACCATCGATATACTTATCCCTCCACTAAAGGTTGGGTTCGATTTGATATGGGCTTTGCAATTAACTGGGATCAGCCCACGGCTGGTTACTTGCAGTTAATTGACTCTTTTACATTGGTAGGATATCGATTTAGTACAGGCTGGGCTAAAGGACAGAAAGTTTACTTTGCAGCTCGATTCAATACTCCTGTTCAGCAACTACTATTTCTTGACGATTCAATTCATTCCCGCTACCGTGCAGAAGGAAAACAGGTCAAAGCACTTCTTGAATTTAATACTACACAGCCCTTACAGTTTAGTGTAGCACTAAGCGCAGTTAGTACAGAAAAGGCAAGAATGGAATTGAGCAATCAAATTACTAACAACTTTGATCAAGCAGCGCGAAAGGCATCCATTCGATGGGAAAACGAATTAGAGAAAATAAAAATTGACACAACAGACCGTGCATTTGCCACTCGTTTTTATACTGCCCTATATCGAACAGCATTGGCACCGGTTATTCACAGTGATGCGGATGGACAATACCAAACACACGACAACAAAATTCGTCGATTCACCAATGGCGTGAATAAATACACTATTTTCTCTCAGTGGGACGTATTTAGAGCTCTCAACCCCCTCTTTACAATAATACAACCGGAACGATACAGAGATATGCTGAACAGCATGCTGGCTTTTTATGACGATAATGGGTTACTACCCGTTTGGGACATCAGCACCTGGGAAGCCAATACGATGACAGGTTATCACAGTGTACCTATTTTAGCAGATGCCATCTTAAAGGAGATCAAAGGTTTTGATATTTTCAGAGCATACGATGCCATGAAAAAAAGTGCTAATCAGACACAACGCGGAACTCCTGCCTATAAACAATACGGGTACGTGCCTCACGATAAACATGGCTGGAGTGTTACAACTACTTTAGAGTATGCCTACGACGATTGGTGTATTGCTCAAGTGGCAAAAAAACTTGGTCGAGAAGAAGATTATAAAGTTTACAGCCAGCGTGCAAATTCTTACAAAGCACTTTTTGATCCCAGTTCAGGTTTTTTTAGAGCACGAATGAGTAATGGCCAATTTAAAGAGCCATTCGATCCTTTGCTAAGTGAACATGGTTTCGAAGGACAGTATATTGAAGGAACTGCATGGCAGCATAGCTTCTTTGTTCCGCATGATATTGACGGATTTGCTTCCTTGCATGGAGGCCGGAATAAACTGATCAATAAACTTGACAACCTTTTCTCGGCACCCTCTGTGTTACACGGAGAGGATGTTTCCATAGATGTTACTGGCCTGATTGGTCAATATGCCCACGGTAACGAACCCAGTCACCATATCATTTACCTCTACACGGCGCTTGGAGCACCTGAAAAAGCAGCGAATTGGATCCGAGTAGTAGCGGACAGTATGTATAAAAATGGACCAGATGGCTTAACGGGAAATGATGATTGCGGCCAAATGAGTGCATGGTATATCTGGACAGCATTGGGTATGTACCCACTGAACCCCGCTTCAGGGCAATATGTATTTGGCCTCCCCTTGATAAAAGAAGCCCTCATCGAGTTACCACTTAATCGGCAAGTAAAAGTTCAGGTAAAATACATCCAGGGTAATGGAAAAAAAGGAATCGCAAAAGTAAAATGGAATAAAAAAGAAATACCAGTACTTTCAATTTCACACCAAGAATTGCTGGAGGGCGGAACACTCACTTACTATATTTATGAATAGCACAAAAGGGAAATTCATACCACTACGATACAGCTTCTTCTTATTTTTTCTTTTTCCCTTTGTCAGCTATGCACAATTCCAAGCGAAATTAATTCCTAAAAAAGGCCTTTTCATAAATCAGGGCTCACTACAGTGGGCTATGGGTTCAGAAATCAACTTTCTTAATGCTGACCGAAAACACCACGAATACTACTTTACCTGGTGGGAACAAGATGCTGACACCACAAATGCAAAGCAAGATATATTATACATTGGCAGCTCCAACACAGCAGTAGAGGGCACTTTTACCCTTTCACGCAGTGAGAATAAAATAGAGACAGTATTAAAATGCACCTGGAATAAAAGTACTCCTGGAGTATGTGATTTACTATATACGCGTCTCTGGTTCCCATTTTTTGAGACGGCAGTCTGGAAAGACAAGATGGGAAACGTGATTCAACAGCTCGAGAGGGATTTTGAAGATACTATTTTGATTGCAGCAACACCTTTTGGCACCTACCGGTTTACAGCATCTAGCCCCTTTCATATTATTATTGACACAAGCCTACATCCAGGTAAAACAGCATTTAGTACTCGTTCACAATTCATTCGTTTTCATGATCGCTCAGTAATGCTCAATCAAAAGGAGCAGCTAGTTAGAACTTTTAGCGTTGAGCAAATAGCGCCCCCTACTTTAATTAAAATAAAAGAACCCCAGAAAGAGAATGTATCTAAACTGGCTTACTCAAAAACAGCCTGGACTCCACCACGTGGTAAATTATTGCTGCTGCCAAGACCAACTGAATGGACGGAAGCAACTGGATATACTCAAATTCCTATCAGCACAAAAAGAGTAAACAATGATGTATTGGATTATTTCAATGAGGTCGCAAGACGTTATTGGAGCCTGGACAGCTACCTCAGTCCATTATTAAAAGTTGCTGTAGATACGACCTTGCCTGCTGAAGGGTACACAATTACAGTACAAGACAGCATTCAAATCAATTATGCCACTCAGCTTGGATTACAACATGCAATAGAGAGTTTAGGACAACTACTTGAACAGCAGCAACAACAACTTGTTTTGAGAAATGGCATCATAAAAGATGCACCACATATTGGGTGGAGAGGCATTCATATGTTCACAGGGCCACATAGTCTAGCATTACACAAAAAGATGTATCAGCAAGTATTACAACCACTCAAAATAAATAAAGTGGTATTGCAATGCGAGCAAGCAAAATGGAGTTCATTTCCTTCTGTTCATAATGCAATTAGTATTGGAAAAGAGGATTTAAAAACCGAATTTGACTATCTACGTAGTAAGCATATTGAGCCAATTCCATTAATCCAAAGTCTTGGCCATATGGAATGGTTTTTCAAACCACTAGAAAATAGACCCCTGGCTATAAACCCTTCTTATCCTTACACATTAAATGTAAATAAACACAGCGGTAAAAAGGTAATGTTATCGCTTTGGAAGGAAGCCATTGAGCTCTTAAACCCACAAACAATTCATATTGGCTTCGACGAAATTGGAATGATTGGATTTAATTGGCCAAGAGAGAAAGAAATAGAATTATTTCAAAATCAAATTGAAAGGTTAGATCGGTTTAGTAAAAAAAGAAAACTGGAGCTAATGATTTGGGGAGACATGGGCCTTGCACCGGGCGAAGCACCAGATGCCTGCAATGGAGTTAATGAGCAGCGAGCTGCGCAAATAAGAGGCAGTATACCAAAGGGCACCTGGATCGCAGACTGGCATTACTTGGGTAATCCGGACCCACAGGTCTATAAACCAAATCTTCAATTGTGGAAAAAAGAGGGCCTCCGCCCCCTTGCAGCCCCCTGGTTTGTACCTGAAAATATCAGAGGATTCACGCTGGCAGCCAAGCAAGAAAATGTTGGTATTCTTCAAACAACATGGGCAGATTTTGAAAGCAGTGAAGCCAATATGCTGAAAAATATCGAACAGTTTGGCGCCTATGTACTAGCGCTTGATTATGCATGGAGCACAAGAAAGGAAAATCCCAATGAGCTACCCTACAATGGAGTTAATGAGTGGGTAACTCGATTCTATAGACAGCCGCTACCGCTAACAGAACGGACAGGGATAAGCTGGAGTGGCTTATTTGAATTTGAAAATTGGATAACCGAGAAAAAAAGTACACTGCCTAACCATTTTTCCCTTTCACTTGAAAAAACAACAACACTTAGCGGAATTAAATTAATAGCAACTACTTCCCAGTTTCTCCCGGAAGCTACGCAAGCCGGATTACTCATTGGATGGAAAAATGGTATTCAAGTTTTTAGCCTGCCGCTACTTTATGGCAGAGACATTCGTTCAGCAAAAGACAAACGTCCGATCTATATGTCCGTAATTGAAAAAGGAGAAAAAGATTGGTACTACTTTTTTAACAAAACAGCTGAGGTGGATAGAATAGAATTAAAGCAAACGCACCCAGGCGCCGGAATAATTCTCACGGAATTAACGTTAATCCAGTAGCCTAACTTCGCCACACCCATTTTCGTTGATTGAAAAAAAGAGTAATCACACTTACAAGAGCAGTAAAAATTACCCCTTTCATAAATCCTTGCCAAGGAGTAATTGCCCATGAATCCCAATGATTGCGAAGTCCGCTGATGGAAAGTAACGGAAGTATCAATAAAGAACCTGCCACATAAGCTACCAGTGGATTTTTACCCAAACCAGCAAGCCAAATCTTAATAGGACGAAATAAAGCAAGCGCTATAAAGTCCTTAATCATGACAAGCGATAAAAAACCATATCCCGTTGTTACAAAATAATAGCTAAATGTAGAAGGATCTTTTTTTATCCCCCCTTCATACGGCTCCAATAGCAGTCCAACAAATAAGAAAAATAGACCGTACTGTGTCAAATTATCTGTTAACGCAGTAAAGTGCCCTTGAAATTTTCTAATGCAAGCGGCTACAAAAAGAGTGACCAGAAAAAACCAAGAAAGTAAAACTTGATCTCTAATAAAAAGGGTGGTCAATAAACCAATTAATAAAGCTAGCGTAAGCAAAGACCAGGCAGTACGATGTGCAGGTTTCTCCTTTAAATGCTGATTAAATTCCATGAAAAGCTCTCCAGCCCATGTACCTGGCAAGACGATAAAAAGATACTTCAAGAAATAAAACTTGTAGGCCCAATCAAAGGAAATGCCTCCCCATTCGTGAAAATTGAAAAAATATTTTACAACATTATCATCGGGCTGTCTAGCACTTAGAATTACACTAGCCACTACAACTAATACCGCCACTCGCCAAAAAGGTCTCTTAAATGTAAAAAGATAAACCCCTGTTCCAACTAATGCCATATTAGCAAGTACTACAATAATGATATCACTTCGATAAAAATCAAACCCTATTCCGTCGTGAAATGATAATCGATACAATAGTAAACCTGCAAGCGCGTATGAAACAAGCTTAACCAATTTAGCTACACCACTTGATACTACTTTTTTAAAATCGTAAAGCTGTCCAAAAATCAACAGAAAAGCCACTATCGAAAGAAAATGATCTACTGCAGAAGGATTTTTACTTAGCACCCAAGCCTTCATATGCTGTGTAAAAAGTGCAAAAAATAAGAGCTGCACAAATCTTCTTACTGCTAACTTGAACCCATTGACAAGAGAAAGTCCATTTTCCAATTGAGTTTTTAAAGAGAGCGGAATTGCAGCTCCCATACAAAATAAAAAAAGAGGGAAAACAAGATCTACCCAAGTTAAACCAGGTCGGGTGGGATCAAATTGATGATTGGGCGGAGGAACTTGCGCATGATACATCCAAGCCGGTAAAAGTCCCCCAAAAGCGATGCTTCCAGAAAGTACCATTCCCATAATGGCAACTCCTCTCAAGATATCCAACTCGTGTACTCTATCAACGGGCCTTTTCATTAGGCGGTTTATTTTATTCAATGTAATAAAAAAGGGGCACTTTATTAAGTGCCCCTTTTACTTGTTTTGGACTGCTTATTGCCAACCAGGATTCTGTGTAATATTCTTATTCTTATCAATTTCACCCTGTGGAATTGGCCATAACTTATAGCGAGGGTTAGTATTCACACGTGTTTGAGCTCTTGTCTTTAGACGCTTTGCAATACTAGCTGCGGAATACACGGGAAGCCCATTTGCATCGAAAGAGGGTCTTTCTGCAGGATCAGCAGGATTTAATGAAACTCCAACTACAGGCATTGTATTTGCAACGGCATAAAGATCCCAGCGACGAAGGTCAATTAAACGAAGACCTTCGCCAGCAAATTCTACAGCACGCTCACGACGAACCAACTCGCGAAGTTCGGCAGCTGAACCACCTGTAACAGCAGGTTGTCCTGCACGTGTACGTACCGCATTAATAGCAGAAAGCACAGTAGCGTCAATTTCACCTAATTCGATTTTAGCCTCAGCATAAGTGAGCAAGATCTCAGCATATCGCATGTTGATGTACCCTGTTTTAGTCTCCCAGGAGTACTGGGTGGAGTCTACATACTTTCTCCAAACATATCCAACACCTCCACTAGATCCTGTTGCACCAGCAAACCAGGGTGATACAAGAAATCCGATCCAATCAATATTACTAGCAACTGCATCATACTGGTTGGTATTCCAATTAAACTTGAAACGAGTATTCGAGTAAATATTGAAGATAGTACGTTCTTTAGGCTGAACATAAGGAAGTGATGGAGACTTTGCAGTATTGTGAACCATGGTATCTCCTTGCATATATACAGTCCAAGCAAGACGTCTGTCACGGTTTTGTGAAGGGGCCGCTGGATTATACACGGCAGAACGATCAATACGAAGACCATCCCGACCTTCAAATGCATCGACTAATTGCTGGCTGGGGAAGTGACTGCTCTGCGAGGTTCCAACTTGACGGGGTATAGTCAAAACGGTAAGCCAGTTTTGAGGATCTAAGATATCAGTGGGGTAAGTCTGTACATACATTAGCTCACGATTTACATTAGCACGCTGACCGGCCAACATAAATAAGTCCGTATATCGAGGGTTCAATCCATAAGCGTTGGAACTGATTACAGTCTGCGTAGCAGCTTTTGCAGTGGGATAATCCTTGATCAGCATAGCCAGACGTGCTTTTAAACCCAATGCTACACCTTTATTAACACGACCATACTCAATAACGGGCGCAGCATTAGATTGGTCGAAACCCGCTGCCGCATCATCCAAGTCTTTATAAAGATCAGCTACTACAGTAGCTACTGCAGTGCGGCCAATTGTTTCATACTCGCTTGGATCCAATGGTTTTCTGAAATAAACAGGATCTCCAAACCAACCCATTATGTGGTAGTATCCCCAGGCACGCAATACAAGCGCCTCAGCACGAAGACGAGCATAGCGAGCAGCAGATACATTACCCTG
>CAZNUR010000004.1:0-46781 GCA_964576375.1 uncultured Chitinophaga sp.
CCTTGTTTTAATAAGGGAAGAACTTGAAGTTGTGTATTGATATCAGGGGGGAATAGAGATTGAACTACTGATTTGTCAAGACAGAACCATTTCTCCAAAATAGTAGCATAAATACTTCTAAAATCGTACTGCATGGGTACATTATCATTCACCAGCGCATTGGCAGGTATTGTTGGATTTACACCCAGCATGCCAGCCTCAACTTGATTCCCAAATAAAAATAAGGGAGCTGCAGCACCATGGTCAGTACCTGTGCTAGAGTTAGATTTAATACGGCGACCAAATTCACTAAAAGTCATACCCAATACGCGGTCCTCAACACCCAAGAATTTTATATCATCTTGGAATGCCTTGATGGCTGCAGAAACACGACCCAATAAGGTAGCATGCGATCCCGTTACTTTATCGGTGTTAACCTGCATGGAGTGTGTATCGAATCCGCCAAAACTTACCATGTATACACGTGTCTTAAGCCCACCTTTAATCAATCGAGCTACGATTTTTAATTGGTCGGCTAATGAGTTTCCAGTGGGATATGGAGACTGAACTGTTACAGCGTTGGCAGCAGACCGGATCACGGTTGCATAGCCCTGCGTTTGACGGTTAATATTACGAACATAAGTCAACTCCTTACCTGCACGGGTATTAGGTGCGTAATCGTTCGTGCCTGAAATCAAATTATAGAATGAAGTGGGATTGGTGATACTCATACCCATATTACGCGTAGGACCCTGTAAAGTCAATGAAGTTAATCCACCAATCTGTATAGCCAACGGATCTGGCATATCAGCATTAGGATAGCCAATTGGGTAATTGGGATATTCATAATCCAGATAACGACCCGCCCAACCACTAAAAACTTCCTGACGACTATTGGATGCACTCATCCAAATATCCGTTGCACGGAAGTGAGAGAAATTAGGCTGCGGGTATCCAACTGCTTGCACCACATTTGCCTTTCCTTCTGCAAAAAGACTTTGTAGTCCGGTCATAGCGGGGTGAAGTCCTGTTCCTGAAACACCAGCAATTGGCAGTACTGCATTTTCAGGTATTGCAATATTGGTACGGGCATTATAATATTTGGAATAATCTGCAACGGGAATCACCATATTCAACCCATCATTACCACCGGATAATTGTACAATCACCAACACATGATCCGTGAGGGTATTACCACGCAGCAACGCCTGCACCAGTGGCGAATTCATATTGAATGCCTTGACGGAGTAGCCATTGATCAACTCCGGCAGAAGTGCAGCCATTGGTAAGGCCCCCGATAAGAAGTCTCTACGTTGCATACTCAGATCAACTGGTATTCGGAAAGGTTAAATAAATATTGAAAAAGTGATTTCAGTCGGTTGTTGACAATATTAAAATTTGCAGTAGTCGGATTAGACTCATACGCCATCCAGGCATTGGTCCAATAGTAATCCCACTGCTGACCAGTTAAAAGTATCTGCATTTTAATCTGATCCTTTGAAACCTGACTTAACGCATTTTGATATAAAAAAGCCAAGGCATCATTAAGTAAGTCATTGGGATTACCTGGATTACGCAAGCTACGGGCCCACTGTACACAATTGAATTGAACACGAACGTTGTTCCTTACGTATCCAGAACTGATCATGATATCAGTGTACTGATTTCTTTTAGGAAGACTATCAGAAGTAATCCATAGCTCATGATAAGAGGGCTCTTGGTAGTAAGCAGGGAACCCAGCCACATTGGGTGGGTCATGCAAATTAAGCCCCATGTTTACCATCCAAGAATAGAATGTGTTCCACAAACCATAGTTCGTATCCCAATCAGAGGCTGGAGCAAATGTTGCATCCATCTCACGTAATGAACCAATTACATGGTCAGCTGGTGATTTGATATAACAGCCCCGATTCATCTTGTCAAAGAAGTGTTCACTCTTTAACAGAGCCGAAAGCATGGGTTTGATTTCATAACCGGAACTACGGAAAATATCAGCAAGGGGAGTGATTACATTGCGTTCCGCATCTGCATCAATCTGGTAATAAACAAACCAGCGATAGAACCGGCGAGCTATGAACTTGGCAACTTCCTGCTGCGCGAAAATCATATTCAGTAAATCGTCGATCTCTTGTTGACCGGCCGTTGGACCTGTTCGCCCTGTTATTACTGTATTATTAAAGAAAGAGGAAAATGTTTTATTAACGGTGCTATGACGGGTAGGAACAAAGCTCGATTGGTAGGTGTTATAATTGATAGTCCAACCTGTCAAGACCTTGGCAGCCTCTTTAACATCACTCTCCGTATAATGAGAGTCGGGACCTTTTCCAAGCGTAAAAAGCTCCATTAGTTCACGAGCATAATTTTCGTCAGGAGCTGTGGCAAGGTTTACATAACCATTTAAATAACGAAGCATGGCAGGATCGATCGTAATATCTCGTACCATGGCTTTGAAATTCCCTAATGCATGTCTACGGATCAAATCATGCTGGTTATACATCAGATTGGCAGTGCCAACATCAACAGATTCGTTACCAAAATGATCAGTCCAGAACAGTATCATCTTTTCGCGGATGCTACGATCCTGGTTTATCATATTACCAGTTAACCATTTTTTATAGGAGGCTCTGCGCAAACCCTGAATAGTACCGTCGTTGTTAACGTTGTTAATCCAAGTTGTGCCTTGTGTAACAGTTGGATCAGGTACTACTCCTACGGTAGTGGGAGTTGCGTATTCTTTGATTGGAGGCACAGGGTTAGGAGCTGTTGGATTCAATAACTCATCAACAGCCTGATCCATGGTTCGGCTTCGGAAATAAGCCACATCGCTGCGTTTTGCACCAAATTGAACACGACGAAGAAGGTGTAACACCTCTTCTTCCGTCCAAGGTCCGGTATATGGATTCAAACCAGACTGAGTTCGTCCAACTGTAATTTCAGGGGCAGACTTTTTTGCACCAGATTTGAATTCAGTAAAAAAACCGCGGCGGTCCATACTGAAAAGGTAAATAAAAACTTAAATCACTGTGCAAATACAGCTATTATTTTAGGGAAAAAACTAATGAATTAAAGCCTTTCTATCACACCGGCAATACCCTGGCCTCCCCCTACACAAGCAGTGATCATCCCGTAGCGCTTGTTAAGTCGTTGAAGATCATGAATATTCTGAATAGTAAGCTTGCAACCGGTACACCCCAACGGATGTCCTAAGGCTATGGCCCCCCCATTGATGTTTACTTTTGATACATCCAGTCTGGCCTCTCGTATCACAGCTAAAGCCTGGGCGGCAAATGCTTCATTTAATTCGATCAAATCAATTTGCGATAGCTCCAACCCTGCTTGTTGTAATGCTTTGGGAATTGCTACAACAGGTCCAATACCCATAATTCTAGGATGAACTCCTGCCACAGCGCACGAAACCAAACGACCTATGGGTGTAAGTCCAAGTGACTTTACCATTGATTCACTCATCACCACAACAAAGGCAGCTCCATCTGAAGTTTGTGAAGAATTTCCAGCCGTAACAACTCCTTTGGCAGCAAAAGCCGGCTTCAATTTTGATAAAGCCTCTAAAGAAGTATCCGCACGGGGACCTTCATCGGTATCTACAACAAAACTTCTTTTTTGTCTTTTTCTTTTTTGATCTAAATAGACTTCCTCAATAGTGATAGGAAGTATCCCTTTTTTAAAATGACCTTGTTGGATGGCGGCAATGGCTTTCTGGTGTGAATCAAAAGAAAATTGATCCTGTTCTTCTCGACTGATCCCATACTCTTTTGCAACTGCCTCTGCAGTCAATCCCATATTCAAATAATAGTCCGGCTCCTCACTTGAAATGGAATAAGCAGGCGCAGTTTTCCACCCGGCAGCTGGTACCATACTCATACTCTCCACCCCCCCTGCAACAATACAAGAAGCCATACCCGCGCGAATTTTGGCAGTAGCCATTGCAATAGATTCCAAACCAGAGGCACAATAACGATTAATAGTGATACCGGGTACTTCGATACCTAGTGCACGAGCAGCAATGATTCGACCTACCTGTAGTCCTTGCTCTGCCTCGGGAACTGCATTTCCTACAATCACATCATCCACCTGGGATGGTTTCAAGGAAGGTATGGATGCCATAAGACCCTTGATAACATCAATCGCTAGATCGTCTGGTCTTGTAAAACGGAAACCCCCTTTCTTAGCCTTTGTTACCGCAGTACGAAACCCTGCTACTATGTATGCTTCTTGCATGGAGAATAATTTAGTTGCTTATGCAACTTTCTATCCCAAATTTACACCCGAAATGCTTCCTGCCAAACTTGGCAAGGGCGATATTCTTGCAATATATTTGCCCGGTCCATGTATAAACTGATCCGAAAAATTCTATTTCTGCTTCCACCTGAGGAAGCGCACCAATTATCACTTTTTTTATTACAAGTAGTTTGCAGCACTCCCATTACACGAAAACTACTTCGTAATTTTTTTGAACCAGCAAAAGTTTCACCCGTTGTTGTAGCCGGTCTTCACTTTAGAAATCGAGTAGGACTAGCAGCAGGATTTGATAAAAATGCATTACACCTCCGAGAGCTAAGTTGCTTAGGTTTTGGACATGTTGAAATTGGCACAGTAACGCCGCAGCCACAACGAGGAAATGAAAAACCACGATTATTTAGATTACCCGAGGATAATGCGCTAATCAATCGGATGGGTTTCAATAATGATGGAGTGGTTACCATTGCCAAACGTTTAAAACAGTGGAGAGAAGAAGTTCAGCCTTATGTTGATTTGGAAAAACCATTGATTATCGGCGGCAACATTGGAAAGAATAAAAGTACGTCCAACGAAGAGGCGTGGAAGGATTATGAATTTTGCTTTGAGAGATTGCATCCTTGGGTTGACTATTTTGTTGTCAATGTAAGTTCGCCTAACACACCAGGTCTTCGTGCATTACAAGATCGCAGCTTTCTTGAGAAAATTCTTACAGGCTTACAAAAGAGAAATCAGGAAATGAAAAAACCGAAACCCATTTTCCTGAAAATTGCACCAGATTTGGAGTGGGCACAGGTAGATGAGGTTATTGAATTAGTGTTGGCTATTGGATTAGATGGTTTGGTGGTGAGTAATACTACCGTTCGTCGAGATTCTTTACAAACAGCCCCCAATACAGTGAGCCGAATGGGAGCAGGTGGACTCAGCGGCGCTCCACTTAAAGAAAGAAACACCTCCCTGCTGCAATACATCCACCAAAAAACAAATGGCAAAATTCCCTTGATCGCATCAGGAGGAATATTTACACCAGCAGATGCAGCAGAAAAGTTCAAGGCTGGTGCTTCGCTGGTACAAGTTTGGACAGGATTTGTTTACGAAGGTCCCGCTATCGCAAAAAACATAGCGGAAGCTAATGTTGACTAACACTAATTAACAAGCCAATAGCGTAACAGCAGCAACCCCTGCAGTTTCTGTTCTCAACCGATTTTCACCCAATTGAACTGGAATAAATCCAGCGGCTAAAGCCATTTCAATTTCCGATGTTGTAAAATCTCCCTCGGGACCTATTCCAATTAAAATAGTGTCATCAGCAATAGTAGCTGACATTTCAGAAAGTGGACGTCGTAGTGATTTTTCGCAATGCGCAATCAGATTAACACCTTGCTTCAATCTCCATTGCTGCAAATCAGCAAAAGACTGGGGAGGCATTAGTGTAGGCAACCAAGCTTGCCTGCTTTGTAATAGGGCGCTGATCAGAATAGACTCCAACCGATCCATACGAACAGTTTCCTTCTCTGTACGTTCACATCGCAATGGAATGATAGCAGAAACACCCAGCTCCGTGACTTTTTCTAACAGCCATTCAAACCGGTTTCTATTTTTGAGTAATGAGATAGCAAGGGTGATAGAGCGCTTTGGTCTCTCGATATTTTGTATGGTTTGTATTTGAACCGCACACTTTTTTCGATCGACGGTAGCAACAGTAGCCTCGGCCCAATTTCCATTCCCATCGGTAATGGAAAGAGAGCTTCCAAGCGTTAATCGTAGAACCTGAATGGCATGACGACTATTATCGGTATCTAATTCCAATAATGAGCCCGGCTGACCCAACGTAGCGCTATAAAATAATGGAGCAGACATATTCTATATTGGTAGATCATCCATGTCAGCATCCAGTTCGTTCATCCTGCTGCCAGTTTGCACAAATACGCGAGCACTTCCATTTCCATCTTCATCCCGAACGGGTTTCCAATTGCCAGGAATACCGGTAACACCCATTCCTCCCCCATCCTCCACAAACTTTTGAATATTCAATAAAGCTCGCAATTTGATTGTTTCTAAAGACCCATTACGATGCTTTGCAATTCTTACAAACGTATCGCCACGGTTATTTTCCCCCATTTCATTGGCAGTGATATCATAATATTCGGGGCGGTATAAAAACATAACCATATCGGCATCTTGTTCGATAGCACCCGATTCACGTAAATCACTTAACTGTGGCATTTTGGTACCATCCTTACCTGCACCGCGAGTTTCAACAGCACGACTTAATTGAGACAGGGCAATAATCGGAATGCTTAGTTCCTTCGCTAACGCTTTCAGGTTTCTTGAAATATTACTAATCTCCTGTTCACGATTACTATTACGACCGTCTCCCGTTCCACTCATCAATTGTAAGTAGTCAATGATCACTAATCCGATATCATGTTTGTTTTTCAGTCGACGACACTTGGCACGCAATTCAAAAATATTGAGCGCGGGCGTGTCGTCAATAAATAATGGAGCCTGGGCTAAGCGTTGTACCCCTCGAGCGTACAACTGCTTCATTTCGTGCTCCTCCATTTTTCCTCTACTGATTTTTTCTAACCAGATTTCACTTTCTGCGGAGAGAATACGTTGCACCAGCTGACTGGCACTCATTTCCAATGAGAAAAAGGCAACAGGAGTTGGCTTTCCTGCTTGCATAGCAGCGTTACGTGCAAGGTTTAAGGCAAATGCCGTTTTACCTACTGCAGGTCGTGCTGCAAGAATGATCAAATCCGTACGCTGCCATCCATACGTCACACGATCCAGAGAAGGGAATCCGCTGGCCACACCCGTCAAATCTTCATTCTTATTCCGTAAATCTTCAATACGCTTGATGGTATTGACCAATACGGAATCAATAGTCTCAAAATTTTTACGGAGGTTATTATTGGTAATCTCAAACAGCTTTGTCTCTGCATCATCCAACAAATCAAATACATCAGTAGCATCTTCAAAAGCATCATTGATAATTTCTCCGCTAACACGGATTAGCTCGCGTTGTATAAACTTTTGAAGAATAATTCTGGCATGCGCCTCAATATTAGCTGCAGAAACAACTGCGTTAGTGAGACGAGTCAAATAATATGGCCCTCCCACTAAATCCAATTCTTCCTTAGTTCGTAGCTCTTCTGCTACAGTTAAAATATCAATTGGCTGACTTTTATTTGCCAATGACTGCATTGCAGCAAAAATGCGCTGATGCGCTTCTACATAAAAACAATTGGGTTTCAGAATTTCAACTACTATGTCGAATGCTCCCCGCTCCAACATCATGGCACCCAGAACAGCCTCCTCCAACTCCTTAGCTTGTGGGGGCACTTTTCCATAGACCATGGTTCCTAGATCAACTGCGGATTTTCGTTTGCGTTGTCTGTCTTTATTCAAATTAGGTAGCTCCATGGCAGGTGATTTTAAAGAATTGACTGATAGTTGGACAACGAAATAAGCTCCAAAAAGAAAATGGAAAAAATTTTTCTTTCTTCACGATTTCTGCACGCAAAATTGAGGGTTATCCACAATTAATTTAAAAGTTCCTTGGCATTAGCCAGGGCTGTGGGCGTAGGATGCTCCCCGCCAATCATTTGAGCAATAACTTGGACCCGCTCCTCCTGACTAAGCAATCGTAATCCGGTTTGAACAGCGCCGTTACTAGACAGCCCAACCTGCTTAAACACAAAAAAATGCGTACGGGCCTTACCAGCTATTTGTGGTTGGTGTGTAATACAAACAACCTGTCTGTGTTGTGCCAGCTCTTTTAACAAGAATCCAACTTGTCGGGCAGCTTCACCAGCAATACCGGTATCAATTTCGTCAAAGATCAACGTGGGAAGTTGCATAGATTCTGCAACCAAAGATTTAATACAAAGCATTAATCGGCTAAGCTCTCCGCCACTTGCTACCTTGCGCAAGGGACTAAATTGACCACTACGGTTTGCATCAAATAAAAATTCTATTTGATCCATTCCTTCGGCCCCCAGCGAGCCTGGTTCAATATTTACTTTTAATTGTGCGGCGGGCATTCCAACGCGATGAAGTAATTGCTGAACCTTAGTCTCAAGAGATGAAACTTGCTTTTTTCTACCCTTCGATAATAAAGCAGCCAATGAGCTTGCTTTTTGTTCCAACGTCTCTACCTGCTTTTGCTTCAGCTGAATGGCTTGGCCCAAATGCTCGATTCCACTTAATTGTGTTGCCAAGTCTGATTGAATTTTCAATAACCCTGCTGTTTCATTGACCTGATGTTTTTTGTACAGCTTATAACCCAGGGATAAACGATTATTTACTTCTTCCAATCGTTGTGGATCCAACTGTACTGTATCTGCAACCCGCTCAATATCCCTGGATAACTCCTGCATTTCAACATAAGCAGAACGAAGTCGCTCAGCCAGTGCAGGAAAATCAGCATGAAAAGAAGTAAAAGAACTCCATTCATTTAGTAATGATTTGACGCGGCCAACAATTGGTTCCTCACCAGTGGAAAGCGACGTAGTAGTACGCGCTAAAAATTGCTGTATACTTTCTGCATTGGACAATAGCTTTATCTCTTGCTCCAACTCTTCAATTTCATTTTCCCGAAACCCGGCTTCCTCCAGCTCCCGGTGCTGGAATTGAATATAAGCTGCTTCCGCCTCAGCACGTGATTGCCTGGCCAACAAATCTGATAATTCGGTTTTTGCTGTGACCCATTCATGATACAGCAATCTGTATTCCTCAACTTTATCCAACTGTTGCGCCAAGGCATCCAATACTTCCCGTTGAAAACTAGTTTGACCCAGTGAAAGGGTATCAAACTGCTGATGAAGGTCCACCAACTGAGAGGATAGCTCCTGTAACAGCGATAAATTGACGGGTGTGTCATTTACAAATGCACGGGACTTTCCTTGAGGGCTAATTTCTCGTCTAACAAGTAATACATCACTTTCCTCCAGCTCTTGTTCCTTCAAAAAGGTAGCCACTTTTTTGTTGTGAGTACAATCAAAAACTCCCTCAACAATCAACTTTTTTTCTTTGTTGACCAGCACGCCTGTATCAGCGCGTTCGCCTAAAATCAATCCCAATGCTCCCATGAGAATTGATTTACCAGCACCTGTTTCTCCTGTAATTGCAATAAACCCGGCGGTGAATTCAATCTCAACCTCTTCAATAATGGCGTAGTTCTGTATGAAAAGACGCTGAAGCATGTTCACAAATTAATACGAATTAGTAGAGCATCAAAGTGTTCTAACACCATTGAAATCCATTATTCCAAAAAAAATCCCGTTCTTAAATGAACGGGATCTGTTTATTTTTTGCGCAATATTACAATTGCACGGTATTCTTTAGTTCTTCATCCACCAGGATTCGACCGCAGTTTTCGCAGATCATGATCTTCTTATGTTGACGAATCTCACTTTGTTTTTGTGGGGGGATGGCATTGAAACAACCGCCACAGGCATCACGCTCAACAGGAACCACAGCTAAACCATTACGGTAATTACCGCGGATTTTCTCATAGCTGGCCAATAAGCGGGGGTCAACTTTCTCCTTAGCCTCTACAGCCATTTTATTGTACTGTTTTTCTTCCTTTTCGTTGGCAGAAATGATTTTTTCAAGTTCTTCTTTTTTACTGGAAAGTACTCCTTCTTTAGCAGTGATGTTTTTCTTGGCCTTATCCAATAAAACAGCTTTCTCTGCTATTTCGTCGGTCGCATCCTTAATATGTTTTTCAGCTAGTTTAATATCGAGCTGAGCCATTTCAATTTCCTTATTGATGGCTTCATATTCGCGATTGTTCTTTACATTCTCGCTCTGCTTCTCGTACTTTTTGATCTGAGCTTCAGATTCTTTGATAGAGAGTTTACGCTGCTCAATAAACTCAGTTACGCCGTTGATTTCTTCTTCAATACGAGTTTTACGTGCATTGAGGCCAGTGATTTCATCCTCCAGATCAGCCACCTCCATAGGAAGCTCCCCTTTCAGGATTTTAATTTCATCCAACTTGCTGTCGATCTGCTGAAGGGTCACCAGGGAGACCAGCTTTTCCTGAATCGAGTAATCTTTTACTTGTGCCATAGGTAGTTGACCGGATTGGTGGAAACGCTTGTTTTGAGGACGGCAAAGGTAGGGAATTTTTCGGCTAAACGCTCCTGTAAAAGGTCAATCGTAAACTGTTCACTCTCAAAGTGCCCGATATCAGCCAACACCAGTTTATCCGCAGCTTTGAAAAAATCGTGATATTTCAAGTCTGCCGTTACAAAAGCTTGAGCACCAGCGCGTAAGGCAGTTGTGATTAAAAAACTACCCGCCCCTCCACAAAGGGCTACTCTCTGAATTGGGTGATCTAATAAGGGTGTATGACGAACAAGGGGTGTCTTAAAGACCTCAGCCACCCGACTTAAAAACTGATCGGCCCTTATTGGAGCAGACAACTCTCCTATAATGCCTGCACCCAGGCCCTGATAGGTATTGTCAAGGGGTATCAAGTCGTAAGCTACTTCCTCGTAAGGATGTGCGTTTTTTAAGGCCGACAGCAACCCTGCTTCGAGAAAAGCAGGATAAATTACTTCCAGTTTTATCTCATTTTCGGTGTGTCTTGCTCCCCGCTGTCCAACAAAAGGCGAAGCGCCGACACCTGCTTTGAAGGTACCTTGGCCGCTACTAGAAAAACTACACTCGCTATATTGACCAATTTGACCTGCCCCAGCCAAAAAAAGTGCTGCACGAACCTGCTCTGTTTGGGCCTGTGGAATAAAGGTGATCAGTTTTTTTAAAACACCAGGTTTAGGTAGTAAAACACTGCAATTTGATAAACCCAGCATTGCGGCCATCTTACCATTAACCCCATCCAGTATGTTATCCAGGTTGGTGTGAATAGCATAGATCGCGATATTTTTTTGAATAGACTTAATAATCAACTGCCCAGTTACATCGTTGGGAGTGATTTGCTTTACCCCGCCAAATATCATTGGGTGATGTGCCACAATCAAATTACAGCCCTTTTGTATAGCCTCATCCAGCACGGCGTCTGTTACATCTAAACAACAAAGTACCCCAGTACAAACACCATTGGCATCGCCAACCAATAAACCAACATTATCGTACGATTCCTGGAGGGAGGAAGGCGCCACGGTTTCCAAAAAATTAATGATGTCACGGACTTTCATGTTAATTCTATTGTGGAATTTCAAAATACGTTCATTTTGGGCATCTTTGCGGGAACTTTTTTGAAACTGAATTGTCTTATCAATACAACTAAAAACTATTCACTATGAGCATCCAAATTGGACAAACAGCCCCCGACTTTACCCTATTTGATTCCGACAAGAACCCGTTGCAGCTTTCTTCATTGAAAGGACAGAACGTGTTATTATTATTTTTTCCGCAGTCATTCACAGGAGTTTGCACCAAGGAACTTTGTTCAGTTCGCGATAACATAGCCCTTTATAACGGAGCCAACGCTACCGTGCTGGGAATTTCGGTAGACTCTGTATTTACACTGGCAAAATTCAAAGAGGAACAACAACTTAACTTCCCATTACTCAGCGACTTCAATAAAAAAGTGTCTGAGCTATATGGATGTATTTATCAGGATTGGATCCTGGATATGAAAGGCGTATCAAAACGCTCAGCATTTTTAATAGACAAAAACGGAACAGTTCAGTACGCTGAGGTCTTGGAAAACCCCGGGGAAGTTCCCAACTTCGAAAAAATCAATGAAACATTGAAATCATTAGCATAAACACACTTACTTAATTCGCTGAACATCAAAGCCCAAGAATCCTGTTTCTTGGGCTTTTGCATTTTATTATGGCCTTTTTTTAATTATTAAAGTATATTTGAGTCAATGCTCAAACAGTTATTGATATCAGTTGGCGTAATGTTGCTATCCTTCTCTTTAAAGGCGCAACAAACCCCTGCTACTCCAACAACTGGAGCAACGGAGAAGTTGGTAAAACTTTATCCAAACCCAGCGGTCAGCTACATCGTATTTGAATTAAAAAATTCAGGACGAAAGGACGTTAGCTTACAAGTTTACAATGGCATTCTTGGTAAGAAGATGGTTGACACCAAGCTAACCTTAGAGAGAATGACACTTTCTCTCAATGATTTTACTCGTGGTGTATATGTTTATCACCTCGTTGAAAATTCCGGTAAGATTATTGAGTCCGGCAAGTTTCAGGTTACCAAATAGGTCTTACAATACCTGAACAATCAAGAATTTAAGATATTGTGTGTTTTCCATTTCCCAAATAATGGGATGGTCGGCAGACTGTGTGTTGAAACAAACCTGTCTGATTTTCCTTCTTGCATCTTTAGCAGCCATAGCAATTATCTCTAAGAATAGTGAAGGGGGAACCAGGTTAGTACAGGAAGAAGTAACCAAAAATCCTCCGGGCTTTACCAACTTCATTCCTCTCAAATTTATTTCCTTATAACCCGTAATTGCTTTTTGTATTGTGGCCCGGCTTTTTGTAAAAGCAGGAGGATCCAACATGACTACATCATATTGCTTTCCCTCTTTTGTCCATTGTTTTAAAAGATCAAAGGCATTAGCCACCTCAAAAATGCAACGGTCTTGCAACCCGTTTAATCTTGCATTTTCATTGGCTTGTTCAACAGCCGTAGCGGAAATATCAAGTCCCAACACAGACTTTGCTCCATAATGTGCCGCATGCACTTCAAAGGTGCCTGTATAGGTAAATGCACCCAACACCGTTGCATTTTTTACAATCGAACGAATAGCGGTTCTATTATCCTGCTGATCTAAAAAATAGCCTGTTTTCTGTCCATTAGCCAGATCAACATAAAACTTCAATCCATTCTCTGTAATAACAATTTTAGTTTCAAACGGTGCACTTAAAAATCCTTTTTGCTGAGGAAGTCCTTCCAATTCCCGAACGGGCACATCATTTCTTTCATAAATACCTTTAGGCGAAAAAATTTCCTGCAAAGCATCAACAATAGCCGGCTTCCAGCGATCAATTCCTAAAGCAAGCGTCTGGATAACAAAATAATCATTGAATTTATCTATGATCAATTGAGGTAACCCATCGGCTTCACCAAAGACCAAACGGCAATTTTCAGTATACCCGGTTTGCTGACGATAATGCCAACAATTCAGAATTTTATTCTTGAAAAAAAGAGCGTCAATTTCTTGCCCCTTCTCCCTGGATAGAATTCGAATTACAATTTGCGATTGCGGATTATAATAACCGCTACCCACCCATTTACTATCATGAGTATAGACCTCAACAATGTCTGCCGGCGCGGGTGTACCCTCAATCCGATCCACCTCATTCATGAAGATCCAGGGATGCCCATTTTGGACACGTGGAGCAATTTTTCGACGCAGAAAAACTCGACTCATAGGAGGCGAAGATAGCTTTTCAAATACAGACAGAAAGACGCTATGGCTGGATATTTAAAGTCATTTTGTCTTTAAACCAGCAGAAGCGTCAAGTAGTTTTCCCTTGGCCGTAAAATTGCCGGACTTACCTTTGCAACCAATTTATAATAGTCTATGGAAGAACAAGTAAACAATTCACAGGAAATGGACCTTAACGAAGAAGAGACTGTGGCAAACCCTTCCAGTTCGGAAGAAAGCCAAACTGAAGAGTCCGAGCTTGAAAAATTGAAAACAGAATTGGCCTCTTACAAAGACAAGTACATCCGTACCGTTGCGGAATTTGATAATTTCAAACGGCGAAATGCAAAGGAGCGTATTGAACTCATGCAAACAGCCGGACGAGATGTTATCACCGAATTGTTGGATGTATTGGATGACTGCGAGCGCGCACAACAAACATTAGAAAAAGCTGGATTAGCCGAAGCTGCGGAGTGGGAAGGTGTTAAACTGGTTTTTAATAAACTCAAATCAAAGTTGCAGAACAGAGGACTAAAAGCTATGGAGGTAGTAAATCAAGTTTTTGATGCCGACTTGCACGAAGCAGTTACTGAAATTCCTGCGCCCCAAGAAGAGATGAAAGGGAAAATTATTGATGAAGTGGTAAAGGGATATTTACTTAACGATAAAGTAATCCGTCATCCTAAAGTGGTGGTAGGAAAATAAACTATGAGTAAAAGAGATTTTTACGAAATACTGGGTGTCAGTAAATCTGCAACTGCCGATGAGATAAAGAAAGCCTATCGCAAAGTTGCGATGCAATATCACCCAGATCGAAACCCTGGCGATAAAGCTGCGGAAGAGAAATTCAAAGAAGCCGCAGAAGCCTATGAAGTATTAAGCGATACAGACAAGCGTGCACAATACGACAGATTTGGTCATGCTGGGGTGGGTGGTGCAGGAGGCAGAGGATATGGCGGTGGGATGAACATGGACGACATCTTCAGTCAATTTGGAGATATTTTTGGGGACGACCTCTTTGGTGGATTTTTCGGCGGTGGTCAACGTGGAGGAGGTGGGCGCTCAAGAGCGCGTGGGGTGCGAGGAAGCAATCTCAGGATCAAATTAAAACTGAATTACGAAGAGATCGCAAATGGAGTCAGTAAGAATATCAAAGTAAAAAAATATGTTCCTTGTACCACTTGTGGGGGTGGCGGAGCAAAAGATAAAGGAAGCACACAAACCTGTACAGGGTGTAACGGAAGCGGTCAAGTTAGAAGAGTTCAAAATACTTTTCTGGGACAAATGCAGACCGTAACAACTTGTCCGACTTGTAATGGAGAAGGTTCAACCATAACTGCAAAATGTACATCCTGTAAAGGAGAGGGAAGAACTTACGCAGAGGAAACCGTCACCATTGAAATTCCAGCGGGTGTTCAAGAGGGCATGCAACTTAATGTTACCGGAAAAGGAAATGCGGGAGAAAGAGGCGGTTCCCCCGGCGATCTCATTATACTTATTGAAGAAGAACCGCATAAAGAATTGTACCGAGAAGGACTCAACGTTGCCTACGAATTACATCTTTCATTCACTGATGTTGTGTTTGGTACACAAGTAGAAGTTCCCACCATTGATGGAAAAGCAAAGATTAAAATTCCTGCAGGAACACAGAGTGGTAAAATTTTTAGACTAAAGGGCAAAGGATTTCCAGCAGTCAATTCCTATGAGAAAGGAGATCAATTAATCCAGGTAAGTGTTTGGACACCACAACAATTGAATGCCGATGAAAAAGCGGCACTAGAAAAACTAAGTGGCGCCCCCAATATGCAGCCACAACCTGATAAATCGGAAAGAAACTTTTTTGATAGGATCAAGGATATTTTTCAATAACTATTAACGAAGACGTTTCCAGTTTCTTTTTTTCTTTTTATCATATAGTTCACGACATTGACGGACCAGCGCAAGCCATTCTACATGTGTTGGATTATTGAGATCAACTACCTGTTCGCCCAATTGTACCAACTCATCCCAGTTGGATTTATTCAAAAATGGGGAGCCTTTCAACAGCATTCCAAATTGCGCCAGGGCTGCCGTGAACATGGCTTGTTTTAACTCCTGTTCCAGATACACATAATAGAGCGGAATACTAACTTTCTCCTGCTTTTGTATACTATCTCCAGGCAAACGATAGAGTAGTTGTAAAAGGGCAATTGAATCAAGTTCCTGCTTTTTATAAGCAACTGATGAAAATAATGCAGTAGGCTCAATTTCAAAAAGTGCTGTTAGGGTATGTCCCGATCCAACTTCCCCTCCTTCCACCTGCGCCAATGAATCTAATAGAGCGCCAGCCTTGTTATCAAACCCGATTAATCGATAACTCTTTACTAAAGAGGGATCAAACGACACATTCATGTAAACATCATCTGCAACTGCATAGAGTGTTTTTGTAAACTCTGTCATCAAAACGCGCTCTGCTTCTTTTTCTTGATCCAAGTAGGCAAAATTTCCATTACCTCGCTCTGCCAATAATTGAATTTTTGAATCTTTATAATTACCCATACCTACTCCCAAACAGGTGAGATAAATACCCTGCTCACGTTGTATACTGATCAGCTCCTCTAATTCACTCTCCGTTTTTAATCCCACATTAAAATCTCCATCCGTTGCCAAGATCACGCGATTATTTCCTCCTTCAATGAAATGCTGTTTGGCTACCTGATAGGCCAATCGAATACCGGATTCACCAGGTGTTGCACCTCCAGGAACAAGGCCATTAATTACTTTAGTAAGACTATCCCTTTCACAGCCACTCAAGGCACGTACCAATACGGCAGTCATACCGCCGTATACTACTATGGAAACCGAATCCTTTTCTCTTAGGTTAGACAACAACATACGAAAGCCAGATTGCAGCAAGGGCAATCGGTTTGGCATATCCATCGATGCTGAGATATCAATTAAAAAAACAAGGTGAGCCGGCGGAAGTGAATCCAGATTTAGTTTTCGAGCAGACAAATTAATATGTAAAAGATGATTGTTCCAGTTCCAGGGACAGGGACTGACCCGGGAAGAAACTGAAAACATTGCCGAATCAGCGGGGGGAATATAGGTAGTAGGAAAATAATTAAAAATTTCCTCTACGCGAACTGCATCAGCTGGAACATAGGTACCGCGTGAAATAAAGCGACGAATATTAGAATAAGAGGCCTGATCCACAGTCATGGAGAGACCCGTGGTAGGATAGGTTGAGGTACTCACCCACTTATTCTCTAATAAATCAGCATAGGTCTCATCACCAGTAAACCAACCTTTACGTTCTTCCCGGTTCATATTAGCTGTTCGCGAAGCCAGGCGAGAGTTTTCGGACAACCGCTGCCCAGGAGGCAAAGGACGAAGAACTATTTTCAAAGGCGTGGCACCAGCTGTTACTACTTTCTCACTGCGATATCCAGGAAGTGCAATTTGTAGCGTATCTGTAAAATATCGGGAAGAAAATCCAAAACTTCCCCAGACTCCAGTTTTAAACAAAAGCCCTGTTGAAGTTTGACGAATTTGTACATTTTGCAGTGGCTGTCCGGTTGAATCCTTTACTTCTCCTCTTACATAATACTCCTGTGCCACACAAGTGGCTGTGTAAAGTAAGAAGAACAATAAGATCCTTCCACGCCGCATAACTTCTTTATTGAAACCACCAAAACAGTGGCCTTATACCAACTGATACAAAGCACCATGATTACGCCCTAGCCCATCATAATCTAAGCCGTACCCAACTACAAATTTGTTAGGAATAGAGAATCCAACATAATCTAATGGCACCGGAAAATTAGTGGCTTCAGGCTTGTGCAGAAAAGTTGCAATTCGAATGGAGGCAGGCTCTTGCTGACGTAGTGAGGGGAGAAAATGATGCAATGTTTTTCCAGTATCCACAATATCCTCTACAACAATCACCTCACGTCCATGTAAATCCTGGTCCATCCCTATTGCCGTCATTACTTGCCCGGAAGAACGCATCCCCTGATAAGATGCAATTTTTATAAAGGATATCTCAGCATCTAACTTGACCTGCCTGTAGAGATCAGCAGCAAACATGAAAGAGCCGTTTAAAATTGCTAAAAATAAAGGCCTTTTGGTCGCGTAGTCCGTATTAATCTGGGTTGCTAATTCATGGACACGTTGCTGGATTGAATCCGCGGAGAGGTATTCTTTAAATACCTTATCATGAACGCGAATAGTATCCATAGATTAATTTGAAAGCAAAGTTAAAGCCTGGAGCGCAAGGTAGGTATCCTAAGTACACTTTTAGTTTTGCGCTCTAAAAAAAGCACTTGCGAAACGTGAGCCTCCGTAGCAGGCGCTAAATTATTCCACTCAAAAATTCGGGCAAGTGGTACTTTATATTGCTCAGCGATTACCAAAAAAGGAGTACCAGCCGTAATGTATATGGCCTTATAGCCTTGCTCTTTGAAAATACCACTTGGATAGCGATTCTCCTGTGCTGGAGAGGAAATGACCTGTACCGGTTGTTGAGTAGCAGGTTCCTTTTCAATTTCGACATCAGCAGGTATGATAGGGGCTTGTGCTGTACTTGTTGGAGTGCTTTCAGATTGAACTGTCCTTTCAGCAGCCTTTGTTTCCGTGCTATCCTCCTCTTCATTCTCATAACCCAATGCAACCATGGAATATTGCTGTAAATCATACTCCTCTATGAGACGAATCAAGGTTTGTGCATAGACGGGATTAGTGGCATAACCAGCTGCCTTTAGCCCCTTTGCCCAAGCTTCGTAATCGGTGGGGTCCAATTCAAAAAGAGATGAATAACGTCCACTACCCTTTAAAAAATTTGAGTGATCACGATAGGACTCTTCCGCAGTATTGTATTTCCTAAAACATTCATTTCGCGCATCGTCAGTATGACGAACAGAAGGACCATTCCAACCCGTCTTACATTTAATTCCAAAATGATTATTGGATTTTAGTACCAAAGGGCTTTGACCCGCCATTGTTTCATGAATACCCTGCGCCAATTTTATTGAAGCAGGGACTCCTGTACGCTTCATTTCCTTAATTGCTAATTCCTTATACTGATCAATATACTGCTGAATGGTAGCGGGAGGCTGCGCCAAAACAGTACAAAGGGCAAAACAGAATATAATGGTGATACCAATACGCATACTACTTAACTTTTTTAATCACACTCAACCCATCACGAAGAGGAACAATTGTAACTTCAACATCGTCACGTTGTAAGAGAGCCTCATTAAAAGTTGCAATGGCCTTAGCATTCTTACCGTGAAGCTCCTCCTCAAAAACCTGTCCGTGGAAAAAAATATTGTCCGCTAAGATATATCCACCCACGCGAACAGCAGGAAAAACCATGTTAAAATAGTCCAAATAAGAAACTTTGTCTGCATCAATAAAAACCAGATCCCAGCTGTTCTGCAAGGCAGGAATTAACTGGTGCGCATCTCCACAATGAATATGTATTTGAGAAGCATAGGCCGAGCGATTAAAAAATGACTTTGCAACAGTGGCATCATGCGCCCTCAGCTCAATGGTATGCAGCTCTCCCTCGGGGGTAAGTCCGCTTGCTAAACACAAAGCACTATAGCCCGTCATTGTTCCGATTTCCAGCACTTTTTGTGGACGCAATAATGAACTAAAAAGCTGAAGAAATCGACCCTGTAAAAACCCACTAATCATGTGTGAAGCAGGATGATTCAACCGGGTATATGCCTCCAACTCCTCAAGCAACTGATCCTGAGAGGTACTATACTTTTCTGCGTACTGTTGAGCAAGAGGATGAAGAATGTCCACGCGAGCAATTTAAAAACAAAGGTACTAGTTACTCATTCGATCTCGACTTGAGTGGGAAGAACTTGAAATCAACCATAGTCCCAGAAAAGTAATGACTCCATTTAGCAGAATCAACTCAGGGCCAATTTTATACCCATTAAATAATTGCTCTGACAATGTATCAATACCCAATTGAGTATGTAATAACCCTTCATAATATTGAGGATTACAAATAATATCCAATACTAATGTAACTAACGGCCCTGCTACACAAACAAGCCAGACTCGTGAATCATTGAGTACACGAGTAGTTAAAATGCCAAATGAGAATAACCCTAGTAAAGGACCATAAGTAATTCCTGCAAACTTGATAATGAACTGTATGATTGTTTTATCATTAATTAACTTGAAAAGCAATACCATAATCAAAAAAACAATAGCAAAGCTCAAGTGAACAATCAGCCGGCGACGTCTTTTCACAATCTCATTATCTGCACTTCGATTAAAATCTAAAATATCAATACAAAAACTAGAGGTAAGCGAGGTGATAGCACCATCTACACTGGGGAAAAGTGCTGATATCAACGCAATAATAAATATCACACCAATTGTGCCAGAAAAGGCATCGCTGAGGGCAATAGTAGGAAACAAATCATCACCCTTTGCTCCTAAACCGGTTGCACTAGCATACAAATATAAAACGGCCCCTAAAAGAAGAAACAAAGCATTCACCACTACAAGTATAAAACTCAAGGTCATCACATTTTTCTGGGAATCCTTTAGTGTTCGAACACTAATATTTTTCTGCATCATTTCCTGATCCAAACCTGTCATTGTAATGGTAATGAACATACCGCCTATCAATTGCTTCCAAAAATTAAAAGGGCTTTTAATATCCCAATTCAAAACTTGATTATAGTTATTATCACTAATTAATTGCCAGGTTCCTGTCAAATCTGTCCCGAGTGTATTCATCAGCACCAATAAACAAACCACAAGTCCAATTAACATACCCGAGGTCTGTAGCGTATCGGTGAATATAATGGTACGCACCCCACCCTCAAATGTGTAAAGCAAGATCAAAACTAAAATCACCAGCGCGGTAGCCAAAAAAGGAATCCCCAACTTATCTAGAATAAAGAGTTGGAGAATATTGATGACCAAGTAAAGTCGAGCTGTTGCACCCACCGTACGGGATAATATAAAAAAGAAGGCACCAGCTTTATGTGCGTTGATCCCAAATCGCTTTTCCAAATATGTATAGATACTGGTCAAATTCATTTTGTAATACAGCGGCAGTAAGATGTAAGCAACTACTGCATAGCCAAGCACATAGCCAATTACCAATTGAAAGTAATTGAATTGAATAGAGCCAACATTACCAGGAACACTTACAAATGTTACACCTGAAAGAGAAGTCCCTACCATCCCAAAGGCTACCAGCATCCAGTTACTATTCCGATTTCCAATAAAGAAGGATTCATTATCAGCATTTCGTGAAGTGTACCAGGCAACTCCAAGGAGCAAAAGAAAGTATCCAATTACAAATGAAAAAAGAGTAAGAGGCGACATAAAAATGGGTTGGATTGAGTTTTGAAGATAGCCAAAAAAAGATTCTCTTTGTTAGACTAACTCACCAAATGGCTATTGAATCAATTGCAGTTTTTTGCGGATCAAAAACGGGAACCTCATCTTGTTACAGCCAAGCAGCCCGGGAGCTGGGACAATTACTAGCCGCTCAAAAAATCAAAATGATTTATGGAGGCGGAAGTGTTGGTTTGATGGGTGTGATGGCAGATGCAGTAATGCAAGGGGGGGGATGGGTAACAGGGATCATTCCAAAACTACTCGTGGAATGGGAAGTTGAACACAGAGCTATCTCTGAATTGATTATTTGTGATGACATGCACGAAAGAAAACTTAAAATTTATAGCAAAGCCGACGCTGTATTGGTATTGCCAGGAGGCGTGGGTACCTTGGATGAGTTATTCGAAGTACTAACCTGGAATCAGCTTACCATTCATGATAAAGAAATCTTTCTACTAAACACCAATCACTTCTACGATTTTTTACTAAAGCATATGGATACAATGCGCGAAACAGGATTTCTTACCAAATCATCGCTGGAAAAGCTTCACATTCTCCAAAATCCATTAGATCTGCTTCGGTTGTTATAAGAGCGATTTGAGTTGCCTTGAAAAAGAGGAACCTGCAGACCAGCCCTTACCAAGGGAGTAGCCCTCCCAAAATTATCGGTGTAGGGAGAGAGAATATTTCCTGAAACATCAAATAATATAGATAAATAATAAAAAGGTTCTCCCCCACGCCCTGATCGGTTGCTGGTGTATCCTCCTCCAACTAATACACTGCCCACATCATTTTTCCGAACTTCAACGGGTCCATTTATTGGAATACTCTTACTTCGAATAAAGTTGTGTTCAATCTGTGCTTGTGCAAATACAAAACGTAATGGATAAATGCGAACAAATGGCCCTGCACCATAGGTAGTCTGTCGGAGTTTATTATTGAAAATACCATTATAATCCCGCACGGAATTGTACGAAAAATTAACCTGAAAGGCAATCTCAGCCCAATTTGTAAAACTGTAGCCAAAAACAGGATTCGCACCGATTAAAAAAGTATTGTTGAAAAATCCTAAGGATACCGTACCTCCGGTAAATAAATTCTGCTTCCAATCCCGCTTGACAGTCTCCGCTGTATCCTGACCAGCTGCTTGTAAAAAACAAAGCAGATATAAAACTGCACTATATAACCTTGCCCGCATTTAGTATTGAATTTGGATCAAAAACATTTTTTATAGCACGCATCAGATCCAGGCTTTTTTCTTGAAAAACGATTGGCATAAAATCTTTTTGAATAAGCCCAATTCCGTGCTCCGCACTAATGGTACCCCCAAGCCGATGTACAATCTGAAATAGCTCTGTGAGAATTTTTTTCATTTCAGGATCGCCGTAACTATTGGGAGTTCCCTCCTTTCGTAAGCGCACATGAAGATTACCATCGCCGGCATGACCATAACAGACTACATCCACTTCATGCTTTTGTCCCAACGCCTTTAGTTCACGGATCAAAGTAGGTAGCTCGGCTCGTGGAACCACAGTATCCTCCTCTATTGTGTACCCTACTAATTTTACCGCCTCAGCCGCCCTTCTTCTTAGTTTCCACAATCGCTCTTTTTGAGTGGCATCCTCCGCAAAATATATTTCTCCAATGTCGTATTGTGTCAAAAGCTCGCTAATTGCTTCCATCTCTCGCATGAGCACATCCGTGTCATTCCCATCTACCTCAATAATAAGATGCGCAGCAGTATCATCAGTAATTGGAACGGCCGTGTCGTCCACCATTTTACTAACTATTCGCAATGCATCGATTTCCATAAGCTCTAATGCGCTTGGCGTAAACCCAGCTCTAAAGATGGCACTCACAGCCTCTCCGGCTTCTTCCAGCTTACGAAAGGGAACCAACATCAATAAATCATGTGTAGGGAGTGGAATCAACTTAAGTACAATTTTGGTAACGATACCTAGGGTGCCTTCACTTCCCACCATCAGTTGCGTAAGATTGTATCCTGTAACATTTTTAATTACATTGGAACCTGTCCAAATTATTTCTCCGGTGGGTAATACCACTTCCAGATTTAAAACATAGTCTTTTACAACACCATACTTAACTGCTTTAGGACCTCCACTATTCTCAGCAACATTTCCTCCAATAAAACAAGAACCACGACTACTAGGATCAGGTGGATAGAATAATTTTTTTGCCTTTACTGCATTTTGCAAAACCTCAGTAATAACACCCGGCTCAGTGGTTACTTGCAAATTACGTTCGTCAATTTCTAGAATCGTGTTCATACGCTCGGTGCTGAGCAATACACCTCCCAAATGTGGCAAGGCTCCACCACTGAGACCTGTTCCAGCTCCACGAGGAGTAACAGGAAGCATATCCTGATTACAAATTTTAAGAATAGCACTAATTTCTTGAGGTGTTCTGGGTTTTAAAACCACCTCGGGCAGATAGCGCAGATTCTCAGTTTCATCATGAGAAAAATGTTCCAGGGTTTCTTGATCCAGTAAAACATAATCATCACCAAGAATCTTTCGAAACTGCTCTACATGTTGTTGGGTTAGGTTTCCCTGCTTGGGCATAATAATAGGTTAGACTCAAATTTCGGAATATTTAAGCAGTAAGAAAAGTCAGCGAAAAGTTGGGCAAAGAGACTGCTGGCGGTTACCTCGATAGGGATTAGCAATACCCTGTTTGGTAACAGAAAATTCAAAAGCACCACGGCGGTTATTAAAATTCTTTAATGAAGAAGTAGTAGCGTCATAACTAAACGTGAATTGTAGCTGATGCACGCCCATTCCCAATTGCGGGATTAGTGATTCACCAATTCGATGATAGGCTCCCGCAGACAATGTATACTCGCCATCACCTGACACGTTATACAAAGCAGCCAGCCCCCCTACCGCTTCCCAGGAGCCAGCCTGCCGGGAATAATAAATATTGGGTTGTACAATTAGCTGGTCATTTACTTTGAGACTGGCATTTAAAAACCCATTATACCGAACAGCAACCCGGTTATCAACTCCAGTGGCACTAGCCAAAAAACCTTCGGTGGGTCTATTTATATGCATAGCAGAGAAACCTGCATTGATATAAACGGATGAGCTGGGAAAATAGGCATAATTCATACCTACCTGCAAATCGATATAATCAGTATGGTTGGCATTAAGCAAAGGAGCCTGGGCGCTTTGATGCACATCAAAAAACTGACCATTCCATTGAGAAGGAAAAGTAAGATTAGTCGTATTGATTCTTTTGTTCGCCCATCCAACATTAAAACCAAGACTCACTAAACTGCCATTGTTAATCATCTGATGATAGGCCAATGACCCATAAAGTTTAGTGGAGGTTAATACACTGGTACCAGCTACATCCCTTAGCAATAATCCCCCGGCTCCAAGCCAACCAGTTTCCTCTCTATTCTGTAACAACTGCCAATCACCATATGCACTCATGGTTTTATAAGGGAAAGCAGAAATGGAAGCCCATTGATTTCTAAAATTAACGCCAAGGCGATAGTCCCCATCGGGAATAAAACCTGTATTGGCAGGATTTACCAATAAAGGCGTTTGCATGAATTGGGAAAAATGAAGACCTTGTCCATGCAGCGTAAAGATCATGGAGAAAGGAACTAGTAATATGAAAAGCCTCATTTTCACCCTCAGCGAATTAAAGTTATATCCCCTTTTTTAGTTAGTACTCTGCCGTCAAAAAACTCAACGGACAAGGTATACATGTAAACATCCATCGGCTGGAGTACCCCTTTAAATTTCCCATCCCACCCAATGGACTGATCACTTGTTTCAAAAACTTTCTGCCCCCAACGATTCCAGATCTCCCATTTTAGTTTTACCATACCAAAACCCTTCACCTGTATAACACTGTTGACATCCCCGCTTTGTGGCGTGAAAGCAGAAGGCACATCCACGAGTGGGTTGATGGAGGCATCCACGGTTCTGCAAAAAACACGTGGACAATCCAATTGATTATAAGCCGTTAAGCAAACTTGGAATGACCCAGCCGCACGATATTGGTAAGTGATAGGCAGTCTTGACGTGGTGATTAAGCTATCACCATTACCAAATGTCCATTTAAAACGAATGGCATCTGCGCTCGACTGATTCGTAAAAATATGCGGCGTGTTGGGCACTGGTGTTAAAGGAGAGAAGATAAAATTTGATTGTGGAGCATCCAGAACTTGTATAGTAAATCGAGCCGTATCCGTTAGATTACAAGTATTGGGATTGTTTGCAATTAATAAAACTTGATACGTACCCGGAGTTGTGTAAGTATGGGTAGGACTGGCTTGTGACGATAAATTTCCATCTCCAAAAACCCAACGATAGGTTTGAGCTGCAGTAGAGACATTATTAAAAACAGCATTGTATGGAGCGCAACCAATAGATCCCGTTGTAAAAGCAGCTTTTACATTTTCTGCAACTGTAACAGTAATTCGTATGGAGTCAGGAGCATTACAATACGTAGTATCAACTAAATAAAGGGTAACTGGATAAGTTCCGGGAGCTGAGTAACTATGAAGAACTGGACCCGGACCTGCAGTAACAGGTGTAGAACCATCGCCAAAATTCCAAATAAATGAATTAGCACGAAAAGGATAACCTGGTAAGGTTGTTGACAAATTATCAAATCGATAATTAAAAGAGGTGCAAGGTGCCAGCTTCACAGGATTAAAATTCAAATTTGCCTCAATGTTGCCCACCCTGATTTGCACATAGGAAGTGTCCTTGCCATTGCAAGAAGCAGGATCGGTGGCTATCAACATAACTCGATAAGTGCCAACTGCTGAAAAAGTATGTGTATTATTGGGAGTATTTGTTGTAACACGGGGCGAACCATCGCCAAAATCCCATTCATAAGTTTGCGCGTTAGCCACAGTATCACGAAAAGCAACCGTTAGCGGCACACAACCTAGTGTATCTCCTGCCACGTTATTGATACTAGAACGAACTGCACTTTGAACACCCGCCAAATTCATGGCAATTTTTACCATGGTTAAACTACACCCTGCACCACTTGAGTTGTTGGTAGTTGACCAAGCGCCAGCAGTTACAGGGTAATTAGGACGAGGCCCATTACCAATGGAACAATTTCCGCAGATTGCTTGGTAAATGGCACCACTACGATCAAATCGACTTGTTCCTCCATCCACGTGATCATTGCCACCATTTACAGAATTGTCTTCCCCGAAAAAACTACCAAATAACTGTCCACTTGCATCCTTCTTTAATACAAAAAAATAAAAATCTTTTCCATCAGTATTTGATTTGAATGCATCGGGTGTTACAGGTAATCCTGCCGTACCTGCACTGGTAAATCCAGATCCAAAACCGGTACCGCCCCAACCGGACATATAAACATTCTCACAACGATCCACTAAAAATGCAACAGGCGATATATTTGGAATAACAGCACCTGAACCAAATGCAGTGGAATAAACAAAGGCAGAGAGGTCAGGCTGCAACTTTGCAATAAACTGCTTGCCCGCCGGATTATTAAATACAGCATTCTGAATAGGCCATGCTCCTGTTGTTTGTCCCATTACGTAAGGAAACCCATTTACATCAAACTGAACGCCAAAAACCTGATCAATACCAGGTGTACCTACATAAGTAGTGCGTAATCGCTGGGAACCATCTGGGGAGATAATAGTAAGATATCCATCAATAGTTCCTCCCAATGCAGGCCCAATAACCGTACCGGTTTGTGTGGCGGGTATTAGGTTGGGGCTTTCCGTGCCTCCTCCAAGGTAAATGTTTCCATTACTGGGATTCACAGATAAAACATAGCCTGCGTCATTAGCAGAACCTCCAAAAAAACTTGCAAAAAGAAGTGAAGAAAGATCGTTTGAAAATTTAATTACCACAGCATCCTGTAATCCTCCACCGAAATTAGTTTGAAAGGCCCCTGCGGTAACCGGGAAGCGTCCAGAGCCTGGCGTAAGTCCACCTGATTGCGTATGCGAGGTTACCCAAACGTTTCCAGCTTGGTCTAAAACTATCTCACCTCGGCCATCATCACCATAGTTACGTTGTAGTGAATTCAATGCTCTTGAAGTGGCTATATTAACTCCATCAGCACCACTTCCACCAATTTTTCGTGCTCCAAGCAGGAGGGTACCCGTTGGATTAATTTTTGCAATAACAATATCAAACCCGTCACCTGCTAAAGCACCATTACCAATTACAGGAAAGCCAGTTGCAGTGTTAGGGGAGTTAGTTCGTCCGGTTAAATATAAATTTTGCTGCCCGTCCACTACTAAGCTATGAGGTTGCTCATTACCTGATCCGCCGAGATATGTTGCCCACAATCGATTTCTACCATCCGGGCTAAGTTTAATTAAACACATATCAGTTTCCCCACCTTGAAAATTGGATTGTATGGCACCTAGAGAAGTTGGAAATCGACCTGCATCATTAAAAATAATTCCTCCAGCAAAAAGGCTTCCATCAGGACCATAGGTTGCAGTAAACCCCCAGTTATCAGCCGTACTTCCGGAAAATGAACAAAAAATGATTGAGGGGTCAATTACCAATGGAAGTGATTTGTCATAATTACCCACTTCAAAACGCAGGAGTTGATTTTTCAAACTATAACGGCAGGAAACTTCAGCTCTTCCTTGTGAAGTGGGCTGGTAAGTGTAAGGAGCGGATTCACGAAATGTACCCAGCGAAGTTTGAATCAAGAGTTCTTTATTCTTCAAGGCTAATCCATCTACCCCTTTATACTGCACCAAAATATCTTCCACACGACCTCCTGGCTTTACCAGAAAATCATACTTCAGCGTGCCTTGATCCGTATAATAACGAACATCAATATTTGGGTAGACCTCTTTGACAGTAACAACTTGGTAGATAGAGCAAGCGGTAGCCCACTGCGTTGAATCACTTCCTAAAAAATAATTGTTGTAAGTGGGCACTTTTTTTTCTGGAATAATAGTGGAGGACAATGGCTTTTCAATACCCTCTTTAGACAAAAAAGTCACTTCCCATGCATGAGAGCGTATCAAAAAAGTATCATTGCTATGATGCTTGGCTTCCTGAAACTTAACCATGTCAGCGGGATTGTGTTGCAAGATGGTGTGCCCACGATCCTGAATAAAAAATACGCCATTGGAAACCTCACCACGAAATCGAACAGATTGATCCCACTGTCCTTTATTCTCAATAAACTGTATGGCTTCCTGTGCGTATAGCAGCGGAAATTGCAGCAAAAAAGTAAGTATATAGAATAGCAGTTGCAACACCTAGTCTTTGTAGTAAAGTAACGAATTTAGAGGCCGCAGGTTTGGAAAAAACTGTTAAGAACCTGGAATTAGCCTGATTTTGACCATCCTGTGACTGATCCGTTTAAAAAACGTTGAATTTCCTAGGATATTTTGCTCCAGCTCACATTACTTTTTCGGTGTTGCAAATACTGTCGGAGTGGCTGATTTTCAGGACTTACAAGTGTAGGGTCTTTTTCTAGAAGCTGTTCAACTTGCTCTCTTGCTGATTCCAGCAATACACGATCTTGTATTATGTCAGCTAGCTTAAAATTCAAGGCTCCGCTTTGACGTGTGCCTTCAATTTCTCCTGGACCTCTTAACAACAGATCCTTCTCTGCAATCTCAAACCCACTTGAGGTTTGCACCATTATTTTCATTCTTTCCTTGGCCTCTTTTCCAATAGAGGGTGGAGAGAGAAGAATACAATAACTTTTCTCCGCACCACGCCCTACTCTTCCACGTAACTGATGCAGTTGCGACAAGCCAAACTTTTCTGCACTTTCAATTAGCATAACACTTGCATTTGGCACATTCACCCCCACCTCGATAACGGTAGTCGCTACCATTATTTGCGTATCGCCCGTAACAAAACGCTGCATATTTGTTTCTTTTTGCGCAGAGGGCTGTCGTCCATGGACCATGCTGATCCAATAGTTGGGTTCAGGGAAAAAAGCTTTTACCTCCTCATACCCCTTCATCAGATTTTCGTAGTCCAGCTTTGCACTTTCTTCAATCAAAGGGTAAATAATATACGCCTGTCTTCCCTTAGCAATTTCACTGCGGATGAATTCCATAACGCGGCTTCGGTCTTTCTCATAGCGGTGTACTGTTTGGATGGGTTTACGACCTGGGGGCAATTCGTCAATGATGCTATAATCAAGATCTCCATACGCAGTCATCGCAAGCGTACGCGGAATTGGAGTTGCCGTCATTACTAAAATATGGGGAGGCACTACTGCTTTTTTCCATAACCGAGCACGTTGAGCAACGCCAAATCGATGTTGCTCATCAATCACTACCAATCCTAATTTTTTAAACTGAACCGTTTCTTCTATTAGTGCATGCGTACCCACTAAGAGCGAGAGAGAGCCGTCTTCTAAGGCTGCCAATAACTTTTTTCGTTCAGCCGACTTCGTAGAACCTGTTAACACCGCCACAGAAAGATTCATTTTGGATAACAAGGACTGTATCGATGCAAAGTGCTGTTGTACTAAAATCTCTGTAGGAGCCATTAAACACGCTTGATAACCATTGTCCACTGCTAATAACATGGCCAATAAAGCAACAATAGTTTTGCCACTTCCTACATCTCCTTGCAACAAGCGATTCATTTGTCTGCCTCTTGCGGTATCTGTTCTTATTTCCTTAACCACTCTTTTCTGTGCTCCTGTCAACTCAAAGGGTAAATAGGAGGAGTAAAACTGATTAAAATAATTTCCTACTTTTTCAAAAACTACTCCAGCAGATTGATGATGCCGTTGTGCACGAACTAGTTGCATTCGGACTTGTGCAATAAAAAACTCCTCAAACTTTAATCGCTTCAATGCCTGGGCAGCTTTTTCGGTATTAGAAGGGAAATGAATTTGCTGATAGGATTCTAAACGTCCCATTAGGCCAAGGCTCTTAATTAAAGTGGCAGACAAAAATTCTGGTAAATTGGCTGGGGTCAATTGATTCACTATAACCTGTGTCAATTTAGCCAACTGCCTGCCTCCTAACCCTCTTGCCTTTAGCTTTTCGGTAGTTGAGTATACGGGTTCCAGGAAATTTTTCTCTAGGGACTGCGAAGACTCGATCCGTTCAATTTCCGGATGAACAAACTGCGGACGTCCATTAAAAAAACTCAATCGCCCAAAAACTATATACGATTGACCTGGCACAATAGTTTTTTGAATCCAGTTGATTCCTTTAAACCAGGTCAGCTCCATGATCCCTGTTTTATCCTTGAACTGCGCTACCAATCGCTTACCCGAACGCTGCCCAAGTATCTCCACTTGTAACACCACCCCTGCGACTTGTGCAAATTCAACTTCACTTTTCAAACTGGAGATACTGCTGATTCGCGTCCTATCAATATGACGAAATGGGAAATGATGCAATAAATCGTCACAAGTGAAAATGCCCAACTCTTTTTTAAGTAGGTCCGCACGCAGAGGTCCCACGCCCTTCATGAATTCAATCGGCTGCTGAAGTTTTAGATCGCCTGATAATGACATGACAAACGTATTTAGTTGAAAGACGGAGGGGCATTCTTTTTAGTGACAGAGAGAATGAGTGCCGCTTCGAAAGCCAACAATAAACGTAAAATGACTCCCTTACCGGCAAACCGCTTCCAGCAAAAATAGAAGATAAGTTTTTGCTCTTGCATTGAATCTATCAATTGAAGAGTAACATGCTGCTGAATCCTTGCTGATAATTGCCGAGTTAGCAATCGTAGTAAAGGGGGTGTCAAAAAATAAATGACCAAGCCAATGATAAGCAGACGGACCAGTGTGCTCATCAGTAATGAGTAAGGCAAAATAAATAGACTGATTACGAGTGCGATCAATAAAAGAAAAAGCCCAATTTTAAAACGATTGGAACGGGGTGAAGCCACCACATCAAGCCCCTCGTGCTTCTCTTGTTCATAGGCCAATAAAAGCATTTCCTTTTTCTTTTCGATTCGATCTGGCCATAAACCAAACCAGTACCCGATCGCAAAACCAGCCATGAAATACAGCAATAAATAAACAAGTACAATTCCGCGAAGACTCAATGGCAAAAAACCAAAATTTATATGCAGTTCATTGACCCATGCAGAAACAGTTGCCCAGAAATCAGCTCCGAAAAATAAATAAAGTACTAGCACCTTTTGCAAAGCGGTTTCAACCAATGCTAAAACAGAAAATAATATTGCAGCCAACCGAAAAGAAGGAAGACATCCAAATAGCAAAAAGGCAAGACCCCCTTGAAAAATCATGGCTACATAGGCCGTAATTGGTGACTGTGGACTCAACATGAGTTTAACGGTCATAACCGCTAAAGTAGCTTTAAGTATATCGGCAGAAAATAGACGCGTTGGCTTATTGGCTAAATGCCCCCCCGTTACAGCTGCGATTGAAATTAAGCAAGCCACTGCCACACCAGCAAGAATTATACCGCGAAGAGGAACTTGTAAGGCATGTAATATGCCCCCCAAAAATGATTCGACAAAAGCCCAAAAAGCTACCAATCCCCAAATACTGGGGTTCAATTGAGACACATATCTTTTGTCTGCTCCGGGGGTTGTTACTTTCCGATACAAAACTTACTAAAAATAAAGTCTAGTTGATCTTCATTTGTTATTTCACCAGTGATCTCTCCGAGATACTGAAGACAACGACGAATCTCCAGGGCTACTAAATCACTGGCAAGTCCCTCTTCTATTCCACGCTTCGTATCCTCCAATGCCTTTGCAACTTGTTGTAAAGCCTGATAATGTCGTTCGTTAGTGACAATAATATTCTCTTGCGATAATTCTCCATCCAAAACTTCCTGTAGCATCACTTGCTTTAAAGCTGCCAAATTTGTTTTGTCTTTTGCAGAGATTAATAATGCAGTTGCAGGTAATACTTCTTTTGATTGATTAAGTAAACTGGGAGAAGCCAGATCAATTTTGTTAGCAACCAATACAAAATGAAAGCCTTTGTCTTGGGCGTTTACTACCCACTGCATTATCTCCTCAATTGGATCTGAAATATCAAATAAATAGAGGATCAAATCAGCTGATTGCATTTTTTCATAGCTTCTTTCAATACCCACTCTCTCAATTTGATCGAGGGTTGAATCGCGTAAACCAGCTGTATCAATTAGCCTGAATAGGACTCCTTCAATATTTAAAACCTCCTCGATGGTGTCCCTTGTTGTACCAGCTATTTCGCTAACGATGGCACGATTTTCATTTAAAAGACTATTCAACAAGGTACTTTTCCCAGCATTGGGTTTGCCCACTATTGCTACACTAACTCCATTTTTAATCACGTTTCCTAACTTGAAAGAATCCAGCAATACATGGGTAGCCTGCTCTAGGCGGGCGAGTAAGGCTTTCAACTCTGTTCGATCTGCAAATGTGACATCCTCCTGGGAAAAATCGAGCTCAAGCTCTAGTAAGGCAGAAAACTGAATCAATTGTTCACGCAATTGCTTTAGCTCAGCAGAGAAACCTCCTCGTAGTCCTTGTAAAGCGGTACGTTGTGCAGCTTCGGTTCCGGATGCAATAAGATCGGCAACGGCCTCTGCTTGCGTCAAATCAAGTTTTCCTTTTAAGAAAGCACGCTGAGTGAATTCACCCGGGCGGGCCAAACGAGCTCCTCTTTGAATAATTGCATCCATCACTCTTCTTTGCACAAAGGGAGAGCCATGACAACTTATCTCAACCACATCCTCACCCGTATATGATCGGGGTGACTTAAAAAGTGTTACAACTACTTCATCCAACTTGTTTGCCCCCTCTTGCAAGAGTCCTACATGAACGGTATGACTAAGTTGTATAGCTAAATCTTTAGCAGGGAATAGTGAGCTAACAATCGGGATTGCCAGTTGACCACTTACACGAATAACGCCGATCGCTCCAACACCAGGAGGTGTGGCTAATGCCACAATTGTATCCTCCCAACCAGTCAATTGATTCATGCCGCAAAATTAGCATAAAGGCTTCGGGGCTTTAAAAAAAAGTCCCCTCACAAGGAGGGGACTTTGAAAGTTTAATTATTCAGGGTTTATTCTGACTCCACACGGAAGGTAATAGGCTGCTTGCGATAAGCTTTTACTTGACGTCCGTTTTGAATAGCAGGATTCCATTTGGGACCCTTACGAATTACACGAATTGCTTCTTCCTCCATACCATACCCGTGATTGGTAAGACCTCTAACATCTGAGATATTACCTTCTTTGTCCACGACAAACTGAACCACCACAGTGTAGGTACCTTCTGGGGCTCCATTATCTGTAGCAACCTGGCCATTTGCGTTACGCTCAAGATACTGACGCCATTTGCTATCCCCGCCTGGGAAACTGGCCTCAATCTCTACCTTGTCAAAGATTTTGTTATCATCGATTTTTTCTTCAACAATTTGACGACCCTGGTCAATATCGACAGGAGCTGCCAGCCCCTCATCCTTGATACCTTCCACGTTAACCACATCAATTTTTGCTTCTTTTAATTCTTCCTGTGGTGGTGGTGGTTTTTCAACCTCCTCATCCTTTTTGATCACAGGAGGAGTAAATTGCTTCATTTCCACCTTTGGTGGTTCCTGCTTTGGTGGTGGAGGTGGTGGAGGTGGCGGAGGTTCCTTTTCCTCTTGCTTCACATCTTGTAAAGTCATTTCATTGATCTTTACTTTACTGTCCCCCTTATCACGCAGGGTTTGATTAAGGAAAGAAATCAGCAGGATCGTTCCGGCAATTGAGGCCGTAATGATCAAGGCACGCTTGACTCTTTCATTGTAAGTTTTACGCAGATAGTAGGCACCATATTCTTTATTCCTTCCTTCGAATATGATATCCAACAGATCTGCGGATAGTATTTTGTTGACTTCCATGCTCGCTGTTTTGTCGTTAACTATTTGATGCCATTGGATTCTTCTGTCTTCTTAATCAATTCGTATTCCACATCGGCAATTTTTACCATGGCGTAAGTACGAACCTGATTAATAGTCATCTCATCCAAAATATCTACTGTATTACGATAAGTAGCATCATCGCTGGGTTTAATAATTACTACAAAGTCCTTATCAGCACAATTGCTAACCGGTTTGCCCTCTGCCCTGGCCTTAGCCTCGCATTCGGGATCAGGACGCTGGTAGTAACGATCCATCACCTCTTTCTTTTTGTTGACGATGATGTCTCTTATACCCTTGAACGTGGTTTGTTTAAAATTATTACCTGTGGCATCTACCACTAGTTTTCCTTCGTAGTAATATACTTGATCAGCCTTCCCAAGCATGATGGTCAGCACAGAAGATTCTTTTACTTCCGTCTGATCCTCTTGCTTTTTAATATCCTTAGGCATGTTCAAGTCCAAGGTAGTGGGCGAGCTCATGGTAGCGGTGAAAACGAAGAAGGTAATCAACAAAAAGCCAAGGTCCACCATGGGAGTCATATCCACACGGGTAGAAAGTTTTTTTGCTTTCTTGACGCCTGGGCCTTTTTTGCCACCTTGTTCCGCACCGGTATCTATACTTGCCATAATTAAGTGTCGTTAGTGGTTATAATTTATTTCTTGGTTTGTTCCGCCTTGTACAACTCTGTTCCAGGGGGAACATCGTCAAGGGAAGTAACCAGATTATACTTGAACTCCTCATTCTTTTTCAGCGCATATACAACTGCAGCAAAAGTGGGATACTTAGAAAGTCCGTCACCTTTGATCAGGTAATTGAGTTTCTCACCTGCAAAAGCGGCTTTAGCTTCTTTAACCCACCAAACAAGCTGGTTATTCAGTGTATCTGTAACTGGTATACCGGGTTGCTTGATTTTTGCTTGATCGCGAAAATCAGTAGCCAGTAACTGCTTGAGGTTTGCAAAGTCTACTCCAACAAGAAATGTCTTTCTGAAATTAGCCATTTCAGCAGGAGTCAATCCCAGATTTTGGCTAGCGTTCAAGCCTTGAATGATCGCATCATATTTAGAGGGATCGCGATCAGACAAGACGGTAAAGTATACCTTGTTTGAGGAATCAATAGTGATCATCACAGCATTATTCTCAGGAAGTTTCTGAGAAAGCACCGAACCAGGAGTAGTAATTTCCACAGGCTCTGGTGGCTTGAATTTGGTGGCCATGATGAAGAAGGAAAGGATCAGGAACGCGATATCCACAAACGGGGTCATATCGGTATCCGTACTTCTCCGGGGTATCTTGGCACTAGGCATGATGAATTAGTTTTTTCGTGAAGAATCAGTTACACATTCAATTGTGGCTTTGCTTACTTGTAAAGAGAAGCAAAACTCTGTGTTAAAGTGAAACCAGATTCATCAATACCGTGCGTGATAGAGTCAATCTTTGTAGTGAATACGTTGTAAAGGATCAATGCAATAGCAGAGGTTCCGATACCCAAGGCTGTATTATAAAGCGCCTCAGAGATACCCACCGCTAGATCAGCAGCAGCACCTCCACCGCCTTCTTCACCAAGGGCAGCAAATGAACGAATCATACCCAATACTGTTCCCAAAAGGGCAATCAGGGTACCTACAGAAGTGATAGTAGACAAGAACACAAGGTTCTTTTGCATCATTGGTAATTCCAATGCTGTAGCTTCTTCTACTTCTTTTTGTATTGCAATTACTTTCTGGTCGGTAGACATACCACCTTCAGTGATCATTTCTTTGTAACGACGAAGTCCAGCCTTCATTACATTACCTACTGAACCGCGCTGTTTGTCGCACTCAGCAATAGCGGCATCCACATTTTTGCTCGCTAAATGGAATTGCACTTTGCGGATAAAATCAGCAATAGCCCCATTTCCAAGTGCACGACGAATAGTCAGGTAACGCTCGATAGAGAATACAACTACCATCAAGAACATACCAATCAATAATGGAACGATGATACCTCCTTCATAGATACGGTGGAAGGCATCTTTAGGTCCTTTGTGTGAAGGCCAAAATCCACCACTTGGATCGGGTTCAGAAAATCCATCTGCGCTTCCCATCATGAAACGCCAGATTGCATAGCCAGCTAGTGTACAAACTAAAGGCGCAAGCCATGAAATCATGTTACTGTCATGTTTCGCCTGAACGGAAGTTGCCTTAGAAGCAGCTGTTGCAGTTGGTTTAGTCTCTGCCATGGTCGTTGTTTTTTTGTTGAGTTATAGGTGTTTATTAAATACTTTTCGTTCCCTCCCAACGGAAGGAGCGTTCAAGTTAAGGATTTTTTGAAAAGGGCAAATTTTTCAGCAAAAAATTGATAATAACTTGATCTGCAAGCTCAACAATTACAACAAAAAGAGGATAAAATGTGGGAAAACGACCCGAAAATTACTCGTAGCGCAATGCTTCGATAGGATTTAGCTTACCAGCCTTACGAGCAGGATAAATACCGGCAGCCAAACCAACCCCTGTACAAATTACAATCCCGTAGAACACCCAATTCCAAGGAACTACAAAACCAGTTTTAAGTACGTAGGAAAAAAGGTTACCCACGGCAACACCAAGGATAATTCCAAAAAAGGCACCAAGTATACTGATGATGATTGCTTCCAGTAAAAACTGACGACTTACCGCTTGACGCTTTCCTCCAATTGCTTTGATTAACCCTACTTCACGAGTACGTTCAGAAACGGAAACCAACATGATATTCATCAAGCCGATTGCAGCTCCAATCAAAGTGATAAGGCCAATCACTGTAGCAGAGATTGTAAGAAAACCAAGGCTGTTCATAGCCTTTTCAGCAACGCTGTCTGCACGATCCAATACAAAATTACTTTGCTCCGTAGTATTCAATCTGCGAATAGAACGGAATAAACCCTCCGCCTCTCCCATGGCAGCGGGCACCTGATTAATATCTGCCGCTTGAATAGCGATATTATAGGATCCCCCGGTATTGAAATTTCGCTCCATGTTTGTATAACTAGTCAAAACCACATTATCTCTACTGAACCCAAAAGAGGAACCTCTACTCTCGAGTACCCCGAGGACGCGATAAGGAATAGAATTAATACGAACTATTTTATTGACGGCGCCTTGAAGACCTTGCTTGAATAATTTATTAGCTACATCATAACCTAGTAAACAAACGTTTCGACCAGATTGAATATCCAGCCGATTGAAATTTCTTCCTACCTCTACTGCAAATCCATTTAATGCGAGATAATTCTCATCTCCTCCCAAAAGAAAAATATTAGGACTGGTCTTTCGAGTTTCGTAAGAGATAATACTATTGCGTCCACCGCTGATGCCAATCCCGATTGTAGCAGGAAATTGAAAACTGTCCACAAAAAGCTCAGCTTGTTTGATAGTGATTTTTTTATTGAGATTAGAAGTACGTTCTTTCCGCTGCCCTTTCTGCGTAACCTTAGACTCAGTGTTATTACCTCCTTGACCAAACTGTATGTTGCGCTGTTTGTACCGAATAGTAAAACCATTAGCACCCATGGTGGAAAAACTCTCCGTGAGTTTTTGATTCATAGCCTGGATGGCAGTAATAATCCCAATCAGAGCCATAATACCAAAGGCAATAATGGATACCGTTAGACCTGTTCTCAGTCTATTACCGCGAATGGTTCTGAACGCGAGCGAAAAAATATCAGCAAACTTCATCATGGAGCAATGAAGGTACTACCCGAATAAGTCCACACAAAGAAAAGCTTGATGAACGGCTTGTAGGACCGATTAAAAATAAAGTAGCCCTAAAAGTGTCTCCGGGAAAATCCCAAGTAGCACCACCAGCAATGCGGTGACAAGAAGTAAGGCAGGAAATAACTTTGGAAAAACAGGCTGAACATCCTCATCAGCAGTCCTAAAATACATAGCTTGTATTACACGGAAGTAGTAGAAAACAGATACCACTGCCATGATTACCGCAACAATTGCCAACCAGGGCTGATAAGCTAACGCAGCTTTGATCATAAAAAGTTTAGCTAGGAAACCTCCCGTGAGTGGAATGCCAGCGAGGGATAGGAAAAAAATAGCAAGGGAAGCTGCCACCATAGGCTGTTTTTTTGCTAGTCCGTTGAACCCTTCAAATGTATAATCCTGCAAATGAGAAAGAACAGCAAAAATGCCAATTGTGGCTAGTGAATAAGAGGCGGCGTATAGCAGTAAACCCTCTTTACTATCTCCATTTAATGCATAAACTGCTAATAACATAAATCCGGCCTGCGCAATACTTGAATAAGCCAGCATTCGCTTGACACTTTGCTGAAATACAGCAGTGAGGTTTCCGATTAAAAGGGTTAATACCACAAAACCCGCTACCCAAGGCTGCCAGATAGAAAATTGTAAACTAAATGTGTCTTCAAAAAGACGAACAAAAGCCGCAAACAAAGCTACTTTAACAATCGTAGCCATGAAGGAAGTAAAAACAGTGGGTGCTCCATCATAGACATCAGGTGTCCAAAAATGAAAAGGCGCCGCGGAAACCTTGAATGACATGGCAAACAATAGTAGTAAAAGAGCTGCCAGCTGAAGTGAGGATCCAATTACAGTTGGGTCTACAGAAGCTGTTGCACTAAAATTACCACGAGCTCCATAAAAGAATGCAATTCCCAACAACAACAAGCCTGTGGAGAAAGATCCCAACAAGAAATACTTTAAAGCAGCTTCATTACTCTTTAGATTTCTCTTGTCACTTCCTGTAAGAATATACAAGGGTATCGAGATTACCTCAATCCCCAGAAATAATATCAGTAAAGAAGCATACCCGGTAACCATAAAAAGTCCGGCGCAGATAAAAAAGAGTAAGGCTAAATAATCAGCATAATGAGGCCCGACTTTTTCCATAGATCGTCCACTCAACAGTAGGTAGAAGAAAAGAGAGGCTAAGAGGATGGCATTTGTCACTAAGGCATAGCGATCAAATCGAAGCATGCCTTTCACATCAAACTCAAAAAGCAACCAACCATTGATCTCAGCTAAATTTAGGGTGAACAAAACGGCTAAACCAGCCAAAGCCAAAACATGTATAAGTGATTTATTTTTTATAAAAACACTGCTGAGCATTAGTAAAACTCCCAGGACTGCAGCTATAAGTAACGCGTTCATAATGGATGCTTAGGGTTTGCGGAATAAAGAAGTTATATCAGTTTGGCTAAATAATTCTTTTGAAAAATCAGCCGTCATATCTAATAAGGGTTGAGGATAAACTCCAAAGAATAGAATTAAACCTACAATAATAGTTAACACAATAACCTCTTGTGATTCCAAGCGTATTGGTGCACTGGTAACCGTATTAGTTTCACCATAAAAAATAGCACGAATCATTTTGAGCGTATATACGGCGGATAATATAATACCCAAACCTCCCAACGCTGCAAACACCCAATAATAATTAGAGGGTGTAGCCAAAATACCATTGAAAAGCAAAAACTCACCCACGAATGCGTTGGTAAGCGGAAGGGCAATGTTAGCCAAAGCAATGATTATGAAAAAGATGGTAAGTGTGGGAGATTGTTGCGCAATGCCACCTAGTGAATCAATGGTGCGCGTACCAGTTTTTCGCTCAATAAGGTCTGCCAAGATCCACATGCCCAAAATGTTAACACCATGCGTAAACAATTGGAGTAATAGCCCCTGATAGGCCATATTATTCAATGCAAAAGCACCTGCTGTCATTAGTCCAATATGCGCTATTGAAGAATAAGCAATTAATCGCTTCAGGTCAGTCTGTTGCATGGCCAATAAAGATGCATAGATAATCCCTGCAACAGCTAATGACATGACCACATCGCCCCACATGTAAGAGGCTATGGGAAATAGCGGCAACAACCAACGTAATAAGCCGAGTATCCCCATTTTAACCATCACCGCACTTAATATGGCTGTAACAGGCGTAGGAGACTCTTCATAAGTATCCGGCTGCCAAGTATGGAAGGGGAAAACCGGGAGCTTAATGGCAAAAGCAATAAAGAAAAGCCAGAATAACCAGGATTGCTGTTCATTGCTAAGCCGAATTTTCTTGATACTATCCAAGGCAAATGAATGATCGGCTGTTTTTGATTGCAAATACAAAATGCCAATCAACATGAACACAGATCCCAAAAACGTATAAATAAAAAACTTGAATGTTACCGGAATTCGCTTGGCTCCACCCCATTGGGAGGCTAAAAAATACATAGGAATTAATGCCAATTCCCAAAAGAAATAAAACAGCAAGGAGTCTGTTGCTAAAAATACACCCAACATACCCACTTGTGCTAGTAACAACCAAGCAAAAAATGCAGCAGGTCTTTCGATAGACCTACCTCTTAAGTACCAGAATAAAAGAAAATAAGCAGTAGTGGTTAATAAACAAAGGATAGTTCCCAACCCATCCATTCTCAAGGAAAATGAGCTACCTAATGAGGTAAGCCAAGGGGCATTAAAAGAAAGCATTTCAGGCGTGTGCCAATAAAAAAGACGGGCCCCCATGACCAGCAGTGAGGCAAAGGATACCCGAAGGGCTGCATTAGAAGCAAACCGATAATCTCCTTTATATAAAAAGAGAAAACAAGCACCAATCAATGGAATCAAGAGTAATAATAAAACAACCATATTCTTTGCGTCTTACGCGTTTACTTTCTAATAAAAAATTGAACCAGGAGCACTCCTACCATAGCAAGCACCATCAACAATACATAACTTCCAATCTGTCCACTTTGTAAAAAACGCATTTGTCTTCCTGCCAACTGTACCGTTTTCCCTACCCCATTTACCAGTGCATCAATAAATCGAGGCTCAATCCACTCTTTCAACAAACGACCAACATAAAAAATTGGCTTTACTATAATGCGATCGTAGAGTTGATCCACATACCACTTATGCTCGAAAAATCGTAACAGCCCTCTCGATTCGTTCTCCCTGTATTTGCGAAATAAAAACCAGGCAAATACAATTGTAAGTAACACACCGCCAACGGAGAAAGACATCAACATCCACTCCGTGGCATGCGACACCTCATGCGCGGATGTACCTAATACTGGACCCAAGAAAGTGCTTAACCAGTCAGCATCATGCAGAAGAACTGCAGGAATTCCAATCCACCCCCCCACCACAGAAAGTAAGGCCAGTAATATAAGTGGAACCGTCATTAATGCAGGACTTTCATGCAAGTGAGCGTGTTGCTCAACAGTGCCGCGAAAAGAGCCGTGGAAGGTCAAAAACAACAAACGGAACATATAAAATGCAGTAAGGAAAGCGGTAAACAAAGCAATTCCATATTGCACTGGTTGATGTAAAAATGCACTTAGTAAAATGGCATCCTTGGAGAAGAATCCACTCAAAGGAGGAAGGCCTGCAATAGCTAGGCAACCAATCAAAAACGTGACATAGGTGATTTTAAGTTTACCAGAGAGCCCTCCCATTTTGCGAATATCTTGTTCACCTCCCATGGCATGAATCACACTGCCACTTCCCAAGAAGAGTAGTGCTTTAAAGAAGGCGTGCGTGAGTACATGGAAAACCGCTGCGACATAGGCACCACTGCCCAAGGCTAAAAACATAAAGCCTAATTGGCTAACTGTAGAATAAGCCAATACTTTTTTAATATCAAACTGTCGCAAAGCTATGGTGGCGGCAAGCAAGGCAGTGGCTAATCCTACCCAACTAATTACAGTGAGTGTAAGAGGAGCCAATGAATAAATAATATTGCTACGCGCAATCATGTAAATACCTGCAGTAACCATGGTGGCCGCGTGAATCAGCGCAGAAACAGGAGTAGGACCCGCCATGGCATCTGGCAACCAAGTGTAAAGAGGAAGTTGTGCACTTTTACCAGTAGCACCTATGAACAGCAATAAAGTAACAACGGTAATATCTGTGGTGGTGAACTTTTCAGTTCCCTGATTACCCTGTACAAATTCAAACACTTCCTGGAAGGAAGCAGATCCAGTTTTGATAATCAGCCAGAAAATAGCAAGCAAAAAAGCAAGGTCACCAATACGATTCATAATAAAAGCCTTATTAGCGGCTTTTGTGTATTGCTGATTTTTAAACCAAAACCCAATCAGTAAATAAGAGCAAAGTCCTACCCCCTCCCAGCCAATAAATAAGACCACATAGTTGCTGCCCAATACCAACAGCAACATAGAAAAAACAAACAAGTTTAAGTAGGAGAAATAGCGAGCAAAAGAAGAGGAAGACTCCTCATGCATATAAGAGATCGAATAAATATGAATTAGAAATCCAATACCAGTAATAATAAGCAGGAATAAGGAGGATAAAGCGTCCAATTGAAAAGCAAAGGGGATACGCAATCCTTCAATTCGAATAAAATCAAAATAAGAAATCACGGTAGTGTTGCCGGATTCAACAGTTTGAAATACAAGTAAACTGATTAGAAAAGATCCTAGGATTGTACCAGCTCCAATTAGTCCAGACCATTGTTTGGAGAGCTGATTGCGCCCCAGCCCATTGATCAAAAATCCTATTAAGGGAAGCAATGGAATTAAAAAAGCAAGTTGAAAAGAGGATTGCATAATAAGCATTCAGTTTGATCAGTGTTTCAATCGGTTTAGAAAATTAATATCCACCGAGTGAATATTTCTATATAGCATAACAATAATAGCCAGCCCTACACTTACTTCAGCGGCGGCTACCACCATAATAAAGAAAACAAAAAGCTGCCCATCAATACCCGGATTGGCAATAGGAATAGCAGCGGCAGCTGCTTGATTGTAGTGCATTTTTGAAAAGGCAACAAGCAGCAGATTGACAGCGTTCAACATTAACTCAATACACATGAATATGATGATGGCATTTCTTCTAGTCAAAACACCAACCACTCCAATGGAAAAAAGAGCAATGGCTAAGAATAAATAATAATTGATTGGCATGTTGTTCTGATTAATCTTTTTTACCAATTAATACGGCCCCTACCATAGCACTCAAAAACAAAATGCTACTCAACTCAAAGGGAATTACATACGTGGAAAACAATTCCTGTCCCAACGTTTTAATTAGGCCCGTATGCCCCTCCAACAATAAGGACTGCTGTGATTTTAATTCAGTGTCTTTGAGCGCTGCAACTAATACCAATAACAAGGCACCCCCACTTACTCCACCTGCCAATTGTAGCCAGCGATGTCTTGCAGGTTCACTTTCCTTATTCAAATTCATTAACATGATCACAAATAAAAAAAGCACCATGATAGCCCCCGCATAGACAATGATATTTACTACGGCCAGAAACTGAGCATTCAATAGAATGTAATGTCCGGAGATTGCAAAAAAGGTAACAATTAGCCAGATTACACTATGAATAGGATTACGACTGGTTACCACCATGAGTGCACTGAAAAGAGCGGCTACCGACAGCACCCAAAATAAAATAGCGGATATACTCATGCTACAGGTTGGTTTGCATTTCGTGAAGAAGGTTGACGATCGCCGAGTGCCTTTTGGTAAGCTTCGGGTTGTTCAATGGGATGAGGAATTAACAACTCTTGTTTCCCATATATAAATCCTTTGCGAGCGTAGTTGGCAGGTGCAAAGGTTTGCGATAAATAAATGGCATCTTTAGGACAGGCTTCTTCACAGAGACCGCAGAAAATGCAACGCAACATGTTAATCTCGTACTTGGCTGCGTACTTTTCCTCACGATATAATTTCTCTTCACCAGGCATTCTTTCTGCTGCCTCCATTGTGATGGCTTCTGCAGGACAAGCCACGGCACAAAGGCCACATGCCGTACAGTTTTCACGACCCTCCGCATCCCGATTCAGTACATGCAAGCCTCGAAACACAGGTGAAAAAGGACGCTTTTCCTCTGGGTACTGAATGGTGGCCTTTTTAAGGAACATGTGCTTGAGGGTAATACCCATTCCCTTAATTATGTTCCACAGATACAGACTTTCCAAGAAAGTCATGGGACTGCGGTCTACCGGTTTAGCGCGTTGTGTGAGTTGCATAGTCAGTTACACATTTCAGTTTATGATTTAAGCCATAATAAAATGGCCGCACTCAATACCATATTAAAAAGTGCCAGCGGGATTAATTTACGCCAGCCCAGATTCATTAATTGATCGTAGCGGAAACGGGGAATGGTCCAGCGAATCCAAATAAATACAAAAAGCAAAAAGCTAACCTTAGCCATCATTACGCTGAAGCTAATCAATGAATACAACCAGGGCTCCAGTCCCCAATTGGCTTCATTGACAAATGGAATATCATAACCTCCTAAAAACAAAGTAGCCATAACCGCACTGCTAACGAACATGTTGATGTACTCTGCAAATAAGTAAAAGCCCAACTTCATCGAGGAATACTCCTGATGATAGCCGAAGTTTAGTTCGTTCTCGGCTTCAGGCAAGTCGAAAGGAGTACGGTTACATTCGGCCAATGCACAAATAAAAAATATCAAAAAACCGAGCGGCTGATAGATAATATTCCATCCATTAGCCATTTGATACGATACTATTTCACTCATTTTTAAAGAGCCCGTCATAAACAACACAGCGATCAATGCCAAACTCATGGGTAGTTCATACGATACCATCTGCGAAGCACCGCGTATGGCAGCGAGCAGCGAAAATTTATTATTAGAAGCCCAACCCCCGATCATGATACCATACACCCCAACGCTGACCACACTGAATACAATCAAGATTCCCATATCTACATCAGCTACCTGAAGTGGAATAGTTCCCGTACTGGTAAGTACTGGTGCTCCCCAGGGAATTACGGTACTCGTAACCAAGGCAACTATCATTGCTAGCGCAGGTCCGAGTAAAAATAAAAATCGATTAGAGGTAACTGGCGTGATTTCTTCTTTGAAAAACAATTTACCTCCATCAGCGAGTGGTTGCAAAATACCAAAGGGACCCGCACGGTTCGGCCCGTGACGATCTTGCATCCAACCTGCAATTTTTCGTTCTGCTAACGTGGTATACATGGCTATAAAAAATGACAGCCCAATGATGGAAGCAATTAAAATGACTTTCTCCAGTATAAACCATAATGTAACAGCACCTATCACCATTATTCTGATTTAGTTGATTCGTTTTTATAATTAGCGCTGGTAGCAGCACCCGGCAGCTGACTCAATTCCAATTTGTTTACCTCACTTACATCATGAATATCCATGAGTAAGCGTGGGTTCAGCCCACCCATTACTTCCTGGATAGTCTCTTTTGGTTTTTGTAAACCCAAATAATGCCCCTGTGAAATCACAGAGTGACGATTGATGGAAGTTGGTCCTTCAATCACCCAATCAGTAGCTGCTTTCTTTTCAAAACGGCAGGTATTGCATATCCATCCTGGCTTACCCTCATAAGACTGTACTTCACCCCACTCATCCTTACGAGCTGTCACACGCAATACTTCGTCCCCACGCTGCCATAGCGTAACCTTACCGCAACAATCAGGACAATCGCGATGTGCATCCACCGGCTTAGTGAACCAAACACGATTTTTGAAACGGAATGTTTTGTCGGTCAAAGCACCCACCGGACAAACATCAATCATGTTGCCACTAAAGTTATTATCGATTGCCTTTGAGATATGCGTGGAAATATTAGCATGATCACCGCGATCCAATACTCCATGCACCCGATTGTCAGTCAGTTGGTCTGCCACATACGTACAGCGATAACAAAGAATACAACGATTCATATGCAGCTGTATCGTAGGCCCTATATCTTCTTTTTCAAAAGTTCGACGGTCAAATTGGTATCGTGTACCCTCTTTACCATGTTCGTATCCTAAATCTTGTAAATGGCATTCTCCTGCTTGATCACAAACCGGACAATCTAAAGGATGATTAAGCAATAAAAATTCAACAACGCCGGCACGAGCCTCTTGTACCCTTTCGCTTGTAATATTTTTTACAATCATACCATCCATCACCGTAGTGCGGCAACTCGCAACTAACTTGGGCATCGGACGAGGATCAGCAGCAGAACCAGCCGCTACTTCCACCAAACAAGTTCTACACTTACCACCACTTCCTTCAAGCTTACTATAATAACACATAGCTGGAGGTGTAACATCCCCGCCAATTTGCCGAGCGGCATTTAAAATAGTAGTCCCTGCAGGAACCTCAACCGTAATATTGTCGATGGTTACCTTAAGTGGGGCCGGTATTTTTTTTATTTCGTCTGCCATAATCAATTTCTTTTTTATTCAACCATCAAGCCACAGGAACGGTCAGTGGATCTGCGTAGTGTGCCAATCCGTAATTGCGCTTTTGTGCTTCATCCGGATGAGTAACATGCCATTCAAACTCGTCTCTAAAATGACGGATGGCTGCAGCTACTGGCCAAGCCGCCGCGTCGCCTAACGGACAAATGGTATTCCCTTCTATTTTACGCTGGATATCCCAGAGTAAATCGATATCACTGGAACGACCCTTGCCTGTTTCAAGATTCCAAAGAATTTTTTCCATCCACCCAGTGCCCTCTCGGCAGGGCGAACACTGCCCACAACTTTCATGTCTGTAAAAACGCGCTAGTGTATAGGTATGACGAACCACACACTGACTATCGTCCATTACAATAAAACCACCGGAGCCCATCATGGATCCAGAAGCAAATCCTCCGTCAGCCAGACTCTCATAGTTCATCATCCGCGTTTCGCCTTTGGCTGTTTTCAACAATAAATTGGCAGGAAGAATGGGAACTGAAGAACCGCCCGGAATACAGGCTTTCAATTTTTTTCCTTGTGGAATGCCCCCACAATACTCATCAGAGTAGATGAACTCCTCGACCGATATGGTCATATCAATTTCATAAACACCTGGCTTATTGATATTGCCACAAGCAGAAATGAGTTTGGTACCTGTAGATTTTCCAACTCCAATTTTTGCATACTCTTCACCGCCCTCATTAATAATGGGCACTAACGCAGCAATAGTTTCTACGTTGTTTACCACGGTAGGACAACCCC
>CAZNUR010000004.1:46881-78901 GCA_964576375.1 uncultured Chitinophaga sp.
ATGGGCACTAACGCAGCAATAGTTTCTACGTTGTTTACCACGGTAGGACAACCCCACAATCCCTTTACGGCAGGAAAGGGAGGCTTAATACGTGGATTACCCCGTTTACCTTCCAATGACTCCAATAACGCCGTTTCCTCACCGCAGATATAAGCACCTGCACCACGCTGCACATATATATCGCAATCAAATCCACTGCCTAAAATATTTTTTCCTAGCCAACCATGTTGACGTGCCTCTTCAATGGCCTGCTCCAGAATATGGGTGATCCATGCATACTCACCACGGATATAGATATAAGACCGATTAGAGCCTAAGGCATAAGAGGAAGTGATCATGCCCTCAATCAATAAGTGTGGGATGAACTCCATCAGATAACGATCCTTAAAAGTACCCGGCTCTGATTCATCTGCATTCACTACCAGGTAACGGGGAACACCTTCTGGCTTAGCCAGAAAACTCCATTTCATTCCGGTAGGAAAACCCGCACCACCTCTGCCACGCAATCCACTTTTTTTAACCTCTTCGGTTACTTGATCGGGCGATAGCGTTTTAAGCGCTTTCTCCACACTTCGATAACCACCCTCTTTTCGATAAACTTCGTAAGAGCGGATATTCTCGACGTGTGCTTTCTCTAATAGTAATTTTCTTCCCATTCTTTAATTCAATTTAGTGCGGCTGATTTTGCATAACAAGATTCAATCAGTGCATCAATTTTTTCTTTGGTCAAATGTTCTTTATAGTGCTCTCCCAATTGTAACATAGGTGCATAACCACAGGCCCCTAAACACTCTACTGTTTTCAAGGTAAACTGACCATCTGCTGTGGTTTCACCTGGACGAATACCCAATCGTTGGTAGATATATTCAACAATGGAATCACTCCCATTGAGCATACAAGGACCCGTTTGACAAACTTCTAGCAAATGCTTTCCAACCGGAGAAAGATTGAACATGGAGTAAAAAGAAGCCACCTCATACACTTCAATGGGCTTCAATTGCAAAAGGGAGGCTACATAATCCATTACCTCAGTACTCAACCAACCCCCGAATGTGTCTTGGGCTAAATGCAAAACAGGAATAAGGGCGCTTTTCTCACGTCCTTCCGGATAACGACTAACCAGCCGCTGTACCTCCTGTAATTGCTCGCTTGTAAAACTTAGTTTCATCTTTATACTTTAAGCATCCATTTCTCCAGCAATCAAATTCAAACTACTCATGGTCATGATGGCATCACTCAACATAGAACCTTTGACCAACTCCTCATAAGCCTGGTAGTAAATAAAACAGGGACGACGAAAATGTAAACGGTAGGGCGAACGTCCACCGTCACTGATCAAATAAAATCCTAACTCACCATTACCTGCTTCAATAGAGTGATATACTTCTCCCGCAGGAATTTCAGTTTCACCCATGATAATCTTAAAGTGATAGATCAGGGCTTCCATTTTGGTATATACATCCTTTTTTTCAGGCAGGTAATAGGCAGGTGCATCCGCGTGATATACCTCTGCATCTGCTCCTTTGAACGATTGAATTTTTTGATAAGCCTGACGAAGGATCGATAAGCTCTGCCACATTTCCTGCTCACGAACTAACCAACGATCATAACAATCCCCAGTAGACCCAACTGGAATAATAAAATCAAAATCCTGATAACTGGAATAAGGGTTTTGCACACGGACATCATAATCAACGCCAGCTGCACGAAGGTTAGGACCTGTAAATCCATAATTCAACGCACGCTCGGCTGAAATTCCTCCTACACCCATTGTGCGATCCATAAAAATGCGGTTGCGCTGGAACATATCCTCAAACTCCTTTAATGCACGAGGATACTCGTCTAAAAATTTCTCCAGCTTTTGAAAAGCTTTATCAGTAAAGTTGCGCTCAAATCCACCAATTCTACCCATGTTTGTGGTTAAGCGAGCTCCACAAACCTCCTCGTAAATTTCATAAATCAGTTCCCGATACTGCATCACATACAAGAAGCCCGTATAAGCTCCGGCATCTACACCCATGATTGAATTACAAATCAAATGGTCTGCAATACGGGCCAGCTCCATCATGATAACCCGCAAATAATCTACCCGCTTGGGAGTCTGTACTCCTAATAACTTTTCGCAGGTCATATGCCAACCCATATTATTGAGCGGAGCAGAGCAATAATTCAAACGATCTGTAAGCGTGGTAATTTGAGCAAGCGGACGTCGCTCAGCTAATTTCTCAAAGGCCCGATGGATATAGCCGATGGTTTGATCAGCCGATACGATTCTTTCTCCATCCAACTCCAGGATATTTTGCATCACCCCGTGTGTGGCTGGGTGCGTTGGCCCCAGATTGAGCGTGGTGGTTGTTTTCTCGATGGATCCTTCGGGTAATTTTATATGCTGTTCACTCATATACTATCGCGTCAATCAGTTTATTTTATTGTTCCCCCTCGTCCAAACATTTCATCATCTTTATCAATACGGGTCTGGTCTTCTAACGGGAATTCCTTGCGTAACGGGAAATAATCCATCTCATCCACATTCAGAATCCGCTTTAAATTAGGATGACCCACAAATAGAATACCAAAAAAGTCATAGGTCTCGCGCTCCATCCAATTAGCAGCTGAGAATAATCCAGTAGCGGTGTATACTTCTGGTTGCTCAATTGGAATAAATATTTTAAAGCGAAGTCTTACATTTTCTTTCAGACTGTGTAAATGATATACAACAGCCAACTCGCTCCCCTTATTGGATGGGTAATGCACACCTGTTAAATCGGTCAAGAATTGAAATTGGAGTGCCGCATCGTCGTAAAGAAAATTAAGCACCTTCAGATTCAACTCCTTTGGCGCAGCAAACTCCAGCATGCCGTGACTATCACGAAAAGCAAATACACTTTCCCCAAATTTTTCCTGTAGCCGCTGTTGTATTGTATCGTTAGTCAAAGCCATACGATGAAAATCATTTATTGAATACCGTAACTATTGAGAAGCGCTTTATAATGTTCGCTATTACGTCTGCGAAGACTTTCCTTACCCACTAGATCCTGTATACGCAATACCCCATCGATAATGGCCTCAGGACGAGGAGGACATCCCGGTACATATACGTCAACAGGCACTACCTGGTCGATCCCTTGCAATACGCTGTATGTATCGAATATTCCTCCGCTGCTGGCGCATGCGCCTACTGCAATGACCCAACGAGGTTCAGCCATTTGTAAATAAACCTGTCTAACAACAGGTCCCATTTTTTTTGCAATGGTGCCCATGACCATCAACAGATCACATTGACGAGGAGAAAAACCAACTCGTTCAGAACCAAAGCGGGCTAAATCATAGTGGGAACCCATGGTGGCCATGAATTCAATACCACAGCAGGAAGTTGCAAAAGGCAGCGGCCAAATAGAATTTTTACGGGCGAGTCCAATCACACTGTCGAGGGAAGTTGCAAAAAAACCCTCTCCTTGATGTCCATCGGGCAGCGGTGCTACGCTGATATCTTTTTCCAGCGGCTTTTGAACCAAATTGTAAGAAACCGGACGACTCATATTCAACACATTTTTATAAATAACAAGCAGGGAGGCGATCAGTTGATAACAAAACCGTTAATCTTCCCAATTCAACGCACCCTTCTTGACGATGTATAGAAAACCACAGAGGAAAAAACCAACAAATAATAAAACTGCCCAGAAACCTGACCATCCCAATCCTTGAATATTCACCGCGTAAGGATAGAAGAAAATCACCTCCACATCAAATAACACAAAAAGAATGGCAGTCAAAAAATACTTGATAGCCATAGGCTGTCTGGCATCGCCATGTGATTCGATACCACTTGTAAAATTTTGAAGCTTATCGGAAGTTTTACGACTGGGGCCTAACAGATGTGTCAGGACCATCAAAAAAACCACTAATCCCACTGCAATCAGGACCTGTAAAGCAAGGGGCAAATAAGTGGTTGCACTAGAAGAAGAAGCACCTGCCTGCAGCAAATAAAACATAGCCATTTTTATTGGCCGCAAAGTTAGGGTGAGGGCAGGAGAAAACCTTATGTTTTCAGTGGTCAGGGCGTATTTCCGGCAGGCTTTGCTGGCTGGTTGGCCGGAGCTGCCTCTTTGGGAGGCTCCGGCTTGTTAGCAGCAGCCTTTTCAAGTACCGATATGTTTTGCTGGATGGCAGCATTAGTTGGATCCAATGACAACATCCGGCGCAAGTACTGAAGCGCTTTTTCCTTGTCCTTAAGAATATTGGCATTGTAGGCTGCCAGGTAAGCAGCTACTCCAATAATGTTCTTTTTATTTTTAACAGTATCCCGCTCCAGAAATTCCAGATACTTGATTGCCCAGGGCACAGCAGAACCCTTTTCCATGGCTGTATCGATGGCCCGTTGAATATTATACTGCATCATGTATCCAAAAGATTCATCAGGATACTTTGTTACGTAGATGGCAAAAATGCTGTCTGCGCGCGTGTAATCTTTACCCTGATAAAAAGCAAAACCGGCGTCAAAATAATCTCGATTGCTTGGATTAGGCTTCACTTTTATTACTTCTGTACGCAGCACACCTTCCAATACACGGCTGAGGCTGTCTCCCTTTGCTTTAAAACGGTCAGCCCCCTTCTTCAAAAGATCAACTTTTAGGTTGTAGAGCGTATCAACCCGTGTAGCACGGAGGTAAGTAGCTGAAATTTCCTCCGGTGTGCCACCTGTTTTATCCAATATTTCAGCACGCAGTTGATAATCGTAAAGAATTACCGCATCGCCTTCGTCCCCTGTTTTTCCAAAGAAACGATCACTATACTTTTTTGCATTTGCAAAAGAAGCGGCTGCCCCCTCGCTGTTACTTTGCTTTTGTAAGGTATCTCCTAATTGAAAATAGGCGTCAGACAATAAACGAAAAACACGTGGTTTGGTGCTCTCACCTAAAGCAGTTAACACTGATTCAGATTTTGAGATAGCGCAATTGAAATCACCACGCGCCCAACACAATTGAGAGTAAAGGAATTCGTCCTGAATATCTTTTTCAGGCTGTTTGGTGGCAATAAACTTTTTAAGCTGCTCTTCCGCTGTAGCATAATCTCTTCGGTAGAAGTAATAATAAAAGAGTTCGTAATAAGCGGGAGTAAAATTGGGATCCTTTTGAACGCACTCAGTGAGATATTGAAACACCATTTCCCAATTCTTCTGGGAATCGAACAAACGGGCCAAGCGGTAACTGGCCAGCGCGTAGTTTGGGTTGAGCTTAAGTGCTTCTTGATAATTTCTAAAAGCCTCACCACCTCCCTCACCGGGTCTTGCCTTACGGATAGCATTTCCCTGCATCAGGTATAACTCCGCATTTTTTTCGCCCTTTTCGATTTGCGCATTGATTTTTGCAATAATGGTTTCTAAGTCATGAAAGGGAGCATCCGTATTGGCACGGGCTATTGCAATTAAAATATCAGCATTGTCCCCTTTGCGGGTACGAGTTTGTGTCAATGCAGATTCAAATTTCTGACGAGCCTCATTGATCTTATTTTCATAAAGATCTGCTTGTCCCGCACCCACCTGTACTAAGGGTGAAGCGGCAGCCGTTTGCATAGCCTTATCGTACCAGGCTCTGGCAACAGCAGGTTTACGAGCAGAATCCATCTCGAGGCTGATAGCTGATTGACCACCCCAATACAAAGCTTCTGCATCAGCAGGATTTGTTTTTAAAAGTTGCTGAAAAACTTCGTTGGCCAATTGGTAACGCTGTGCGAAAAAATGAGTTTTTCCTTCCTGGATAGACTGAGCACTTGCAGCTAGACCATTCAGTGCAACACAAATAAACAAAACAAGTACACGATTCATCTTGATCTTTTTACGTTAAAAGGGTTGTAAATATAATGGAATTACTCGTTGAGTTTGACGGGACGTATCCCTAACCTTTTCTGCGCTGGTGCCAGGTAGGCTCGTCTGAAAATTAATTGACCCAGCTCCCCGCTCACAAAATGGGCAAAACCCGTTGCCAAGCCGCGATGTCTCTCCTTGAGGACATAAACCAAGTCTCGGACCATGGGGTATCGCTTAGCATAAATATTAGCTTGGTAGGCCTTTACATAAGCTCCTTTTTTATCTGTGCTTTCCAAATGCGCCACTTTTACTTTTTTAAGAAAACTCATTTGTAAAGAATCCTCAGGATTTCCCACCCATCCTACACCCACGAATCCAATTACACCCTGGTTCTTTGCCACATAATCCACTACACCCTCACTACTACGTGCGGCCATGGCATAAGGGCTGAGTGAGTCTCCTTTCAATACTGAATCTACAATAAATCGAACTGTGCTGGTTGCCTTGATCCCATCAAATACAGGAATTAACTTTTTCTTGTAATTCCCTGTGAGAATCTCTTTGATCTCCTGCATGGAAAAAATAGTATCAGGAGAATTAGGATGAACAATTACAGCAATGGCATCACGCGCAACCACCAAACTGCGTGCATTAAGCCGAAGCGAGTCCGCCAAAAGCGCCTTTTCCTCAATAGATAATCGACGCGTTACAAAAAGTAATCGTACGCTGTCGCTCAATGCATCTCGTAAACAATCCGCCTCCGTCTTATAATCAACTTCAATTTTTGTTTGGGGGTGGTTGGATTGATAAACCTGTACCAGTTCGTCCATAACAGGTTTGAAAGTTTCATCCACTGAAATGCTGATTTGTCCTCGGTCCGGGGTATCCGGCAATTGATTACGTTGCTCCTCATAGGAAGTACACCCATTGAAAACAATGAGAAGGAAAAATAACCAAGGAATATTTTTATTGCTCATGAGAAGAAATTGAAGACGAACGGGTGTGCAAATAACCTCGGTACACGCGCCACCCACCGTAGAGTAAACAAACAATGCCAAATAACTTGTCCAGCTGGTCAGGGGGATAACGTTGGTTAAAATCCAACACAAACCAAGAGCGAAGCAAGAAAAATAAACCAGCGCCGAGAATTACAACTCCCATACCCACGTCACGTAATAGCAATAACCGCTTTTGTTGTTTCTCTCTCTCTTTTTGAAAATCAATTCGCATGGGGGCAAATTAGACAAATTTTGGCTCCAGTAGAATGACCAATTGGTTAAGGGAGCTAACTATATTTGCATCAATGAGAATTCTAATGGTTTGCCTGGGTAATATTTGCCGGAGTCCCCTGGCAGAAGGTATACTGCAGGAGAAGGTAAAAAAAGCTGGACTCAATTGGATTGTTGATAGTGCCGGCACCAACCATTACCACACGGGAGATCCACCCCACCCGCTCTCCCAAAAAGTAGCTTTGGCCAATGGAATTGATATCACGCACCAGCGAGCCCGAAGATTTACAAGCGAAGACTTAAACCAATTCGACAAAATATATGCCCTGGCCGGAGATGTGTTGAACGATATTCGCAGAATTACAGGCAATAAATTCGACAGTTCGAAAGTAGATTTGCTGATGAATGAGCAATACCCCGGAAAAGATCTGGATGTTCCTGATCCTTACTACGGAGGCGAACAAGACTTTCAAGAAGTATATGAGTTGCTGGATGAAGTCTTGGATCAATTAATTTCAAAGTACCAAAACCACAACGCCACAAAATAAAATGTCAAAACCCAGCCTTCCCTCCGGAACCAGAGACTTCAGTGCGGACATTGTTCGCAAAAGACGTTTTATTCTGGATACGATTCGGCAGGTTTTTGAGTCCTATGGTTTTGAACCACTCGAAACTCCAGCTATGGAAAACCTGGACACGTTGCTGGGAAAATATGGCGAGGAAGGCGACAAACTAATTTTCAAAATTTTAAATAACGGATTGGATAATCCTGAAAAAGAAAAAGGGATTCGGGAAGAATGGGAAAAAGTATTACAGGGAAAATCAAGTAAACAAATTACTGAGCGCGCCTTGCGGTATGATCTTACCATACCTTTTGCACGTTATGTAGCCACTTGGCATCAACAACTACCCATTCCTTTCAAACGATATCAAATTCAACCCGTCTGGCGTGCAGACCGGCCACAAAAAGGACGCTATCGCGAATTCTACCAATGTGATGTAGATGTAGTTGGTAGCAAAGCTTTACTAAATGAAATTGAATTGGGCTGTATTACACACCAGGTATTTACTAAGTTGGGATTATCGCACTATACACTTCGAATCAATCATAGAAAGCTACTCGTGGCACTGGCACAACACTGCGGGGGTCCGAATTGGCTAGTCCCCATCACGGTAGCAATAGACAAACTTGATAAGATCGGTCTTGATAAAGTCAAAGACGAACTTCGTTTGCGAGGGCTAACCGAATTACAAGTAGGCATCATTGAAAAATATCTTCAGGCCAAAGGGAAGGGACTTGACTTACTGGAAGAACTCAGTCAGCTACTTGGTAAAGAAGAAGCGGCAAAAGAAGGATTTAGTGACCTGACCACATTATACAACTCTTTAAAAGAGCAAGGTGTTAACGTCCAAATAGATCCCACATTAGCACGAGGATTGAATTATTATACCGGCGTGATCTTTGAAATGCAAGCACCCGATTCAGTCAAGATCGGTAGCATTGGAGGCGGAGGACGTTACGATGATCTGACCGGACTTTTTGGTGTTCCAAACATGCCCGGGGTGGGCATTTCCTTTGGTGTAGATCGCATCTATGATGTATTGGAAGAACTACAACTATTTCCGGCTACTACACAAACAAGTACACGAGTTTTGTTTTTCAATTTGGGAGAGGAAGAGGCAAAAGCGGCTTTCACTCAAATGCAACAACTCAGACAGGTTGGAATATCCTGTGAACTTTATCCAGAGGCTGTAAAATTTGATAAGCAGTTTAAATACGCTGAAAGAAAAAAAATTGCAACGGTAATAATTATGGGCGACAAAGAAATTGCAGCACAATCGGCTACCGTCAAGAATTTGCAAACAGGAAAACAAGAAACTGTAAGCTGGACAGCATTAAGTAATCAATTACTAGGCTAGTTCGTATAAGACTGCGGCACCCTGCCCCACTCCCACACACATCGTGGCTATCCCGTATTTAACGTTTTGACGTTTCATTTCGTAAAGCAGCGTAGCAGAAATTCTTGCCCCACTACAACCTAAAGGATGACCAATTGCAATGGCACCTCCATTTACATTAACACGAGTAGGATCCAACCCTAATTCTTTGATACATGCCAGGGATTGCGATGCAAAAGCCTCATTTAATTCAAATAGACCGATATCTTTTACTTGCAGTCCCGCACGCTCCAGCACTCGTTTAGTAGCTGTAACAGGGCCAATTCCCATAATGGCCGGATCCACCCCGGTTACCGCCATAGCAACTATTCGTGCCAGGGGTTGTAAGGAAAAGGACTTTACACTTTCCTCGCTTGCTAATAATAAAGCAGCAGCGCCATCATTTATTCCGGAAGAGTTTCCAGCGGTTACCGTCCCGTCTTTTTTAAATGCAGGCTGTAACGCAGCTAATTTTTCCAAGGAAGTTTGACGAGGATGTTCGTCATCTACCATCCAACTCAATAATCCTTTGTTGATTAATTCAACGGCTACCATCTCCTCTTCCCATTTCCCAGCAGCTTTGGCTGCAGCGTATTTTGTTTGTGAACTCAATGCAAAAACATCTTGTTCTTCCCTACTGATCTTCCATTGCATGGCCACATTTTCTGCCGTTTCACCCATGGTAAACGGAGGATATTGTTGCGCTAAAAGTGGATTGATAAATCGCCAGCCCATGGTGGTGTCAAAAATTGTAGCAGCACGATCATAAGCAGCAGTTGATTTAGACATCACAAAAGGAGCTCGCGTCATACTCTCCGCACCTCCAGCCATAATCAATGTGGAATCACCACAGGCAATTTGACGGCTTCCATCCATGATAGCTTGTAACCCAGAAGCACAGAGGCGATTAACAGTAGTTCCGGGAACAGAAATTGGAAGTCCTGCTAATAACGCAGCCATTCTGGCTACATTACGATTATCTTCTCCAGCTTGATTAGCTGCACCCGCAATTACATCTCCAATCTGAGCAGGGTCGATTGATTCGTTACGATTCAATAAGGCACGAAGCACTGTAGCCAACAAATCATCGGGACGCACAGTACTTAAAACTCCACCATACCGACCAATTGGTGTGCGAACTGCGTCAACAACATAGACTGGTTTCATAGCATGCTTTGTACAAATATCCGTTAATTCCTCAAAACGGTTCATGGGTCTTTATCTTTGCAACGTGACTAATCAACCCCGCAACATCCGTGAGTTAAGCTTGGCTGAGCTTGAACAATTTGTAGAACAATCCGGTGAAAAGAAATTCAGAGCCCAACAGATTCATGAATGGCTATGGAAAAAACAGGCCATGAGCTTTGCTGACATGACAAACCTCAGCAAAGTCTTGCGCCAGCAATTAGGTGAACAATTTACACTTCCCGCTTTACAAGTAGAAACTACCCAATATTCTGCTGATGGTACTATTAAATCCCGATTTAAAACCTGGGATGGTCATGCCATAGAAGGTGTATTGATACCCACAGATAAAAGAATAACTGCTTGTGTTTCCTCACAAGTGGGTTGCTCACTAACCTGCAAATTCTGTGCTACCGGTTATATGGAGCGAAAAAGAAATCTGCAATTTGACGAAATCGTTGACCAGGTGGTTTTACTGAACCAGCAGGCAGAGCGGATGTTGGATAAAAAAATAACCAATATTGTTTTCATGGGCATGGGCGAACCCTTGCTTAACTATAAACAGGTTTTGCGCGCCATTAATACAATTAGTTCACCCGATGCATTGGGCATGAGTCCGCGAAGAATTACTGTTTCAACTGCAGGCGTGGCTAAAGGGATTCGGCAGCTGGCCGACGATCGGGTTCGCTTCAAACTAGCACTCTCCCTGCATGCCGCTAACGATGCAAAGAGAAATCAAATCATGCCGATCAATGACTCCAATAATATTAAGTCACTGGTTGATGCGCTCAATTATTTTTATCAGGAAACCGGAAACGAAATCACATTTGAATACATCTTATTCAAAGACTTTAATGATGGCCAGCGAGATGCCGATGAGTTGGTAAAACTCTACAGACAAGTACCTGCAGATCTAGTCAACATTATTGAATACAACCCGATCGACAAAGCCCGTTTTGAAAAACCAGATGCTATCAAGGTAGATCAGTTTATGGACTACTTAAGTAAAAACAGAGTCAATGCACGTTTACGCAGAAGCCGGGGTAAAGACATTGACGCCGCCTGTGGGCAGTTAGCCAATAAAGGCTAGTTCTTGGGCTGGATTAAACCTGGCAGCCCCTTGCCCTTCTTAGTATTACTTTTTGATAACCTTAAAGTAACTTTTATATGAAAAAATCATTGCTATCAATTGCACTTCTAGCAATCAGTGCACTGGCTATTGCTCAACCTGTACAAGAACGCAGCCGGGCTCCCCGTGAGCAACTTTCCAAGATTCGTGAAGAGAAAAAACAAAATCTTAGCGAACAGTTAAATCTTAGTGACACGCAGCGGGAGCAATTAAAAAAAGAACAGGAAAAAGCACTTGAAAAAGTTTTAACCCCTGAACAAAAAAAACAACTCAAGGAATTAAAGGATAAACAAGCTGCCAGAAAAGACAGTGCGCAAAAAAGACAAGCCGCCCGTTTAAAAGAAGCTCTTTCCTTATCAGATGAGCAAGTAATCAAATTACAAGCCCAGCAGGAGAAGTTTCAACAATCGATGCGTGTCTTACAAAAGAAAGCTGATTCATTTCGGGAAGATCACCGTGAACAGCTTCGTAGCTTAATGGAAGAGCAAAAAAAGAATTTAAGTCAACTATTAAATGCCGAACAATTAGAAAAATACAAACGAATGATGCGTGATCGCATGCAAGAATTTCGTGGAAATATGGAGCAAAGGCAAAGAGGAAATCAAGAAAGAGACCGTATGCAACAGCATCCAGGCAATAGGGAAGAAAGAGAGCGAGGAAATCGGGAAAGAAAGGACCCTCCACCACCTCCTCCACCACCTCCAGCATCACGCAATGCTGCTTCCGGATGGAGTGAGTTATAAAATTGAAAGGCCCTCGTTATAGAGGGCTTTTTAGTGCTTCGTATTATTTAGTATATCTTTACAGTATCCTGTTGTAAAACAGCACCCTCAATATGAAAAAATCTACCGGCAACCCCTTTGCCAAATTTGCTCCGCGCAAATCCAACGCAGCCATCAAGGAACAGTTTCGTCAAGAAAAGAAAAAAGCCAAGAAAGAACGAGAGGAGTACTTCGAAAAGAAAAAAGCGGCTTTACGAAATCCCCAGGCACAGCCCACAAAGCCCTCCAATACAATTCCAATCACAGAAAAAATGCCTTTGAATAAATTCATAGCGCATGGAGGGGTAGCTGCCCGACGGGAGGCAGCCGAACTGGTCAAAAATGGAATGGTTAAAGTAAATGGAACTGTTGTCAATGAGCCAGGTTATAAAGTTTCCCCGGCTGATGTTGTGACAGTGAATGGCAAGAAGGTACAACCACAACGCTCTTTGGTTTATATCTTACTGAATAAACCAAAAGACTACATCACTACAACCGACGACCCTCAAAAAAGAAAAACAGTAATCGATCTTTTGGGAAAAGCAACCAAGGAGAGAATATACCCCGTTGGCCGACTAGACAGAAATACAACGGGTGTCCTACTGTTGACTAATGACGGGGACCTTGCACAACAACTAACGCATCCCAGCCATCAGGTTCGTAAAATTTATCAGGTAACATTGGATAAACCTTTGGAGAAAAATCATTTTGAACAACTCGCAAAAGGAATAGTGTTGGAAGACGGACCTGTCACTATCGATGCCATTGCTTATTCTGACCCCAAAGACAAAAGGCATGTTGGCGTTGAAATCCATAGCGGACGGAACCGAATAGTTCGAAGACTATTTGAGCATGTTGGCTACGACGTTAAAAATTTGGACCGAGTTCTATTTGCAGGGCTAACCAAAAAAAACGTAGACCGCGGAAAGTGGCGCTTCTTAACAGAAAAAGAGATTCGCTTGCTCAAGCATTTTGGAAATAAAAAGTAAGATGAAAAAAGGATTACTCATCCTCGCTGAAACAACACAGTGGATTGCCTTGAGTAAACCCGCTGGCTTACTTTCTGTTCCTGACCGGGAAGGAAAAGAGGAATCACTAAAATCACAACTGCAACAGCGATATGGAAAGATCTGGCCAGTACATCGGCTAGACAGAGATACTAGCGGCGTTATCCTATTTGCAAAAAACGAAGAAGCACACCGTAATTTATCCATGCAATTTGAGCAGCGTGGCGTTCAGAAAAGATACGGGGGACTTGTAATTGGAAAACCCTTTCCCCTTGAAGGTAGTATTACGAGCCCCATCAAAGAACATCATGCAATTGTAGGGAAAATGGTCACTCACCGCAATGGGAAGCCATCACAAACTAACTACATCGTTTCGGAACAATTTGCCCCTTATAGCTGGGTTTTATTTGAACCGGTAACAGGTCGTACGCATCAAATCCGTGTTCATATGCAGTCCATTGGCTTTCCCTTGGTTTGTGATAGTTTATACGGAGATGGACAACCACTGTATTTGTCTAGATTAAAACCGGGCTATAAGATCAGTAAGCATGAAGAAGAGGAAAGACCTTTGCTAAACAGACTGGCCCTTCATGCCATGGAGTTAGTATTTACTGATTTGGATGGAAAACAAATTTCTATTCAAGCAGATCTTCCTAAAGAAATACAGGTTACACTATTGCAATTACGCAAATACACGAGACAAGCATCTCCTCGTATCAGATAAGCTGCACGTTCGCATGAATTGCACTGTTCTTTCGTAACATGGCCGCTACACCGCAATATTTTTCCATGGATAGGTCAACTGCTTTTTTTATTTTATCCAGTTCAGTAGATTCCGCATTCACGATAAATGTAAGTGCAATGTCTTTGAATACCCGAGGATGTTGGTCCGTCTGATCCGCTTCACTAGTTACTTGTAAAGAAGTAAAGTGCACTCGCATTTTTTGAAGAATTTCTACTACGTCCACTGCAGCGCATCCTGCTAGCCCTGCTAATAACAGCGCTTTGGGGCTTAACCCTTTTTTTAAATTTCCATCCATCACCAGCGGGCCTGCTTGATCTTGCATGGATTCAAATTCAAGCCCTCCTTTCCAGGTAGTAATAGTTTTCATACCAGCTTATGTTTTTGATCTGCAATAATATTATCCAAGTTCCAATCAATCTTTTTCTCAAAGGGCTGCAGTCTTGCATGACACACTTCTTTTGCACAGATCTGACAAGAAAAAGGCAGACAACCATCACTATGCACAAACAATTCCAATGATTCGCCAAATTCAGTACGAACTAACGAAGCCAACTGATCAATCTCCTCATGCGCCTCATGGACATTTAAATACCAAGGTAAAGTCAAATGACAGTCAAGGTGTAAAATAGCCCCATATTTTATAACACGAAGATTATGCAAATCAATCCAATTGACACGACGGTTGGCATTAAGAACACTTACCATCCGATTCAACAACAGCAGATCTGCCTTATCCATGATACCAGCAACAGATTTCATCAAAATTGTATAGCCCGTATAGAGTATCACAATTCCAAATAAAAAGGCAACAACGCTATCAAGCCATATCAGCTTTGTGAAATACATCAACACAAGCCCTGCAATGATTCCAAGCGTAGAGTATGTATCAGTTTGTAAATGACGTCCACTAGCCACTAAGGCCAAGGACTGATTACGGCTACCTACTCGAATACAATACTGTCCTGTAAAAAAGTTTAAAACGGCAGTTATACCAATCAACCAAATGCCAGTATCAATGCTGGTCAACAACTCCGGATAGAGCCATGTTTTAATGGCTTTATAAATTGTAAGTGCACCCGCTGTTGCCACTAAAGTGCCCTCCATAGCGGCAGATATAAATTCAGCCTTTCCATGTCCATACGGATGATCCTGATCGGCAGGTTTAGCAGCGATATAAAGACTATATAGCCCTATAAAACCCGCAGCCACATTGACTATACTCTCCAGCGCATCAGTTAAAATTGCCACAGAGTTAGTAAGGTAGTAGGCAGTTATTTTAATCAATAACAATAAAACAGAAATAACAGCTACCATCTGTTGGACTCGTAAATTCTGGAGCGATTTGTGGTTGAATGCTACCCCACTCATGCAGTTGTACTTATTTTTTTTCTCTGGAGTGAAAATCGAGAAAAAAATTGAAGAAAGGGCTGGTAAGTTTCTTTATTCAGCAACTTGGAATCACGCATGGCCTTGTAAGTCAAAAAGATTCCTACCGGCAACAATACCAAAGTAGCCATCCACATTCCTAACCAGGGCGATAGCGTGTTTTCCTTTGCAAACTTCTCGCCAATGGTACTTGAAAAATAAAAGAGCATGAAAAAGACTATGGCAAAGATCAAAGGCGTGCCTAAGCCACCCTTTCGGATGATAGCTCCCAAGGGAGCTCCAATTAAAAAAAGAATAATACAAGCCAGGGAGAGCGTTATTTTTCTATGCCACTCTATTGAATGACGACGAATCACTCTGTTTTTATCATCCAGCACAGATTGGATTGATGCAGCACTCATACGAATGGAGGAAGCCGTACTTTTTGCTGCTGATCCTACATTAATAATTGTTGTATCTGGGAGTAATTCCTTGAAATATTTAACCCCCTGTACCCGCTTCTTTTCTGCGGCACTTAACTGACCCGATTTCCAAGACTTATTCAATACACCAGAAAACGGAAACAGATAACTCATATCCGCAGACATCCTAGTTACAACAGCACGGGTCTCCTGCCCCAATGAATCTAACGCTTTATTGAGCTGCCGCATGCTGAACATGCGTTCATTATTCTTATTGACACTATCAGCGGTACGGTTGGTAAAACCAAGACTTCCTAAATCAAATTGCTTGTTATAAGTTTTAAAACCCACCCGAATAAATTCGCTACCGGTTCCTTCATATGGATTTCCTCGTTCTTGGTAGCGCCAGCCGTCCTGTAAATTAAATTCAAGAACACGCTTATCCGGTGTAACACGCATCACTCCGGATTTGGCCATGATAAAATTATCCTGCAAGAGATTGCCTTGTTCATAGATAATTACATCACGGATGATACTATCATTGGATTCCTTACTACCGATTTTAATTGCATAGCCATTGATACGATCATAAAATACTCCTTCCTTCAAATCAAAGGCAGGTTTTGCATACACAATATCTGCTAAGAGGGTACGAGATTTTAAGTTAGCAACTGGAATCACATAATTAGAAAATAAAAAAGCAACAAAAGCAACAAGCACACTAATTAAAAAAAGTGGTCGCATGAATCGAAGCAGAGAGATACCTGCCGATTTAATGGCTACTAATTCAAAACTTTCGCCCAAACTTCCAAATGTCATCAATGAGGAGAGCAATACCGCTAAAGGAAGAGCAAGCGGCACTAGTACCGCACTTTGGTAAGCAATAAATTCTAAGATCACACCTGCCCCTAGTCCTTTTCCCACAAAATCATCAATGTAAAGCCAAAAGAATTGTATGACAAGCACCAGGAGTGTGATAAAAAAAGTAGCCATGAAAGGACCCAAAAAGGCCTTGACCACCAGCTTATCTAGTTTTTTAAACACGGCAATTGTAGTCCTGCAAAAGTAAGTTATTCCGGCAGGGGGTAAATCAATTTCCCAATCGGTGGAACAGGTCTTTCACCTGGTGATCCCAAAGAAGCGTCTGATCTTTGATATCCTTTTTTTCGGCAAAATCCTTAATGACCAAAATTGTCTGGTTAGTGATCTCCGATTTCTCAATGGCAAATTCAAAATATTCAGAAGCAGGCGCACCCTGCCAGCGATAGCGAATAAATTTATCCTCAACGGTTTCTACAACTTCTGCTTTTTCGACGTTTCCGTCCCACGCAAAATAAAACGTACCATCACGTTCATCTACTTTATCCGCAAACCATTCGCTTAAACCAGCGGGGGTAGCTAGAAAATCATACAGAATAGAGGGGGAACAACGCACAGGAAATTCCAATGTATAGAGCTGCTTTGCCATTCGATAAGTTAATTATACCTGTTGCAATAATAGATAAAATAACATCATCCCCAAAAAAGGTGTTTTTACCCCCTTAGTTTGTTAAATAACCCTTGTTTAACGTACGAGCAGTCCGGTAATTTAATCTTAAATACTTGCCAATGAGAATGCGACAGATTAAAATTGGGACTTCCATCACTTTTAGAGATACCGCCAGTATGGAGCGGTACCTACAAGAGATCTCTCGAATCAAAAGAATTAGTCCCGAGGAGGAACTCCGGCTTTCTGAAAAAATTAAACAAGGTTGTGAGCTATCCCTACACCAACTGGTCATAGCCAATCTTCGGTTTGTAATTTCAGTTTGTAAACAATACCAACACCAGGGACTTCCTTTGAGCGATTTGATTAATGAAGGAAACCTTGGATTATTAAAGGCAGCACGTCGTTTCGATGGAACAAAGGGCTTTAAATTCATCTCCTATGCTGTTTGGTGGATTCGGCAAGCTGTGCTGCAAGCACTAGCTGATCATGGGAGAGTTGTCAGAATACCATTAAGTAAAGTTGGCGTTACACAACAGGTCTATAAGGCCCAATCCTTGCTGGAACAAAAACTGGAACGAGAGGCAACCTTGGAGGAATTAGCCTCCTGCACCGGGTTTTCAAAAGAGGAAATAAAAAGTAGTCTTCTAATAAACGTTAGGCATGTAAGATTAGACGCTCCTCTGGCCGAGGAGGAACCCATGAATCTATCAGAAACACTTCCAGATCAATTTACAAAAAGAGCAGACCAGCATCTGGAAGAAGTGGCTTCGCTTGAGATAGAAATCAAACGCTCATTTGCAACGCTTTCCCAACGACAGCAAGTTGTGCTTACTTCTTATTTTGGTATCAATCAGCCCGAGGGCAAGAGCCTGGAGCAGATTGGAAAAGAGCTGGGAATAAGCCGGGAAAGAGTGCGTCAAATTAAAGAGAAGGCAATTGCCAGGCTCCAACATGGACAACGTACACAACTACTCCGTATGTACCTTGGGGGCCATAAAGAATAGGCTTCCTATCTTTGCGCCCTTCTATGTTTAGCAGATTACAGGAAAAATTAGAATCCGCCTTTAAACACATCAAAGGCCAAGGACGTATCACGGAAATAAACGTAGCTACTACGGTCAAAGAAATTCGAAGAGCCCTGGTGGACGCGGACGTCAATTTTAAAATCGCCAAGGATTTTACCGACCGTGTTAAAGAAAAAGCGATTGGCGAAAAAGTAATTCAAGCTGTCTCTCCCGGACAACTGATGGTTAAAATTGTCAAGGACGAACTAACCGCCTTGATGGGGGGACAGGAAGCTGTATTAAATGCCAAAGGAAATCCTGCTGTTTTGTTAATTGCCGGCTTACAGGGTAGTGGTAAAACTACATTTAGCGCAAAGCTTGCTAATTACTTAAAAAATAAAAAAGGATTATCCCCCATGTTGGTGGCTGCGGATGTGTACCGTCCCGCTGCCATGGAGCAACTACGTATTCTTGGTGAACAAATAGGTGTAGATGTACATATTCAAGCCGAGGAAAAAGATCCGGTGCGTATTGCAACGGAAGCTGTGGCAAGTGCCAGAAGTAAAAATAAAAATGTAGTCATTATCGATACAGCAGGCCGCCTGGCCGTAGATGAAGAGATGATGAATGAGGTAGCTGCCATTCGTGCTGCCATACAACCACAGGAAATTCTATTTGTGGTTGACAGCATGACTGGACAAGATGCCGTAAATACAGCTAAAGCATTTAATGACCGACTTGACTTCACCGGAGTAGTCCTCACCAAACTGGATGGCGATACGCGCGGCGGTGCTGCCCTTTCGGTCACCTACACCGTAAATAAACCCATTAAGTTTATTAGCAGTGGTGAGAAAATGGAAACCCTGGATATTTTTTATCCGGAGCGTATGGCCCAGCGCATATTGGGCATGGGTGACATCACCACCTTGGTAGAGCGAGCGCAAGCGCAATTCAACGAAGAAGAAACTAAAAAGCTTGAGGCTAAGCTGCGTAAAAACAAGTTTGATTTTGCAGATTTTAAAATGCAATTGGACCAGCTCAAGAAAATGGGGAACATGAAGGAAATGCTTTCGATGATTCCGGGGATGGGTAGTAAGGTTAAAGATCTTGACTTTGACGAAAACTCATTTAAGGGGATTGAAGCCATGATCAATTCAATGACTCCTGCCGAGCGCGCTGACCCCGATTTACTGGACATGAGCCGTAAAAAAAGGATTGCAAAGGGCAGCGGAAAAGACCTCCAGGAGGTTAATAATTTCCTAAAACAGTTTGCTCAAATGCGTGATATGATGAAGAATATGAACAAGTTGGGAGCTTTTGGCAAAATGATGCCCGGAATGCGCCGATAAAGGCATCAAAAACAAGAATTTCACCCTATATTTGCAGTCCGGTTTTTACCGGGTATTGTTTAACGCTGTTAAATTTTTATTTATGTCAGCCAAAATCCGTCTCCAAAGACACGGGTCTAAGAAAAGACCTTTTTACTTCATTGTTGTAGCCGATTCCCGCTCTCCTCGTGATGGTAAATTCATTCAAAAGTTGGGTACTTATAACCCACTGACTATTCCTGCTACCATCCAATTAGATCGTCAAAAAGCTTTAGAATGGCTCAACAAAGGGGCAACTCCAACTGATACGGTACGTCGTATCCTAAGTTTTAAAGGAGTTCTTTATTTGAAACATTTGCTTCGTGGTGTAAGCCTTGGACTATTTGATGAAGCTGCTGCCATGCAGAAATTTACTGAGTGGACCGCACAACACGAACAGCAAATCAAGAAGAAAGATGAGGATAACCAGCGTAAGCGCCGTGAAAAGCGTCAAGCTGTTCTTGCAGAGGCCGCTGCTAAAAAAGTAGCTACTGCTGCCCCTGCTGAAGAAGCTGCTCCAGCTGAAACTAGCGGAGAAGAAGCTTAATTCAACTATTTATTTTATTAAAATCCCGGCACTAATCACGCCGGGATTTTTTTTGCTCCGCTTTATTGATTTGTTTTGCAATTGATGGCAGCATATTTGAAATTGGGGAAAATTCTAAGTGCACATGGTCTAACAGGTGAATTGCTTTTAGAGCACACGCTGGGCAAAGCAACTTCATTAAAAAAAGTAGAGGTTCTATTTATTGAAGACTATAAAAAAGCACTACTCCCCTACTTTGTAACAAACAGCAGAAAAAAAACTAACGATGCTGTTTTTATCAATTTGGAAGGAATTGATACCAGAGAAAGAGCCCAAAAGCTGGTCTCAAGAAATGTTTGGATACCCGAAGAACAGTACCACCAATTAGCCAGTAAAAATGCACCCGCCAACTTGCTTGGCTACCAGATTGTTGAAAATGGAAAAGAAATTGGGGTAATCAGTGAGGTAATTGAGCAACCACAACAATTAGTGTGTAAGGTTTACATCCAAGAACAAGAAGTGCTAATTCCCCTCCACGAGGAAACGCTACTTTCTATAGATCATGCTTCTAAAAAAGTAAACGTGCAATTACCAGATGGCTTATTAGACATATACCTGTCCTGATCAATTCATGTCAGCTCCCGTTCGTCATATTGCGCACTTGGATCTCGATTCCTTTTTTGTTTCTGTTGAAATTCTTCACAACCCCACCTTAAAAGGAAAGCCAGTTATTGTGGGAGGGGGAGATCGGGGTGTGGTGGCCGCCTGTAGCTATGAAGCTAGAAAATTTGGTATCCATTCTGCAATGCCCATTAAACAGGCTTTACAACGCTGCCCGCAGGCAATCATCACCAATGCCAGTAGAAAACAATACAGTCATTACTCGCGCTGGGTTACAGAGTTAATTGCAGCAAAAGTTCCTTTATTAGAAAAAGCCAGTATTGACGAGTTCTATATTGACCTAACTGGTATGGATCGGTTTTTTGGTGTTACTGCTTTTGCACAATCACTTCGTCAACATATAACTGAGCAAACTGGGCTTCCCATTTCTTGTGGACTTGCCTCGGCACGTTTTATTGCTAAGATGGCTACAAATGAAGCCAAGCCAAATGGATTTTTGGTAGTACCTCCGGGTAGAGAAAAAGAATTTCTATGGCCTTTGCCAATTGACAAAATCAACGGGGTGGGTGAGCAAACAGCTTCACTACTTAAAAGTAAAGGTCTTTACTATATCGAGGATCTTGCAAAAACACCCGTAGAGCTACTGGTCTCGTATATTGGAAAATGGGGAGAATCGCTCTGGGAAAAAGCACAAGGGATTGGAAGTACTACTATTAGTGCTGAGTGGGAACAAAAAAGTGTGAGCCACGAAAGAACTTTTGAGGAGGATAGTCAAGACATTAATTTCTTACTGCAAGAACTATTACAGTTGGTGGAAGAAACTGCTGCTGATGTTCGTGCTGAAGAAAAAATGGCAGGGTGCTTAACGATAAAAATTAAGTACCAGGACTTTGAAGTGAACTCTAAACAAGGTACCCTTGATTACACCGCACTTGACGACATACTGGCTGCAAAAGCAAAACAATTATTCCAAGAACTCTATCAAACGGGGAGAAAGGTGCGCCTGCTCGGAGTCCGGTGCAGTCAACTGGTCCCGATCTCATTACAGATGAGCTTATTTGATCAAGCTGCCGAAAAACTTCAACTATACCAAGCGGTGGACCAGCTGAATAATCGCTTTGGCAAGCACACCCTGACTAAAGCTGGTATATTATCGCGCCAGGAGGGTAAAACAGCTGAGGGGAAGACCCCAAACAAATAGTATTTTAGCAACTCAATTTTTTAAAAATTATACCATGTCTGCTGTCTGGAAATCTTATCAAGAAAAAAATCAGGAACGTTTTTTACAGGAAATGATTGATCTTTTAAAAATTCCATCCGTAAGTGCAAAATCAGAGCATAAAGCCGACATGTTACGCTGCGCAGAAGCAGTTAAAAAAAGTTTATTGGATGCTGGCTGCGACAAAGCTTCCGTCATGCCCACTGCCGGTTATCCGGTAGTCTATGGCGAAAAAATAATCAGCAAGGATGCACCTACAGTATTAGTCTACGGACATTATGATGTACAACCAGCCGATCCATTAGAGTTGTGGCATAGTGGTCCATTTGAACCCGTGATCAAAGATGGAAAAGTCTTTGCCCGTGGCTCCGCAGACGACAAAGGCCAATTCTATATGCATGTGAAAGCACTTGAGCTGATGAATCAAACTCAAACGCTATGTACTAATATTAAATTTTTGATTGAAGGCGAGGAAGAAATAGGGTCTCCCAATCTTGGAGATTTTGTAGCAAAAAATAAAGAACTATTAAAAGCCGATGTAATATTAATCAGCGACTCTGCGATGCTAAGTTTTGAGAACCCCTCATTAGATACTGGCGTACGCGGACTCAGTTATATTGAGGTCGAAGTAACCGGCGCCAATCGGGATTTACATAGTGGCACTTATGGAGGAGCGGTGGCTAATCCCATTACCATATTGGCTAAAATGATTGCCAGTTGTCATGACCAAAACAATCACATTACCATCCCGGGTTTTTATGATGATGTTGTTGAAGCCAGTGCAGCGGAACGTGCGTTGATCAACAAAGCCCCATTTGATGAAAAAGCATACAAAGAAGAATTGGGAATAGATGAATTATGGGGAGAAAAGGGATACACAACTTACGAGCGCACTGGAATTAGACCCACCCTTGAAGTAAATGGAATTTGGGGTGGATATACGGGAGAAGGTGCCAAAACAGTACTTCCCTCAAAAGCATTTGCAAAAATTTCTGCAAGACTGGTGCCCAATCAATCTGCGGCCAACATTACACAAAAATTGATTGAATATTTTCAGTCCATTGCACCGGCAGGTGTTCAGGTAAAAGCTTCGTTGCACCATGGTGGAGAACCTTATATGACACCCATTGATAGTAGAGGTTACCAAGCAGCTGCAAAAGCCATCGAAACAACTTTTGGTAAAACACCCATCCCTGTCAGAGGCGGAGGTAGTATCCCTATTTGCTCCATCCTTGAGAAAGAACTAGGAATTAAAATAGTATTCATGGGCTTTGGTTTGGATAATGACAACCTGCATAGCCCTAATGAGAAGTATAATATTGAGAACTATTATAAGGGCATCGAAACCATCCCTTATTTCCACCAATACTTTGCGGCATTATCTTGACAGTCATCAATTTCTCCTTGCACTGAATCATTGTATCCGAGTACCATGCTATTTAGATTCGTAGCATCATTCATAATGCTATAAACAAAATCGTATGGAAACAAAAGAACTTGAAAAGAGTACCCGTCATTGGCCTGCCCTTTTGGGAGATGGTTGGCTAGATCGTTTTTTTAATACTCCGTTAGACGAATACTTTAGTCTAAGCAGAGTAGTGAGTGTTCCTTCCGTTAATGTAAGTGAAACTGATCGGGAGTATATTGTTTCGCTTGCTACGCCTGGAATGGAGCGAAAAGATTTCAAAGTAGAAAGTACAGAGGATACACTCACCATCAGCGCAGAAAAGGAAAAAGAAGAAAAAGAAGAAAGCGAACACTTCAATAGGAGAGAGTACAACTATAGCAGTTGGTCTAGAAGTTTTAGTCTACCCGATAACTGCAACCGTGATATGATCGATGCCGAATATAAAAATGGTGAACTAAAAATTATCATCCCCAAAATGGAAGTCAAAAAACCCAAGAACGTGCAAAAAATCTCCGTCAACTAGTGGCGAGATAGCCCCTTGAGGGTTCCCCCTGTCCAAGTGGACAGGGGTTTTTGTGTATGTTACAAAAAAGCAGTAAGTTATATTTGTAATATGCACATCGATATTCTAACCGTACTCCCCGGACTATTGGAAAGTCCCTTTCAACACAGCATGATGAAGCGTGCGCAGGACAAGGGCTTACTTACCATTGAAGTGCATCCACTTAGAGAGTGGGCCGTAAATGAGTATGGTCAGGTAGATGATTATCAATATGGAGGAGGAGCTGGAATGGTCATGATGTGTGAACCACTCGCCAATGCAATCGATGCGTTGTCTTCCAAAAGAAAATATGACGAGATTATTTACCTAACGCCCGATGGCGAACGCTTAACACAGTCTCGGGTCAACCAATTTTCCTTACAAGAAAATCTTCTATTAATATGTGGTCACTACAAGGGAATTGATGAGCGAATAAGAACCCATTATGTAACCCGGGAAATTTCTATTGGAGACTATGTGCTAAGTGGAGGCGAATTGCCGGCCGCTATATTAGTTGATGCAATTGGAAGATTAATACCAGGCGTATTAAATGACGAAACCTCTGCTTTAACGGACTCATTCCAAGATAATTTATTATCTCCTCCTGTCTACACGCGCCCTGAGGATTTCAGAGGATGGAAAGTCCCTGATATTTTATTAAGTGGCAATCATAAAAATATTGAAGAGTGGCGTTACGAAGAAGCACTACAAAGAACAAAAGAAAGAAGACCCGATTTACTGAACGATTAAATTAAACCTATGTCCACACCCAGAAGAGATTTTATTCGTACGATGACCCTTGGTGGTTCTGCCCTAGCTACAGGCTTACCTGTTTTTGCTACCGCACCAACTGAGGAGGCACTAGCACACTCCGCGGCAATGCTGAAACAAGTACCCAGTTTTAACATGTGTGGCTACGCTGCACCAAAATTGGATATTGTACGAATTGGAATCGTGGGAATTGGTATGCGGGGCTCTGATGCTGTAGGACGTTTATCCTACATTGATGGAGTTGAGATTGTTGCCGTGTGTGATAAATATCCTGAGCGCTTGGCTGGTGCACAAAAAAGCTTAGCAGCCGTCAACCGACCTAAAGCAAAAGAGTATAGTGGAGAAGAGGGCTGGAAAGCACTTTGCGAATCCAATGATATTGATCTAGTATACATCACTACACCCTGGTCATTACATACACCCATAGCCGTGTATGCTATGAAAAATGGCAAACATGCTGCCACAGAGGTACCCGCTGCATTGACACTGGAGCAGTGCTGGGAACTAGTGGATACCTCTGAAAAAACAAAGCGGCATTGTATGATGCTCGAGAACTGTTGCTATGACTTTTTTGAGCTACTCACTTTAAACATGTGCCGACAAGGCTTGTTTGGTGATATTGTACATGCCGAAGGGGCTTATATACATGATCTTTCAACCGGATGGCTTTTTAATAAAAAAGCCTATGCTGATATGTGGCGTATTAAAGAGAATATTGGCAAGAACGGAAGTCTGTATCCAACCCATGGACTAGGACCTGTGGCACAGTGTATGAATATCAACCGCGGTGATCTAATGGAACACTTAGTTAGTATGAGTACGGGGGACTTTAGTCTTGCTCCATTAGCTGTTGAGATGGCAGCGAAAGATTCTTTCTTTCAGCCGTATGTTGGAAAATCTTACCGCGGAAATATGAATAACACGATAATCCGTACGGTAAAAGGAAAAACAATTTTGATTCAACATGATGTATCAACGCCTCGCCCCTACTCCCGTATTCATATTGTGAGCGGAACAAAAGGAATGGCGCAAAAATGGCCTGGTCCTGCACGAATTGCTTTTGGACATAGCTGGGTTAAAACGGAAGAAATGAAGTCGCTGGAAGAAAAATATACGCTCCCTATCGTCAAACATATTGGCGACATTGCTAAAGAAGTAGGCGGACACGGGGGTATGGATTTTATAATGGACTGGAGAATGATTGACTGCTTAAGAAACGGTCTACCGCTAGACCAGGATGTATATGATGCAGCTTCTTGGAGTAGTATTGTACCACTTAGCGTACTCTCCACGGAAAAAAGATCACGCACAGTTGATATCCCCGATTTTACTAGAGGTAATTGGAAACAAAACCAGCCGGTGAACCTTACGCTGGATGGGGGAGCCACTACTGGCGTTCGTACTAACAAACCTACGCTGAAGATGTAGGAAGAAGGATTTAACTTTGGTGATTGTTAATATGCGAACACTGACTATCATCAACGACCCTGTTTATCGATTGCCTGACCGCTTTACTGCCTATGAGCGATTCTGGCTTTCCTACATCAATGATAAGAGAGACTTGCCTTTTATTCACCTCTTGACAGGTATACACCTACTCGTGATCCCCGTGGCAATACTCTTGTTCTCCCCTTTACTGCAAGGAATTTATTGGTGGCTGGCTTACATCCCTTATTTCTATATTTCTCAACTCTATTTCAAAGGTCGTTTTGGCTTGATGCTCCACTGCATTGTACATCGTCGTCTATTCAAGAAGGAAGTATCGTTTTTGCAACATTGGGTAATTTGGGTAGTATGTCCTTTTTTTGGACATACTCCGGAAACCTATTTTGCGCATCATATGGGGATGCATCACGTAGAAAATAATATGGAGGAGGATGCCAGTAGTACATTACGGTATAGACGCGATTCGATCTGGGATTTTATCTGTTATGTTTCTCGCTTTTTACTCTTGGGCTTCCGTGATACATTCCTCTATTTCTTTTCCAGAAAAAGAAAGCGATTCTATATGCGTTTGACCGCAGGTGAAATTACATTCTACATAGCATGCATACTGCTGTATTGGTTTAATGCAAAGGCTGCTTTATTCATATTTATTATTCCGTTTTTCTTTGCACGTATTGTGATGATGCTGGGCAACTGGGCGCAACATGCTTTTGTTGACCCTAACAACCCAGAAGAGAATACAATCAATTGTATAAATACTTCTTATAATCATGTTTGTTGGAACGATGGGTACCATGCTATTCATCATGACCGACCAGCACTGCATTACACCGATTTACCAAATGAGTTCTTACGTGTAAAAAGTAAACTTGCCGAAAAAAAGATTTTCACCTTCGAAGGGATCCACTACCTGCATATATTCATTTGGCTTATGACAAAGCGATACGATAAATTGGCCGACAAGTTGGTCAACATCGATAATATGTTTAGCAGTAAAGAAGAAGCTGTTGCGCTGCTAAAGTCACGTACGCAGCCTTTACTACATCATGCTTCCTGACCATTCCAAAGCGCACCTCCAATACTAGCCCTGCGCGCACCCGTAACTGATGGAATAACAGTGTATTCTTGCCTCCAACGTAAGACTGCCAAAAAAGCCATAATCAAGGCTTCCTTGTAGTTCACTAAATCAGCGGTAGGCACTTCCAATGTAATTCCATTTTTACGAAAAGTCTTATCCAGGCAATTAATCAAGTGTGAATTGAATGCTCCTCCGCCTGTGACCAAACACTTCTTATCAGCGCTCATATCGGCAGAACCCAGTGATTGTGCAGAGAGGCTGATTTGTTCAACGATATGCTGTGTATAGGTTGCTAATAAATCAGGGATGGAAGAACCACTTTCGAGCAGTAATGGAAAATGTTCGTCTGTACCTATTTCATTAGCCAGTGATTTTGGGTAGGTCCGCTTATAGTAAGGATGACTATTCAACTTATCTAGAAGGGCAGTATTGATTTGTCCAGTAGCAGCAAGCTGGCCCTCCTGATCAAATGGCTTACCTAATTGTGAGGCCAATAAATTGAGTACGCGATTAGCAGGGCAACAGTCAAAAGCAATATATGGATCTGCAGCATGTGTGATATTGGCTATGCCACCCAGGTTCAGGAAAAGCGAATAACCTGAAAATAAATATTGTTCACCGATTGGAACCAATGGAGCTCCTTGGCCACCAAAAGCTAGATCCATAGCACGCAAATCGGTTACAACAGGTAACCCGGTCTCTGCAGCTAATGCAGCTCCCTCCCCTAGTTGCGTGGTAAGATAGGTATCTGGAGAATGAAAAACAGTATGTCCATGACTTCCAATCAAGCTGACTTTGTAATGAAGTTGATGTTCCTCGATAAACCGATTCACTTCTTTTCCAAGATAATGACCATAATCAACATGAAGCTGACAATATGCTTGCGCATTTAATTGACTTGCGTTTCGAAGACGATTTTCCCAATCGGATGTGTATTTGTAGCAAGTAGCAGCTTCAATTTCAAATGACCATTGCCCTCCCTGTTCATGAAAATGAGCAAAAACAAGGTCTAAACCATCCAGCGAACTGCCACTCATAATACCTAATGCGTGATAAACCATAAAAACAAATTAAATTCGGCGGGTAAATGTAAAGTGTTCACCTGAAACAAATGGCATGCTAGTTAATCTTTGTAAAGATCACTCTTTAGTTAGTAATTGGATCAGTGAAATCAGAGATGTTTCCGTTCAAGGTGATCGGATGCGTTTTCGAAGGAATTTGGAACGAATCGGTGAAGTAGCGGCCTACGAAATCAGTAAAACACTTCCAGCCGCAAAGAAAGATGTAAAAACTCCATTGGGAATTGCTACTCATCAGGTGTTACAATCGCAGCCTGTATTGGCTACTATCCTACGGGCTGGCTTACCCCTGCATCAAGGATTATTGAATTATTTTGATAAAGCAGACAATGCTTTTATTAGCGCTTACCGCAAACATCACAATGACGGAAGCTTTGAAATTAGCCTGGACTATGTCTCTTGCCCGGACATAACTAACCGGGTGCTCATTATTGCAGATCCCATGCTGGCAACAGGCGCTTCACTTGTCAAAACAATTCACGAACTGGAATCACTGGGAAAACCCAGTGCCGTGCATATTGTGGTGGCCATTGCCTGTACAGCTGGAATTGAGCATGTACAAAAGCATGCTCCACATGCCCACATTTGGTGTGGGGATATTGATGAGGAACTCACTTCCAAAAGCTATATTGTACCCGGTTTGGGAGATGCCGGGGATCTTGCCTTTGGAAGCAAGCTGCAGCAGTGATTTTGCCCTAAAAAATCGTAACTTGCCTATCCGCCTGTCCGGTAACCCCTGCACAGGCACAATGAAAGGCCCTGTTTCAACGTTTTTAAGACCCATGCGTAGAATCATTCTAAGTTTGACCCTAGTTGTTGCTCATGTCCTGATAATCAGGGCACAGGACCCTAATTTCTCTCAATTTTTTGCATCCCCTCTAACCTTAAACCCAGCACTCACAGGGAAATTTGATGGATCTGTTCGGGTTGCAGGCAATTACCGGAATCAATGGCCAACCATTGAAAATGCATATGTTACAAAAACCGTATCTGTTGATTTTGGTCTCATGAGAAACCGATTGATCAGCTCTGATAATATGGGAGTGGGCCTTTTGGGTATGACGGATGTGGCCGGTGATGGCATTCTTGTTACAAATTATGCTGGAGCTTCTTTCTCTTATCATAAGGGATTAGACGAAGACGGCTTTCATCAAATAGGTGTTGGATTTCAAGGAGCTTTTGTAAACAAACGATTGGATGTGAGCAAAGTTGTTTTTGCTGACCAGTTAACCCCACTTGGATTTACGGGAGTAACCAGCGAAATCTTCGACAGCCGTCAATTGAGTCTTGGCTATTTTGATTTGAGTGCTGGTTTACTTTATAGTGGCACTACCAATGGATATAACAACTTCTATTTGGGTGCATCGATGTATCACCTCAATCGCCCTAAAGAAAGTTTTCAAGGTGGACAGTACATACTAAATACACGTACTACATTACAAGCAGGTGGACGCATTCCTGTTGGCGGGTATCATTACATTCACGTGGCAGCTAATCATAGTATGCAGGCGAAAGCATCGAATACTATTGTTGGAGCGGCCTTCTCTTATAGTGTAAACAGAAACGAGGATAATCCTGTGAATGTTTACTTGGGTAGCTGGTACAGACTTAATGATGCAGTTATACCCTACATCGGTCTTGAATTTAGTGGATTGAGGTTGGGTGCTAGTTATGATGCGAACACTTCCTTACTAAAACCTGCTTCAAACTCTAGAGGTGGTTTAGAAATCTCTTTGATCTATATCAAAAAACCATCTGACCCCAGTCTCAAGCGTCTCAACTGTCCCAAGTTTTAACGGTTGAACTTTAAAATACAGTTTTGAAAGAGATTGTGATTGCATTTCGCTCCTGGCAAGAAGCTCGCCATTTTATTCAGCAACAAAATCTGCTGCGCAGAATTCTTTGGCCAGGAATTTTTTATACGCTTTTCTTTGTGCTCGGTTTAGTACTATTTATAATTTCCTCAAATCAAGCCGTGAGCTGGATGAGTGAAACACTTGGAATTGAGCAGTGGCTACAAAAAGAAAGAAGTGAATGGCTCAGCTTTTTATTTGTGATGAATGGGATGATGTTACGACTGGTTCTTCTACTATTTTATTTTGCACTTTTCAAAAACTTAATTCTGATTATAGGAGCCCCAGGGTTTGCTTATCTAAGCGAAAAAACAGAGGCGCTATTGGAGAACAAAGAGCATCAATTCCAATGGGATGAAGTTTGGAAAGATGCACAGCGTGGTATTCAATTGGCGATTAGAAATACCGGACTAGAAGCACTCTATTTTGGAGGCTTAATTATTTTAGCATTGATTCCAGTAATAGGCTGGATCACTCCATTGATCGGCTTATTGATGCAAGGGTATTACTTTGGCTTTTCAATGCTGGATTACTCTTTTGCACGCAATCGTTTAACCCCTGCTCAAAGTGCTCATTTTTGCAGTCATCATAAGGGACTAGCCATTGGAAACGGTTTATTGTTTTTTGCCATGCACTTATTTGCAATGCTAGCTCCTGCCTATGCAATTATTGCTGCCACTTTAAGCGTTCAACATGTAAAAAAGGTATGAGTCATTTATTACTTATACCGGCCCCATTGCATGAGGAAGGACTGCAAGCATTACCTGCCTATATATGGAATGCCATCTTATCCTGTCAGGTTTTTGTGGTAGAGAACGAACGTACTACACGTCGTTATTTTAAAAGTATTTCCAAAGAGATCATTATTGATAATTACCAATGGATCAACGTCGAAGATCCCGAACTCACTACGCGCTGTAAACAATTATTCAAAGAGGGAAAAATAATTGGTCTAGTAAGTGAAGCTGGTTGTCCCGGTGTTGCAGATCCCGGACAAGCCATTGTGGCGTTAGCGCATGAGGAAGGTTATCCTGTACGCCCGCTGGTGGGGCCCAACTCCATTTTATTGGCCCTGATGGCCAGTGGACTCAATGGCCAGCAATTTAAGTTCAACGGCTATTTGCCCATAGAGGACAAACAGCGGGAAAAAACAATTCAGGAGCTTGAGCAACAGTCTCGCAAGGAGCAATGTACCCAATTACTGATTGAAACGCCTTATCGTAACAACCCTATGCTCAAAGCATTGCTGAAATGCCTTTCCCCCAGTACACAGCTTTGTATTGCAGCCGATTTGACAAGCCCAACTGAGTGGATTGCCACACGAACAGTTGTTGGTTGGAGAAAAGACCCGCCAGACCTGCACCGACGCCTAGTGATATTTGCTTTCAAGGCCAACTAAAAAAAGGAGTTCATATTTAAATTAATAATTTAGATTTGCATCCCTTACAAACAAAAGGATCAAAAATGAAAAGAATCAACTTCTTTCTTTTATCCAGGTTGCTCCGTATTTGCTGACAGGACGAACCTCTCACCCCGGTCCCTGTCAGTGAATGACTCCCGACAACCCTATTTGGACTGGTGATCCAACCCTTTACCAAGATTTACATTGAGTGTACCATTCATAATCCGAGTGGCCACGTTGGCCGACTCGGTCTACGCCACTATCATTACTGAGGAAATGGCAGTGTCTGCAGCCGCCCGAGGTACAGGTATTGCAAAACGCAGCCCCGAATACGTTGCAAAAAAAATGGAAGAAGGAAAGGCTGTTATTGCACTTACACCCGATAATCAATGGGTGGGCTTTTGCTATATCGAAACCTGGAGCCATGGCGAGTATGTAGCAAACAGTGGTCTTATTGTGGCACAAGCTTATCGTAAAAGTGGTGTAGCCAGAGCTATTAAAAAACGTGTATTTGAGCTCTCCCGAGAAAAATATCCTAAGGCAAAGATCTTTGGCTTAACTACAGGGTTGGCCGTGATGAAAATAAATAGCGAGTTAGGGTATGAGCCCGTTACTTATTCTGAGCTTAC
>CAZNUR010000004.1:79001-95520 GCA_964576375.1 uncultured Chitinophaga sp.
GGATTTCTTCATCATTTTTTTACTCGATAAATCAAAAAAGCAATGGCTAAAAAAGTTGTTTTAGGTTTTAGCGGAGGACTGGATACCACTTACTGTGTCAAGTATCTCACAGAGGAAAAAGGATATGAAGTGCATAGCATCCTGGTTAATACGGGCGGGTTTGATGCAAAGGAGTTAGAAAGAATAGAGGCGCATGCAAAAAAATTAGGTGTGAAAACCCACACTACCATTGAAGCAACAACCGACTACTATAACCGGATAATCCGTTATTTGATTTATGGAAACGTATTGAAGAACAATACCTATCCACTGTCCGTATCGGCAGAACGACTTAGCCAGGCATTACATATTGCCGAACATGCAAAACAATTAGGAGCAGAAGCAGTTGCCCATGGAAGTACCGGCGCTGGAAACGATCAGGTTCGTTTTGATATGATTTTTCAAATCCTGATTCCGGGTATAGAGATTATCACTCCTATACGGGATCTTCAATTGAGCCGTGAGCAGGAAATAGAATACTTGAAAAGCAAGGGTGTGGAAATGAATTTCGAGAAAGCCGTTTACTCCATCAACAAAGGCCTGTGGGGAACCAGTGTGGGCGGAAAAGAAACCTTGCACTCTAAAGGTATGTTACCTGAAGAAGCTTGGCCTACTCCCTTGACAAAAGAAGGACAGGAGGAAGTAACACTTCACTTTAAGCAAGGTGAACTATTAGGTATTAACGAAAAAGAATTCAATCATCCTGTAGAAGCGATCAAAGCATTGCAAGAGATTGCAGGTGGATTTGCAATCGGTAGAGATATACATGTAGGAGACACCATCATTGGAATCAAAGGGCGTGTAGGCTTTGAAGCCGCTGCACCGCTGATTATCCTGAAAGCCCACCATGCCTTAGAAAAACATGTGCTTACTAAATGGCAACTGCAGTGGAAAGATCAGTTAGCTCAATTCTACGGGAACTGGTTACATGAGGGTCAAATATTAGATCCTGTCATGCGCGATATTGAAGCTTATCTCACCAATAGTCAGCAACAGGTAACTGGGAAAGTGTATGTTCAACTTCTCCCCTACCGATTCCAGGTTATAGGGATTGAGAGTCCATTTGATCTCATGAATAGTAAGTTTGGAAAATATGGGGAGATGAACACTGGATTCACTGGTCAGGATGTGCGTGGCTTTACTCGAATAGTTGGTAATCAGATTGGCATTTATCACCGTGTTCAACAAGCAGGTCATGAAAAAGATTAAAGCAGGCATTATTGGAGGAGCAGGTTATACCGGAGGAGAGGTTCTTCGGCTTTTATTGCTTCACCCCGCTGTGGAGATCTGCTTCGTACACAGCCGCAGTAATGCAGGAAAAGCTGTAAGCCAATTACATCAGGATCTTATAGGCAATACATCTCTCTGCTTTACTGATACAATTGATTCCAATGTAGATGTACTTTTTCTCTGTCTTGGCCATGGTGAATCACGTCAATTCTTAGAACAACATGCATTACCTGATCATATTCGAGTAATCGACCTTACCAATGATTTTAGATTAAGAGAAAACAATAAGATAGGAAGCCGAACATTTATATACGGTTTACCTGAACTGAATAAAGATCAAATCAAAAAGGCTTCAGCTATTGCAAACCCGGGCTGTTTCGCAACAGCTATTCAACTTAGTTTATTACCCTTGGCAAAAGCTGGTTTATTAAGCGACATATATACAACAGGAATCACTGGATCTACCGGTGCGGGGCAAACACTTGCAGCCACTTCACACTTCAGTTGGCGTGCCAATAACATACAAGCCTACAAAACACTTACCCATCAACACCTGGAAGAAATTACTGAGTCGCTGGAACAATCTATGAACAAGAAAGCCCCTGCTGTTCACTTTATTCCTTGGCGAGGGGATTTTACCAGGGGAATATTTTGTAGCTCAACAATTACTATCTCTAATCAACTCGAAGAGGTAATAGAGCTATTCAACACCTACTACTTATCGCAACCATTTGTTCATGTAAGTGAGGAACCAATTTTTTTAAAGCAAGTGATAGGAACAAATCGCGCCTTGCTTCAATTGGAAAAACAGGGCAATCAGTTAGTAATACACTGTATTATTGACAATCTACTAAAAGGTGCAGCCGGACAAGCCATTCAAAACATGAACTTACTTTTTGACTTGGAGGAGGAATGCGGACTTAAACTTAAAGCAAACTACTTCTAACTATGCGCCTTTTTGATGTATACCCGATTCAAGATATAACCATTGTAAAAGCAAAAGGCTCGCGTGTATGGGATCAACAAGGTCAAGAATACCTTGATCTTTATGGAGGACATGCTGTAATTAGTATTGGGCATACACATCCACATTGGGTAGAACGTATCAAGTCACAGCTTGATCAAATTGCATTTTATTCTAACTCTATCCGCATCCCGCTACAACAAGAATTAGCAACAAAGCTAGGTGTACTTGCAGGTAAACCTGATTATCAACTTTTTCTATGCAATAGCGGCGCAGAAGCCAATGAAAACGCATTAAAACTGGCCAGCTTTCATACTGGAAGAAAAAAAATTATAGCCTTCACTAAAGCATTTCACGGAAGAACATCCCTGGCTGTAGCCGCAACTGACAATAAGAATTATATTGCTCCTGTCAACGAAACTGAAAATGTAATCTTTCTACCTTTTAATGATACTGCAGCCTTATCAGCATGTTTTCAAAAACAGGGGAATGAAATTGCAGCAGTAATTATTGAGGGAATTCAAGGGGTGGGAGGAATACATGTAGCCGAAGATTCATTTTTGCAAACTATTCGTTCGCTCTGCACACAATACGGCGCTTTGTATATAGCAGACAGTGTTCAATGTGGTTATGGACGAAGTGGAAAATTTTTTAGCCACGACTACGCCGACGTAAATGCAGACATCTACTCCATGGCAAAAGGAATGGGAAATGGGTTTCCAGTAGCGGGGATTTTAATTGCTCCCCATATTCCTGCAAAACATTTTCAACTAGGTACCACCTTTGGTGGGAATCATCTGGCTTGTGCAGCTGCATTGGCAGTACTAGAGGTAATGGAGCAAGAAAATCTGATGAACAATGCCTTACAGATTGGTAACTGGCTTACCGAACAATTGAAACAAATACCAGTCTTGAAAAATGTAAGAGGCCGTGGCTTAATGATTGGATTTGATGTGCCTGCGGCGTTGCCTGAATTGAAAAAAAATCTGCTTAGCAGACAACATATTTTTACTGGGGAAGCAAAACCTAACGTAATTCGATTACTCCCCTCGTTGGCACTAACGCAAGCGGATGCAAATCAGTTTATTGGTAGCCTGCAGCAAGAAATTCAATCCTCCTCATTATAACCCATGCAACATTTTTTATCAGTAAAAGATGCTGATTCAATAGAATCCTTACTGGCGCAAGCGCTTTATTATAAAAAAAACCCTTTTGCAGATCAGGCATTGGGAAAAGGAAAGAGACTGGGCTGTTTGTTTCTCAACCCCAGTATGCGTACACGACTGAGTACGCAGATTGCAGCACAGCAACTGGGAATGGAAGCAATTGTTTTTAATGTGGGTGCAGAAGGTTGGTCCATGGAATTTGAAGAAGGAGCCATTATGAATGGATCTACTGTTGAGCATGTAAAAGACGCAGCTCCCATTTTAGGTCAGTATTTTGATATACTGGCTATTCGCACTTTTCCTGGCCTACAGGACAGAGCAGCAGATTATGCTGAGAAAATTTTGAACCAATTTGTTAAGTATGCAGGTGTTCCTGTTTTGAGTCTTGAGTCAGCTACCCGACATCCCTTGCAATCCTTGGCAGACCTTTTGACCATTGAGGAAGCAATCAAAAGTAGCCCTGCTAATTTTTCAAATAGGAAACCACGTGTGGTATTATCTTGGGCACCCCATATAAAACCTCTTCCACAATGTGTGGCCAATAGTTTTGCTGAGTGGGTAAACCATTGGGGGAAAGCAGACTTTGTAATCACGCATCCTAACGGAATGGAGCTGGATGAAACCTTCACAAAGGGAGCAGAAATTATACATGATCAAGAATTAGCTTTAGCCGGGGCAGATTTTATTTATGTGAAAAACTGGAGCAGTGTTCAGCAATATGGTAAAATGGTTGAAGGCGATATGCACTCATGGATGCTTACGCAAGAAAGATTGGCCATCACCAATCAAGCTAAAGTGATGCATTGCCTCCCCGTTCGAAGAAATGTGGAATTAAGTGATCAGATTTTAGATAGTACAGCAAGCTTAGTGAATCAACAAGCTGGTAATCGAGTATGGGCTGCACAGGCAGTTTTAAAAAATCTACTGCAGACACATGGATAAGCCTATACTCTATATTATCAAAGTAGGAGGACACCTGATTGATGATCAGGCAAGACTGTCAGCATTTTTAAATTTATTTGCCACCTTACCCAATAAAACAGATACAAGCATACCCATCTACAAATTACTAGTACATGGCGGAGGTAAAATGGCTACCCAAATAAGTGAACAATTAGGAGTACCCGCGCAAATGGTAGAGGGCAGACGAATCACAGATAGCGAAACGCTCAAAATTGTGACAATGGTGTATGGAGGGTATGTCAACAAACAATTGGTGGCGCAATTACAACAACTCGGCTGCAATGCACTTGGCCTGACTGGGGCAGACGGAAATAGTGTAATAGCACATAAAAGAGTAAATACATCCATCGACTACGGATGGGTCGGCGATATTGACCAGGTTAACACAACATTGTTTAAAACAATTATAGAGGCGGGCGTTACCCCTGTGGTTGCCCCGCTCACACATGACGGCAAGGGCCATTTACTAAATACTAATGCAGACACCTTGGCACAGGAATTAGCCGTTTCACTCAGTAGTTCATTTAAAACCAGCCTCCTCTTTACATTTGAAAAAGAAGGTGTACTGGAAGATCTCTCGCAAGAAGACTCTGTTTTATCCCATATCAGTCCAGGAGATTACCAGAACTTAAAAGCAGCTGGCAAAATTTTTGCTGGAATGATCCCTAAATTAGATAATGCATTTAAAGCGTTGGAAGCAGGCGTCAATCAGGTACTGATTGGTAAAGCAGAAAAACTACATGAACTGGTTGAAGGAAAAGCAGGTACAACCTTAGCAAAATAAAATGAACAGTGCAACCATAAAACAGGAAGCTATTTTATTATTGCAACGCTTGATTGCGATTCCCTCATTTAGTAAACAAGAAGATGGGACAGCTACTGTTTTATTTGATTTTTTACAAAAACAAGGAGCGACTCCCTATCGTGTAGGTAATAATGTATACGCAATTGCAAAAGGTTTTAATCCAGCTCAACCCACCCTACTTCTCAATTCACATCATGATACGGTAAAACCGAATGCGCATTACACCAGAGATCCTTTCTCTCCTCAAATTGAGGAAGGCAGACTCTATGGGTTAGGAAGTAATGATGCGGGTGCTTCTCTCGTAGCACTATTGGCAAGCTTTTTGCTCCATACAACTACAACTCCCCGCGAGTGGAATCTGGTTGTTACCGCTACGGCGGAAGAAGAAATCAGCGGTACGGGCGGTATTGAAGCACTCTTAAATGACCCAATATTTATTGAGCAAACACAGCGTTGTTTGCTAAAAGAAAATATTCATCCGGCTACCTGTGCAATTGTGGGAGAACCTACCTTACTGCAAATGGCTATTGCAGAACGTGGTCTATTAGTACTCGATGGAGTGGCAACAGGAAAACCAGGACATGCAGCAAGGGAGGAAGGAGATAATGCACTGTATCATGCATTGGATGCCATTCAAGCAATCCGAAGTTTCAATTGGGAAAGAAAGTCAAGCATATTAGGCCCCGTCAAATGCAGTACTACGGTGATCGAAACAGCTAATAAAGCGCATAATATAGTGCCGGCCTCCTGCCAATTTGTTGTAGACGTACGGGTTAACGAGCAATATAGTTTTGAGGAGGTAATTGACACCCTTCAATCAATTGTTGCACCCACTATAGAATTAAAACCCAGAAGTACCCGACTTCGTTCATCTCTAATTCCACTCGATCATCCACTTGTAAAAGTTGGACTGGCCAATCAACTCAGTTACTACGGTTCCCCTACTACATCAGATAAAGCACTGCTCCCCTTCCCAGCTTTAAAGTTAGGACCAGGCAACTCTGCACGCAGCCATAGTGCCGATGAATGGGTAGGAATCGATGAAATAGAAAAAGGAATTGATCTATACTATACACTCATTGATCAGCTAACCAATCCAAAACTGTGCGTATGAAACTCTGGCAAAAAAATACAGAAGCGGCTGATGCTGTAACCACATTTACGGTCGGTAAGGATCGGGATATGGATGCCTATCTGGCAAAATTTGATGTGATTGGTTCACTGGCACATGTAAAAATGCTGGGAAAGGTGGGACTACTCACCGCATCTGAAACAGCACAATTAGTAACAGCCCTTCGTGAAATTTATAAACAAGTTGAGGAAGGCAATTTTCCTTTACGTCCAGAAATGGAGGACATTCATTCACAAGTAGAATGGGAGTTAACCCAACAATTGGGTGATACTGGAAAGAAAGTTCACATGGCCCGAAGCCGAAACGATCAGGTACTGGTTGACATCCGCCTTTTTCTTCGTGAAGAATTAGAAAAAACCGTAAATGCACTGCATTCTCTTTTTGCGCTATTTCAGGAAAAAAGCGAACAATACAAAGAGGCTCTTTTACCGGGCTATACACACTTACAATTAGCAATGCCCTCCTCGTTTGGTCTTTGGTTTGGCGCGTATGCGGAGAGTTTAGTCGATGATTGCATTCAATTACAAGCTGCCTATAGAATAGTCAATAAAAATCCGCTGGGCTCTGCCGCTGGATATGGTTCGTCCTTCCCCATCGACAGATCCTGCACAACTTCCCTACTAGGATTCGGGGATCTCAATTACAATGTGGTCTATGCACAAATGGGACGTGGAAAAACAGAACGCGTAGTGGCACAATCATTAGCCGGGATTGCAGAAACATTGAGTCGCTTTAGCATGGATGCTTGCTTATACATGAATCAACAGTTTGGGTTTATTTCTTTTCCTGAACAATTAACAACCGGAAGCAGCATTATGCCACATAAAAAAAATCCGGATGTTTTTGAATTGGTACGCGCCCATTGTAACCGAATCAAATCCTTGCCCAATGAAATTAGCTTACTGACCACTAATCTTCCCTCTGGCTATCATCGAGATCTTCAGCTATTAAAAGAGCATTTATTCCCGGCCTTTGAACTAATTCGGGAATGCATGGCCATGCTAGCCTTGATGATCAGTGCAGTTCAAATTGAAAAAGATTTACTTCAGGATAAAAAATATCAATATTTATTCAGTGTAGAAGCTGTCAATGCGTTGGTCAACCAAGGAATTCCTTTTCGTGATGCATACCGACAAGTTGGAGAGAATATTGAAAAAGGAACTTACGAACCTCCCACCACACTACACCACACCCATGAAGGCAGCATAGGTAATTTGTGCAATTCACAAATCAAATCACAAATGGAAGCCATCCTAAAAGCATTTCCTTTCACTGAAGTGAAAAAGGCTATTGAAGGATTACTGTCCTAATCCGTGGCGGTCAACCAGATAAATAAGTGCAGCCATATTCACGGCTCCCAATTCTAACTCTCTTTTATTGACCGCTTCGAACACATCATTACGTGCATGATGATAATCAAAGTATCGCTGTGAGTCAGGTTGAAGTCCTGCCAAAGGTGTATTGAAGCTTCTATTCAAAGGACCAATATCAGCACCTCCTCCCCCTTTACTAAATTCACTACAGCCGTAGGGTGCAATCAGCGATTGCCAACCTAATACACGCTGATATTGTGTTTCGCTCATCGTGAATCCAAATCCACGTGGCGTAAATCCCCCTGCGTCACTTTCCAAAGCAAATATGTGTTTTTCGTTTTTTTCCTTTGCATCAGCTGCATATTTACTTCCTCCGCGCAATCCATTTTCCTCATTGGCAAATAATACAAAGCGAATGGTATGCCGGGGCTGATAACCAATTGCCTTAAAGGCACGGAGTATTTCAATGGTTTGTACACAGCCTGCCCCATCATCATGCGCTCCCTCACAATTATCCCAGCTATCCAAATGTCCACCTACTGTAATAATTTGATCAGGGAACTCAGAACCCTTTAATTCTCCTATAATATTGTGACCAATCGTGTCTGGTAAAAAATAACCATGCGTTTCCAGCTTTACCTGCAAGGACTGTTTTTGTAGCCATTGACTCAAGCGATCTGCATCCTCTAAGCCTATTGCCACTGCTGGTATTTTAGCATACAAACTATCATATCGAGTTGAGCCGGTATGCGGATGATTATTGGCACCATGGCTCATACTTCTGATAATGGTTCCTACGGCGCCATATTTGGCAGCCTGCGAAGGACCCTGTCCGCGATATTTACTAGCATCTCCATACGCTTGAAAGGTCCGAACAAACGTGGCATTGAAAGGATAATTATAAAAAACTATTTTACCTTTTACCTGCTCCCTCTTCAACTCCAGCTCTTCAAATGATTTTACTTCCAACACCTCGGCTGTGACTCCTTTAGGTCCAGAACCCATTGAATTGCCCAATGCTACCACGTCAAGAGAAATACCTCTTTTTCCATCACCCAAATTGACCATTGTTGAGGCTTTATCCACTCCACCTCGTACCCAATGTGGAACCATACACTCCTGCATCCAGGCTTTATCTGCACCCGCCACCTGCATGGCCGCCAAGCCCCATTTTTCAGCTTTGACCATTCCGGAGGAACCTGCTAAACGAGGCCCGATATTTTTAGTCAACACCCGAAGATTTTCATAGGCCTTGGAGCGCAAGAGAATTTCATCGGCAATTTTTCGAATAAACAAGGAGTCCTCTGACTGTGCCTGGGCAACACCAGTACACACGAGCATCATAAAAAGAATAATCCGATTGAACGAAAGCATAGCTTACTTGTTTTGAGTCCTGAAGTTAAAGAATCCTGTTAAGGGATACGCTCCTTTCAAATAGCCTACCTTTACAGACCGTATTGCGTATGAAAATTGGTATTGTATGTTACCCGACTTTTGGTGGCTCTGGCGTTTTGGCCACGGAGCTGGGAAAAGCCTTGGCCCAAAAAAGCCATGAGGTACATTTTGTAACCTATCAGCAGCCGGTGCGCTTGGAGCGTTTTGTTCCTAATATCTTTTATCATGAGGTCCAGGTCCCTACCTACCCACTATTTGATTTTCCTCCTTACGAAACAGCCTTAGCAAGTACCCTAGTTGATGTGATCAAAAATCACCACTTAGATCTGTTGCACGTTCACTATGCTATTCCACATGCATCAGCGGCCTATCTAGCGAAACAAATTCTGGCTAAGGAGGGAATCAAGATTCCGTTTATCACCACCCTTCATGGAACAGATATTACACTGGTGGGACGTGATAAAACCTATGCTCCTGTTGTTACATTCTCGATCAATGAAAGTGACGCCATCACAGCAGTTTCTCATAATCTCCGAGAGGAAACCTTCCGACATTTCAAGATTGACAAAGAGATAGAGGTGATTATGAACTTTGTGGATGTAGCACGCTTTAACCGAAAACCAATTGATGCATTTAGAAAAGCAATTGCCCCTGCGGGTGAGCGCATTTTACTACACGCTTCGAACTTCAGAAAAATCAAACGCGTACCGGATGTCGTTCGCATTTTTGCTAATGTTCGTTCTAAAGTTCCTTGTAAACTTTTATTTGTAGGAGATGGTCCTGAGCGAAGCACCGCTGAAGACCTAAGTCGTGAATTAGGGGTTAGCGAGGATGTGCTATTTGTAGGAAAGCAGGAACAAATGGAAGATATTCTAGCTATTGCAGATGTCTTTTTGCTAACCTCCGAGTATGAAAGTTTTGGATTGGCTGCACTCGAGGCTATGGCTGCACGAGTGCCCGTTGTATCAAGTGATGCAGGAGGGCTTGCAGAAATTAATATTCATGGCGAAACCGGCTTCTTGAGTAAAGTGGGCGATACCAACTTGATGAGTGAACAAGTGATGCAATTACTTCAAAGCGAGAGCACACTGAAAACATTCCGTAATAATGCCTACAAACAGGCCTGTAAGTTTGATATCCACCACATTGTTCCTCAGTATGAGAAATTGTACAGTCGCTTTGTAAAAAGTTGATTATCTGCGCAACCAGCCTTGTGGATCAATTTTTTTGGTTTCCATGGTCATGATAAAATCAATCTGACCACCATTTCCCTCATCATCCTTACCCGTTTTCCCAATGATCTGCCCTGTTTTTACCATGGCACCTTTGGTAACAGTTACAGAAGATAAATTACTATAAGTAGTAAAGTATTTACCATGACGAATGGTAACAGCCATTCCATCTCCCAAGTTATATACACCACGTACCTCCCCTTCAAATACGGCTTTTACGTTGGTCCCTGCACTGGGGGTTGCAATGGTGATACCCGGATTATCGATAGTAAGGAACGTGTTCTCAATTTTATTATCGCCAAACTTGAGTAATACTATTCCATTGTCCACGGGCCAGGGTAGTTTATAACGATTCGCTTCAAAGCTGCTATTCAATGCTATATCCTTGGCATTAAGGTCTAAATAACTTTCTGGTCGTTTTGTAGGATCGGTACGTTTAGCTGCGGCTGCTAATTCCTCACTGGTTGGAGCAGGTGTTGTAATTGCTGGTTTTGTAGTACCTGGAGCAGTGGTTTTTGCAGGGGTAGTGGTTGTTACAGAAACAGCATTGGTTCGCTTTCTTTCTTCATCCTCTTTTTTCCGACGCTCTTCCGCCTCTTTTTTAGCCAATTCAATTTCACGACGAACAATGGCCAATACGGCATTTTGCAAATCCCTATCCTTCTTCTTTTTTTCTGCTATTTGCCGAGACAACTCTTTCTCTTTACTCTTTAATTGCGCTACCACAGCATTTTTTTCCTTTTTCTGCACCGCCAGCTCTTGCACTTGCTTGGTTTGTGTTTCTAGTGCTACATTCTTTTGCTCTTTACGAACCAACTGTTGTTTACGGCGTTCCAGAATTAACTCTTGGGTTTTATAGATTGTACCCACTTGCTTCTCCCGATAATCCCGGTAGCTTTTTAAGTAAGAGATTCTTTTTACAGCATCATTGAAACTACTAGCAGAAAAAATAAAATTGACATAGTCGTAATTACTTCTATTCTTATAGGCATAGGCCACAGAGCGGGCATACTGCACTTTCAAGGTGTCCAACTGTCGATTAAGCCTGTATATTTCAAGTTCACTGAGATAAATATCATCATCGATGGAGCGAATTTCACGGCTGATACTATTGATATAGCGTTCCTGCAGAGAGATCTTACGATTCAATACATTCAGCTGACTCAGCGTTTTTTTAGTCTGCCCCTTTACAGATTCATACAGGGTTTGGATCTCCTTGAGCTCTTTTTGTATTTCCTGCCGCTCTTTTTCCAACTGACTCTTGTCCGTACCCGGCTGGGCCTGTACAGAGGCAGCGGATAGCAACAATAAGAGAGCTAAAAGACTGATTCGCATGGATGTACTATAACGATTCCATGCAAAATAAATTTTATTCGTCAACCGCGGCGATAATTTTTTGGAATAGTAAATGGAAAACTTAACGTTTCATTAAAAGCATACTGCTTGAATCGCAACTCCACATTCAATTTCTTTTTCTCTGAAACGGCAATATTGCGACGTTGTGAAAAATAAACTCCGGTGCGATTATCATACTCAGAATACCCTAAAAAACTGGTGCGGTTACGCGTGAGATCCAAATCATCCAATTTGGTGCTAAGTAATACCTTTTCCTGCTCCGCGATGGTAAACAACAACCTGAAAAAAGAATTGACACCTTGTAATGAAATTGTCCCATTGCCTTTACTGTAAGCCTGCAACGTTGAATCTAAAAAAACCGGATTCCCGATCAATAAATCTTGAAGTGAGCCAAGATCCAGCGGCAAGGCCGTGACTTCAGTCAAATAAGCCACGCTGCGTGCTATATAAATTTTATTCTGCTTGTCTAAAAGCTTCACAGAATCTCGAGTAATGTAAGCACGCAATCCCTCAATTCCCAAAATGGCGGTGATGGAAGCCCAGATCAAACTGTCTTTATACATCCGTAACTGGGCATTAAGATTTAGTTTTTGACCTGTCCCATCTTCGTAGTCCACATCCAATTTTGCATTGAAAGTGGTATACTGAATCCGCTTGGATTGCAACTGGGCGTACTGCTCTTTGATAAATGCAATTGAATCTAATCTGGCCCGCTCCAAATCAGAAAGAATATTTGCCTGGATAGTATCCTTTTTCACTAGGGCTGTCTGAATTTTTTTTGTACTTCTACAAGAAGTAAAAAAAACACCCAGCATTAGAAGCACCACGATAATTCGCATAGTTATCATTCATTTTACTCCGGTGTGACCAAATCCACCTTGGCCACGTGCGGAATCAGCTAATTCAGAAACGGGTACCCAAATACAAGTTGTCACCGGTTGCACCACCAACTGTGCTATGCGATCTCCGGGTTGTATGACTTGTGTTTCATCAGAGTGATTTATCAAGATTACACCAATTTCGCCTCGATAATCTGCATCGATTGTTCCAGGTGAGTTAAGACAGGTAATACCTTGTTTGAGTGCTAATCCACTTCGAGGACGTACTTGCGCCTCGTATCCAACTGGTAATTCGATGAAAAGTCCAGTTGGAATTAATTTTCTCTCGCCAGGAGCTAATTCAACGGATGAGGAAAGATCTGCACGGATATCCATACCAGCCGAAGCCTCCGTAGCGTAGGAAGGAAGGGGGTTGGACGAACGATTAACGATCTTAATAGGCAGGGCGGACATCGCGCAAAGATAGGTGGGTATGTGATCAGGATTGCTGTAAGAGAACTGTAGCCTGTGCCATCAATCCTTCTTCTCTTCCAGCAAAACCCATTTTTTCTGTAGTAGTTGCTTTGATGGAAACTGCATCAATTTGAACTTTTAACAAGGGAGCAATAGCAGCCTGCATTGCGGCTACATAGGGTCTTATTTTAGGTGCTTCCAGACATAATGTAGCGTCTACATTGACCACTCGATAGCCCTTTGCATGAATTAAATCCACACATTTTGAAAGCAATATTTTGCTATCAATCCCTTTGTAAGCCGGATCTGTATTTGGAAAATGTTCGCCAATATCCCCCAAAGCCAGCGCACCCAACAAAGCATCGCAAATTGCGTGTAACAAAACATCCGCATCACTATGTCCTACAGCGCCCTTGTAGTGAGGAATTTGTACTCCTCCGATCCAAAGCGCCGGACCTTCCGCCAACTGATGAAAATCGATTCCGGTACCAATGCGAAATGACATGTGTTATATTTAGTGCAAATAAACAAAAAGGCCCCGGTAATCCGAGGCCTTTTTGACTAGTAAACGCTATAATTACTTTTTACCACCCAAGTCAAATGAAACTTGGAAACGAAGTGTATTAGAAAGTGGGTTACGGTTAACACCACTGCCAGAAGGAATCAAGTAAGCAAAGTTGAAATGGAACACATTGTACTTCACGCCAAGACCAGTAGTGAAGTAACGACGATCTCCTTTAGTTCTGTTCTCATAGAAATAACCACCACGGAAGAAGAACTGTCCATTGTAGTTCCACTCAGCACCAGCACCAATTGAAACCTCTTTCATTTCTTCGCCGAATCCACCAGGAGCATCTCCCAATGAACTGAACCAGCTACCCACTACGCTCTTGTTTCTGTAAGCCGCAAGATCAGCAGCAGTTGCACCAGCACCTGGAGGTGTTGGAACAAGCAATTTGTTCAATTCAGCACCAAAAGAAAGGCTGTTTGTGTTGTTATATTTTTTTGTGTAGTTCAAACCTAAACCAAGGTTAGCAGGAATGAAATCCTTAGCATCAGCATTGCTAGTGTAAGCAATCTTAGCACCGAGGTTAGAAAGAACAGCTCCCCATGCTAAACCAGTACCATTCTTTTTACCATCGTGGTAATAAGCAAGGTCTGCAGCAACGGAAGAACCCGTTTTATAAGTGGTGCTACCATTAGTCAAACCACCAGTAAGATCAGAGTTGATGTACTTTAAAGTGATACCAACACCACTTTTATCAGAGAGTTTACGAGAGTAACCAAGATCGATACCGAACTCACGAGGTCTGTGCTCTGTTCCCAAAGGAGCACCCGTGAAATCAGTAAACTGAATATTACCAAGGCTGAAGTAGCGAACTGACGCAGACAAAGCCTGGTTATCGTCTAATTTCTTAAAACCTGTAACAGAAGCTAAATAAACATCGTTTACGAGGTCCTTCATCCAAGGAGTATACGTAGCAGAGATACGAGCGTCAGTTGTGTTAAAAGCAACTTTCGCAACGTTCCAGATAGCAGAGTAAGTATCTGGTGAAGTAGCTACACCCATTTCACCCATACCACCTGAACGAGCGTCAGGAGAAATACGAAGGAAAGGAACGGCAGTAGTAACGACATTGATTGGGTCGGTCTGCGCGTTAACATTTGCAGTAAGACCACATAATAGCAGGATGCTGGCAGTCAGTTTTAAGGCAGTTAGTCTCATTAGAAAATTTTTAATAGTGTGTAAATATAGCGTTTTTGATCAAAAAGCCCTTCAAAAAGGAATTTTTTTCAAACTTCGGGAAATCAGTCATTATGAACAACTTCCGCGCGAAAATTCTTCCTGCTCTGAAGACTCCGACAGATGATAAACGCCTCTATTTCAATAATATTGTTAAAATATTCCTTTTTTTAAAAAAATAGAACCGATACAGGATTTCTTGTAAACCGTTGGTAACAAATTAGTTATAGTTATAAAAAATAAAAACTGTCCTGGGTGCTATTTGGCTCAAACTACTTAAATTCGCAAGCCCTGTAAATCAGGGAGAAACAATCGGGGCAATATCCCGAGTTAAACCTGCGTTAGTCAATACCAATCGAAGCTGTATGCTACAAATGCAACGTCCAATTTTATTTATGCTGGCTCTGTCTAGCTTATTACTGTTTAGTTCCTGCAAAGGCAAAGGGATTTTTGCAAAAAAATCCCCCAAATCAAGCGTCACCGGGTGGAACTACAACGAAAAAGGTGGCTTTCAGGTGGCCCAAGCTAAGGACCAAGCTACCGGTCCCGGACTTGTATTCGTAGAAGGAGGAACCTTCACTATGGGTCAAACCGAGGAAGATGTAATGGGCGATTGGAACAACATACCCCGCCGTGTATCTGTTCCTTCTTTCTATATGGACCGTACCGAAGTAGCCAATGTTCACTATCGTGAATATATCTTCTGGCTTTCTAAAATATTCGACCCGTCTGACCCTGAGAATGTAAAAATTGTTGAAGGCGCACTCCCCGATACTTTGGTTTGGAGAAGTGAGCTCAGCTATAATGAACCATCCGTAGAATTATACTTCCGCCACCCCGCCTTCAACTATTATCCAGTTGTTGGAGTTAGTTGGAAGCAAGCAAAAGATTTTTGCTTGTGGAGAACGGACCGCTACAACGAATCCATGTTGGTAGAGAAGGGTTATATCAATAAGAATAACTTGAAGCCTGGAGCACAACAAGGAGATAACAACTTCAATACTCGTTCTTATTTACTTGGCTTATACACTGCACCTCCCGGAAAAGCTATGCGCGCTAGTCGTGGACGTGCACCGCAACAACCATCATTGGAATCCGGAATAGTAAGTCCTGAATATCGTCTTCCTTTTGAAGCGGAGTGGGAATATGCAGCCTATGGCCTAATTGGACAAAATCCACGCACGAGTATCAAGGAAGGAAAACGTGGTGAAGAATTACAATCGAACAAACAAATCTACCCCTGGGCCCAAAATGTAAACGGACTTCGTGAAAACCGCAGAGGAAGCCTGCAAGGACAATTCTATGCAAACTTCAAAAGAGGAAGTGGAGATAATGCCGGTGTGGCCGGTGGTTTGAATGACCGCTCTTTCTATACAGCTCCCGTTGAATCCTACTACCCCAATGCATTTGGATTATACAATATGGCAGGTAATGTGAGTGAGTGGGTTGAAGATACCTATCGTCCGCTTTCCAATTTAGATTTTGACGATCAACCTGCTCCTTTCCGTGGTAATAAGTTTATGAAGCTCTATGTAGCAGACTCTACCACCTTGGATCCTTCTGCTCGTTATGAAAAAGATTCATTAGGACGTGTAAAAATGTTAGAAGTAACTGAGGCAGATGCGCGTAACAGAAGAAACTACCAAAAGGGTAATGTAATTGATTACCTCGATGGAGACTCCTTGTCCTCTGCCGCTTATGCATACGGTACATCTACCTTGTTGGATCCGCAGCGCTCCAAGGTATATAAAGGTGGAAGCTGGAACGACCGCGCTTACTGGTTAAGCCCTGGTGCACGTAGACATCTGGAGGAAGATCTTTCTGCTGCCACGATTGGTTTCCGTTGCGCGATGAACCGCGTAGGAAGCCCTGAATTGGGAAACAAGCG
>CAZNUR010000005.1:0-5033 GCA_964576375.1 uncultured Chitinophaga sp.
TTGGTAATGTGACCAATCAGAAATACTGGCGTATTGGTCTCTTTAGCAAAACGCTGAAATTCTGCTGCACATTCTCTGATTTGCGATACAGATCCTGCTGATGCATCCAGAAAAGGAGTTTGTAGTGTTTGAATAGAATCAACAATGATCAATCCAGGCTTTAATTTCTTGATCTCCTGAAAAATTACAGACGTGTTCGTTTCAGTCAGCAAATAAAAATCCGGATTTTGTAATTGTAGTCGGTCTGCTCTCATTTTAATCTGTTGCTCACTTTCTTCGCCGCTGATATAGAGCACCGAAACATTTTTCAGCCAAAGACCTGTTTGTAAAAACAAGGTAGATTTTCCAATACCCGGTTCTCCGGCTACCAATATTAAACTTCCTTGTACAATACCACCACCCAACACACGATTCAATTCCGCATCGCCTGTTACAATGCGACGTTCCTGATTACTTTTAACCTGATCAAGCGTGGTAATTTTCCCTTTTCTTTTTTCTTCGCCATAAGCAGACCAATCCTGATGTTCTTTTGCGTTGTCTTTGTGTACAATCTCTTCTACATAACTATTCCACGTGCCACATCCAGGACATTGACCCAACCACTTTACGCTTTGATGACCGCAGTGTTGGCAGAAAAATGATGTTTTAGTTTTGCTCATACTTAAAATGAAAAGGGCCAATCTTTCGACTGACCCTTTACTTACTAACCCATTAAATTCTGATGCTAAATTAGCAAGGGAGGGATGATTTTTAAAATTAAATTTGAGTGTTGTGCATAACTTTTGGCGATTTTCCCCTGCCTGACAGGGGGGCTAAATGGGGGCAATTAATGTATTTAAATAATTGATAATCAATATTATTATATTGTTTTTTATACGGACGAACCCGAGGTAACCCTCAACTTTAAATATTTTTTACCCCCTCCGGAATGACAAAAAGACGGATTCAAAACAGCCTTGGCCGGTGGCGATAAATTTGTAGTAATATTGGGTACTAAAACAACCAATTTACATGACGAACGAAATTATGCTTGTATCCCTCTTGTTTTTGGGAATCAGCTTTCTGGTGTCTTCTATTTTAAAGGGGAAATTTAATCGTTACAGTAAGCTTCAGTTGTCTAAAGGCCTGTCAGGCAAGGAGATAGCTGAAAAAATGCTACGTGAGAACGGAATTTATGATGTTACAGTCACCTCTGTAGATGGATTTCTCTCTGATCACTACAACCCGCTTAATAAAACAGTAAATCTAAGCCCTGACGTATACCATGGGGTGTCGGTTTCAGCCGCAGCCGTGGCTGCCCATGAATGTGGTCATGCCGTGCAACATGCAACTGCCTATGGTCCCTTGGTTTTCAGAAGTCGTATGGTGCCGGTAGTTCAGTTCAGCGCTAACATCGTTAACTGGGTATTGATGGCCGGAATTATTATGTTGGCCGTAAGCAACAACGCTACTGTTTTGTTGATTGGTATCATTATGATGTCGTTGACTGTATTATTTAGTTTGGTTACGTTACCAGTAGAGTTTGACGCCAGTAAGCGTGCCTTGGCATGGTTAGAGCAAACCAATGTTACCAACTCAGAGGAATATCCCTTGGCAAAAGATGCATTGAAATGGGCGGCCACTACCTATGTGGTAGCTGCACTCGCTGCAGTGGTAACGCTGATTCAGTATGTCATGATTTATCTGAATAGCCGCGAACGATAATTCAAAAATTCTCAGGAGAGTTTTATCTCTTCTTCGTTCTTGTCAAAAAAACGATATTCGGTCAGATGATAGGAACTGTCTGCAACGACAGCTGTTTTCTGACCGAATTTTTTATTCCATATAGCCATCTTTGTTTTCCAGAACCAACCTTTGGTGAGGTAGGCGTAAAGGATAGGATGAACTACTAGCTTAAGTTGTTCGTGTTTATGTGTAATCAGATAGCTTAAGTTCTTTTCAATCTCGTCTTCCAACAATAAGGTTGAAGTAATTTTCCCAGTTCCATTACAAGTAGGACAAGCTTCTTGTGTGTTGATGGTCAGCTCTGGCTTCATGCGTTGACGCGTAATCTGCATGATACCAAATTTGGAAATGGGAAGTATGGTATGCTTAGCCCGGTCTTGGGATAAACACGCTTCCATTTTATCATGAAGTTTACGTTTGTTCTCTGGCAACTTCATATCAATAAAGTCCACCACAATTATGCCACCCAAATCACGCAGGCGTAACTGACGGGCAATTTCCTCTGCGGCCTCCAGATTTGTTTCTAGTGCATTTTGCTCTTGGTTACTTCCTACACTTTTATAGCCACTGTTTACATCAATTACGTGTAAGGCCTCTGTGTGTTCGATAATGATATAGGCACCACTATCCAGGTTTACGGTTTTTCCAAATGCAGATTTTACTTGCTTGGTAATTCCATAGGTATCATAAATGGAAGATCCGTTTCCGTAATAAGAAACAATTTCTTCTTTTTCAGGTGCAATACGTTGGATATAACTTTTAGTGTCAGTATACAACGTTTTATCGTTGATTACAATACGATTGAAATCTGCATTGAGTAAATCACGCAGGATACTGGTGGTCTTAGTTTGTTCACTCAGAATTTTTGCAGGTGCTACGGCCCCTTTTAAATTTTGTTGAATGGTAGCCCAAGTAGCGGTAAGTGAAGCCAGGTCCTCGTGTAACTCCGCTGTTTTTTTACCCTCTGCAGCCGTACGAACAATAACGCCAAAATTTTTGGGCTTGATAGCCTCAATCAGTTTTTGTAAACGTTTTCTTTCTTCACCAGAATGTATTTTTCTGGAAACAGCTACCACATCATTAAATGGGGTTAATACTACAAAACGACCGGGTAGTGAAATTTCACAGCTTAAGCGAGGACCTTTTGCAGCGATGGGTTCTTTTAAGATCTGTACTAACACGGAAGGTTTTCCGTTCATCACTTCGCTGATTTTGCCTGTTTTCAGAATTTCAGGCTCAACAGTGAACTTGCTAAAGTCTAGCCCTTTCTCACTCTTATCGTTCATGGAGAACTGGGTGAACTTGAGAAGCGACTTGATATAAGGACTTAAATCGGTGTAATGCAGAAATGCGTCTTTTTCAAATCCTACATCTACAAAGGCCGCATTTAAACCGGGGATTAGTTTTTTAACCTTTCCCAGGTAGAGATCACCCACCGCAAAGCGGGCATCACTTTTCTCGTTATGTAGCTCAACGAGTTTTTTGTCTTCGAGCAGCGCTATTTCTACACCCTGCGCGGTGACATTGATGATTAATTCTTTGTTCATTACAGCTTGGGTACTGTATTACCTATGGAACCTATCCAACCAATTATACGGACAGGAGACGGTAAAACACCGGCTGATAAAATACGCAAATGCGTAAACGGCGACAATGTTCGAGAACAGTTTCGAATAAATAGTCGGAAACAACCGGGGACTGAAAACAAAAAAAGCGAATACTGGGCCAAGATGGCCCAGCTGCTTATTTATTTCTCTTCTTATGACGATTCTTTCTCAGTCTTTTTTTACGCTTGTGCGTCGCAATCTTATGACGCTTCCTCTTTTTACCACAAGGCATACCAGAAATTTTTTTATTTGTTAAAAATTAGTTTATCAATTTGTTTTGGAACTATTGTTTGAGTGCTCCGATCCGATCCTTTATAGCTTGTCTGATTTCAGGTTGTTCAATCAGTTGCAGGCTTTTTTCATACCACTTTACAGCTTCCTTTTTTTCGCCCGTTCTTTCATAGAGATCTGCCAGTAATAGATGGGCTTCTATGTTTCGGGGTTCTACCTTGATTACAGTTTGTAAACGAGTTATTCCTTTATCAAACTGTCCAGATAGGATGGAGGCTTTTACCAGGGTTAGTTGAGCGTAAACATTGGTACTGTCTCGCTGTACTACTTCCCTGATTAGTGCAATTCCTTCCATAGGGTTGGTGCTGATGTTGCCGAACAAGTAACAGGCACCCAGTCCCACTTTGGTGGAATCGTTATTGGGATTGATCTTCAAAGAGCGCTCGTATAGGTCCTTGGCTTGCAAAGCTTTCCATTGGCGTCGTGGGCCATCCGGATCCTCTTGCAGGTTATCCAGGAACAAACGGGCTGCGAAGGTGAGGCTTTTTTCGGAATTTTCCAATCGCGCAGCAAGGGCTTCGTTCCAGGCGTATAGTTCAAAAAAACGAAACTCCTCCGACCAAAAATGGGCAAGTTCGTGATAGGCAGCAAGTTGTGCAGCAGGTGTTGCTGCAGATTTTAACTTATCCTCCAGGGTTTTCAGGCTTAAATTAAGTTCGCCCGTCAAGTTTTTTTCAGCCAAACTGCGGGCTGAGTCAATAGAGAAGGTGCTGACTGCTGGCGCTGCAACAGAAGGATTAGTTTTTGTAAGCTTTTCTTTTTCAGGAACAAAACGGCCAAAAACAAAAAGAAGGACTACCAGGGACAAGCCAATGCCCGCCAATATCAATTGGGGTTTTTTCACGATCTAGATTTTCTCGGCAAAGTTACCGGATTGATCGCTTATTCATCCTCTCCAGGTCCAGTATCAGGTTTGGGCTCTTTCAGTTTCTTCACCTCTGCAACAAATTCTTTTGCAGGCTTAAAGGCGGGAATGTAGTGCTCTGGAATATGAACCGCTACATTTTTCTTGATGTTACGACCAATTTTTGCAGCCCGCTTTTTAGTGATAAAACTGCCAAATCCCCTAATGTAAATGTTTTCGCCACCGGCAAGTGTGTCTTTGACTTCCTTGAACATAGTTTCAAGGGCCACAAGTACATCCACCTTGGGTATACCAGTTTTTTCCGCGATCTGATTTACAAGGTCGGCCTTTCTCATGATGCGTGTTTTGGGTTTACTCTGCCAATCTAAGGTAAAATATTGTGATTATCAAATATATAGACATATTTTTTTTTAGCTTTATGGTGTTATGCCCCCCAAAAAGCCCAAAAATTCCTTTTCTTCCACGCTTTTTGCATGGAATTTGGCCAAAAACCACCGAAAAATGCCCTGGAAAGGGGAAAAAGACCCCTATCGGATCTGGTTAAG